>NZ_JBEOPU010000023.1:0-39407 GCF_040310405.1 Pseudomonas sp. E45-MNA-CIBAN-0222
GGAGCAGTTGAACACCTGGGTCAGTTTTCAGTCGGCAGAACAGCCTCTACTGGGTCAGTTTTCGGTCAGCGGCAACAGGTCAGGTACCGGATTTGAGGAGAGGGGAGTGATTTCATCCATGAATAAAAACTCAGACTGTACCGCTAGGGCTATCGAGCTTGACCGGCCATTCGCCGGTTAGCAGTTTTTGCATCAGGCCCCGCTTGAGGGTTTGGTAATGGCCTTGTTTACTGCTTAGGGCTTCAATCTTTGATGTCACGCCAGAAAGAATCGCGGCAATGTGTTCTTGCTCAGCTAGCGGAACTAAGGGCATCCGAATACTCAAAAATGCTGGCTTGGCGATGTTCTTCATGCTGCCACTTGTGCCCGTTGCTGCCTTGCTGATTTCTTGACGAGCAAATGGTGACTGCAAATAGAAGGACAGCCATTTTATCGAATGAGGCCTTTCGGAAGGCTCGATTTGCCAGAGTTTGTCTGGGAGATACAAGTTAGGCCAAGCAGAATCAACATAGGCTGATTCACCTACCAAGGCAGGAGTGTTCGCTCGACTGACGATAATGCGTCCCTGTAAAACGGGCTCGGCGACGCGCTCCCGCTCCTCAGGCACAACAGTCTTATGGCAATTCGGATAGAACCCGCCACGGGACACGCAACTCACCTTGAGGACACCAACCTCATCATCACCATGTACGCGATCTTCTGCGTTAACACTGACCCCAGACCGGAGAGCTGATACGTAATCCGCTATCGCACCAACATCCCATAGCGCTGGAATCTTCCCGAGTTCACTGTCCTTGAACTCAGTATGAGGAATCCAACGACCAGTAGCATCTTGAGTGCCTACGCCCTTACTGAACAGGGTTTGCATCAGGCCCTGTTTGAGGGTCTGGGTGGCGTCAATCTGGCGGGCAATTACATCCAGCTTGTCGTCCACGGCTGTGAGGATGGCGGCGATTTTTTGTTGCTCAGGGAGAGGGGGAAGAGCAATGTCGAGCGATTCCAGCGAATCCCGACTCAAACTGGGAACACCGGAAGCTTCGTTAAGCTTTCTTAAATCAAACGACGAGATGCAGTAGTAAAGCCATGACCAATCAAAGGTCACTTTCGGCGTTGTATAAAAGGTCGTATCAATTGCCCAAAATGGGCCATCACTACGCTGCACTTTATCAATCGTTCCTTTGCGTCCCAGGATGATGCTAGGGCCCTCATACAAAGGTGAATCGGTGTAACCGGAAATACCACCCGTACCATAGATCGGAATGCCACGCTCCGACCTTTTAATATCAGCCGGTGACTTTCCATAAATCACATCAACCAATCCGGAGAGCTTTTCGGCTGACCAAGCGGCAGGAATCCAGCCGCATGGTGTTGATTTATAGCCCGGTTTTTCAGCCAAGCTCATGCCTCAATCTCCAGTAACCCCAACTCCACCAGATACCCATTCATTCGCGCATCAATCTGCGCTTCTTCCTCGGCCAGCGCCTCCAGCTTCTTCAAGGTTGCAGCCACATCGACAGTCTCTTCAGACTCACCATTGTCGATATAGCGGGCAATATTGAGATTACCGTCGTTGCTACGGATCTCGTCTAACGAAACTACTCGGCAATATCTCTCGATCTGGGCTTGTCGTTCGAATGCCGCCTTGTGGGCGCTGACGATACGGATAATGTGCTCAGCGCTCAGGCTGTTTTGCGCCTTGCCTTCAAGGTAGTCACGGCTGGCATCAATGATGATGACTTTGCCCTTGAGAGCAGCAGGTTTCTGCTTGTTAAGGATCAGCACGCAAGCAGGGATGCCTGTGTTGTAGAACAGTGCAGAGGGCAGGCCGACGATAGCTTCAATCAGATCACCCGGCTGATTGCCGTTGGCCGCATCCGTGCCGAATAGCAGTCCCTCACGAATCTTGCCTTCCTCACCGCTGCGGAATAGCACGCCATGGGGCAGGATAACCCCCATACGGCCATCGGCCTTGAGACTGGCCAGCATATGTTGGGCAAAGGCCAGGTCGGCATAGCCCCGTGGCGGGATGCCATAGACGAGTCTTCCATAAGGGTCGCTGACCTGTTTGTAGTTGGGGGCTTTGGCCTTCTTGCCATTCTCCTGCTCGTTCTCGTTGCTTAACTCAAGCGGAGTCCACCAAGACTTGGCCGAGAACGGCGGATTGGCAATCACACGGTCGAAGGTCTTCAGGTAATCGCCGTCTAGGTGCTTGGGCTCGACCAGCGTATCGCCGCGTTCAATCTCGGCATGCATGTTGTGCAGGTATAGATTGAGCTTGGCGATGGCCCAAGTGCCCAGGTTCTTTTCCTGTCCGAACAGCAGCACATTAGGCTTGCCCATCAAGGTTCCATTGGGCAAGTTGGACACATGGTGGGCGCTCTCCACCAGCATGCCGCCACTACCGCAGGTTGGGTCGTACACACTGTGGCCGGGCTGCGGGTCAATCAGCTCAACCACCAATTGCACCACGGCCTTGGGCGTATAGAACTCACCACCTTTTTTACCTGCGTCATCGGCAAACTGCTTGATCAGATACTCGTAGGCATCGCCCAGCATGTCGGCCTTGTAGAGGTCGTCATTGCCCAGCTTGTACTGGTTAAAGTGGCGCAGCAGACGCTGCAAGGTGGCATCTGACAGCACCCGCTTATCGCCATACTGCGTAGCGGTCAACACATGTTGCAGTTCAGGGTTGTTCGCTTCGATGGTCGCGAATGCCTTGTCCAGGGCTTCACCGATATTCTCGGTACGCGAGATCAGATCGAACCAGCGGGCACTAATCGGAAACTTGCCCCATTTGTCCTCGATCTCATCCTGGGCATCGCCAAAGCTCAGGCCTTCGTCCTTCATCAGCTTGGCAATGCGCTCTTCGAACACATCGTTGTAACGTTTGAGGAAGAGTAGGCCGAAGATGTAGTTCTTGAAGTCGGAGGAGTCGATGGAGCCACGCAGGATGTTCGCGGATTCCCAGAGCCAGGACTCCAGCGTTTCGAGTGACAGCTTGTCAGCCATGTGTAAATCAATCCCTATACAAAGCACGACGCCCAGTACCAGGCGATTGCTGCCATGACTCCTGAGCGCATCAGAAAAATGTGGCTCGATTCTACAAGTCGACGCCACTTGAGGCCCGAAAAATCAGATGTCCCTGAATGACAAAACCCCGGCAGACCTTTCGGTCAACCGGGGTTTGCCAGCAGGAGGGGAGTGGCCATTAACTTTGGCCTAACCCTCTAACTTTGTCCGAATGGGCAAATAACTTTGCCCACCTACAGGCAGGGTGGCAGGGTGGCAGGGTGGCAGGCACATCAGCATGCGGTTTGTTTTAAAGAAACCGCATGCGTGTCGCATCGCACTGCCCGTCATAATGACTGCTGATGGGCGATGCTATTTTGATTGGCATGAATTGAGGCGATCCATCCACCCCGCCGAATCTCCCAGAATTCGTCCACGCCAAAACGAGATTTTTCGCCTCTTCCTTGTAGCTTCACTACACAACACACCTATGCGGGACTGTGTGGCTATGTCCAAAACCCTGATCTACAAAGAAAAACCCCGGCGCTAGGCCGGGGTAGTTTCTGATTTTGGCATGCCAATAACTCGCAAAACCATGCCAATTAATCTGCCCATCGACATTAGGATCAGAAATCCAGGTTCGACACAGCCAGGGCGTTTGTCTCGATAAAATCGCGACGCGGCTCCACGGCATCCCCCATCAGGGTGTTGAAGATCTGATCCGCGCCGATCGCGTCCTCGATCGTGACCTTGAGCATGCGTCGCACGTTCGGATCCATGGTGGTTTCCCACAGCTGATCCGGGTTCATTTCGCCCAGACCCTTGTATCGCTGAACGCTGTGACGGCGCGTGCCTTCGGTCATCAACCACTCCAGCGCTTGCTTGAAGGTGGATACCTGCTTCTTGCGCTCGCCGCGCTGAACATAGGCTCCCTCTTCGAGCAGGCTGTTCAGCTTCTCACCTAGAGCGGTTACGGTCCGGTAATCGTTGCTGCCGAAGAAATCACGGTTGAAGGTGATGTAGCTGGCCAGGCCGTGGGAGCTAATCTCAACTTCCGGCAGCCACAGGTGGCGCTCTTTGTCTTCACGCAAGCTGACGTTGTAGATCAAACCGGAGCGTTCACCGACCTTGAGTTGCGCGCTGTACTGCTCCAGCCAGGCCTGCATCGCGGCGTGATCAGCCAACTGCTCTACTGAAACGCGCGGCAGATAGATGAAGTGCTCAGTCAACTCCAGCGGATACAGACGCGATAGGCGCTGCAGGGTCTTCATCACCGTACGGTAATCGTTGACCAGCTTCTCCAGCGCTCCACCAGAAAGGCCCGGGGCATGCTCATTGACGTGCAGGCTGGCGTCTTCCAGGGCGGACTGGGTGAGGTATTCCTCCATCGCCTCGTCGTCCTTGATGTACTGCTCCTGCTTGCCACGCTTAACCTTATAGAGCGGCGGCTGCGCGATATATACATAACCGCGCTCGATCAGCTCAGGCAGCTGGCGGAAGAAGAAGGTCAACAGCAGCGTCCGGATGTGCGAACCGTCGACGTCGGCGTCGGTCATGATGATGATGTTGTGATAGCGCAGCTTGTCGATGTTGTACTCATCACGCCCGATACCACAGCCAAGAGCAGTAATCAGGGTGCCCACTTCCTGAGATGAGATCATCTTGTCGAAACGTGCCTTCTCGACGTTAAGGATCTTTCCCTTGAGCGGCAAAATTGCTTGTGTCTTGCGGTTACGACCTTGCTTGGCCGAGCCACCCGCAGAATCACCCTCCACTATGTAGAGTTCGGAAAGGGCGGGATCTTTCTCCTGGCAGTCAGCAAGTTTTCCCGGCAGGCCGGCGATATCCAGCGCGCCTTTACGGCGGGTCATCTCACGCGCCTTGCGCGCCGCCTCGCGAGCACGGGCGGCATCAATCATCTTGCCGACCACTGCCTTGGCTTCGCTCGGATTTTCCAAAAGGAAATCGGCGAAGTGACGGCCCATTTCCTGCTCGACGGCAGTCTTCACCTCGGAAGAAACCAATTTGTCCTTGGTCTGCGAACTGAATTTCGGGTCCGGGACCTTCACCGAAATAATTGCGGTAAGTCCTTCACGCGCATCATCACCAGTAGTGGCGATCTTGTGCTTCTTCGCCAAACCTTCCTGCTCGATATAACTATTCAGGTTACGCGTCAGCGCGGAGCGGAAACCAGCGAGATGGGTGCCGCCGTCGCGCTGAGGGATGTTGTTGGTAAAGCAGAGGATGTTTTCGTTGAAACTGTCGTTCCATTGCAACGCCACCTCGACACCAACGCCATCGTCACGCTGAATGTTGAAGTGAAACACCTGATTGACCGGCGTTTTGTTGGTGTTCAGATAGGCAACGAAGGCGCTGAGACCACCCTCATACTTGAACAGCTCTTCTTTCGCGGTGCGCTCGTCACGCAGAACGATACCGACGCCGGAATTCAGAAATGAAAGTTCACGCAGACGCTTGGCCAGGATGTCCCAGCTGAAGTGAATGTTCTGGAAGGTTTCGGCAGATGGTTTGAAATGAATCTGCGTGCCAGATGTATCGGTTTCGCCGACAGGGGCCAGCGGGGCCTGCGGAACGCCATGGCGATAGAGCTGTTCCCATACCTTGCCTTCGCGGCGGATGGTCAGCATCAGCTCTTCGGACAATGCGTTGACCACCGAAACGCCTACGCCGTGCAGGCCGCCGGATACCTTGTAGGAATTGTCATCGAACTTACCGCCGGCGTGCAGCACGGTCATGATGACCTCAGCAGCGGAAACGCCTTCCTCATGAATGTCCACCGGAATGCCGCGACCGTTGTCACGTACGCTGATGGATTCATCGGTATGAATGGTGATGGAGATGTCACTGCAGTGACCAGCCAGTGCTTCGTCGATCGAGTTATCGACGACCTCGAAGACCATGTGGTGCAGGCCGGTGCCGTCGTCGGTGTCGCCGATATACATGCCGGGACGCTTGCGTACTGCATCGAGACCTTTAAGAACCTTAATGCTCGACGAATCGTACGTATGGTTATCGCTCATGCCTTCACTCCCGAGGGGCCGTGGACGTGGGTAACTTGCCCATGTTCCACGTGAAACATTGAGACTGGCGTTTGCTCACCCCAGCCTTCTTGCAAAACAGTTGAATCAACGCAGGTGATAAACACCTGACAGTTCAGTTGCTCAAGCAACTTACACAACCCCAGTCGGTGCTGCGCATCCAGCTCGGACGGCAGATCATCGACCAGGTAAATACATTGTCCACGCTTGGCTTCGCTTACCAGATGCCCTTGGGCAATGCGCAACGCGCACACCACCAGTTTCTGCTGACCTCGCGACAACACTTCGGCCGCATTATGGTTTCCCACCTTGAGCCGCAGATCAGCGCGCTGAGGACCGGATTGGGTATGCCCTAGCGATCTATCTCGCTCTAGAGAAGACGCGAGCACCTCAGCCAATGGCCTGTCTTTATCCCACCCTCGGTAGTAGCTCAGCTTCAAACCATCCAAGTTGAGAAGAGCATCGAGCGTTGCCTCGAACACAGGTTTCAATGCTTGAATATAAGCTCTGCGATACCCATCAATTTCGTCGCTCGCGAGTGTCAACTCGCGGCTCCAGGCGGCGTCAGAAGCGCCGTCCAGTGTACCATGCCGAAGCCACGAGTTTCGTTGCCTGAGGGCCTGCTGTAGGCGCTGCCAGGCGGGCAAAAATCGACGTTCCACGTGGAACACGCCCCAATCGAGAAATTGTCTTCTCAATTTCGGAGCGCCTTCGAGAAGCCGGAAACTATCGGGATTGATGAGCTGCAACGGCAACGTGTCGGCCAACTCCGAAGCGCTACGGACACTTTGTCCATCAATACGAATTTTGACTTCGCCGCTTCGATCACGCGAAACGCCAAGCGCGCGACTGTACTGATCAGGCAGTTCGACCTGCCCAAACACAGTGCAGGCTGATTGATCGTAAGTAATCACGGGATTCAAACGGATACTGCGAAATGAACGAGCCAGCCCCAGCAAATGGATGGCTTCCAGCAGGCTGGTTTTTCCGCTGCCGTTGTCACCGAAAAGGATGTTGATACGAGGAGAAGGAGACATCGTCACCGGGTGCAAATTGCGAACCCCGGTGACGGAGAGACGGCTGAGGGACATTAAGCTGGTTACAGACGCATCGGCATCACGACATACGCGGAATCGTCGTTATCGAATTCCTGGACCAATGCACTGCTATTCGCATCGGAGAGAATCAAACGCACTTGATCGGTGGTCATCACACCCAGCACATCCAGCAAATAGCTGACGTTGAAGCCTATTTCCAGCGAGCCACCGTTGTAGTCAACCGCGACCTCTTCCTCAGCCTCTTCCTGTTCAGGGTTGTTGGCCTGGATTTTCAGAAGACCGCTTTCCAGCTGTAGACGAATTCCACGATATTTTTCGTTCGACAGAATCGCCGTGCGGCTGAATGCCTCGCGCAACAACTGACGATCACCTACTACCAGTTTGTCGCCACCACGCGGCAGCACGCGCTCGTAGTCCGGGAACTTGCCGTCGACCAATTTCGAGGTAAAGGTAAACTCCCCGGTGGTAGCACGAATGTGATGCTGCCCTAGGACGATACTGACTTCGGCGTCCTGATCATTGAGCAGGCGCGCAAGCTCCAGAATGCCCTTGCGTGGCACGATGACCTGATGGCGATCAGGTTGCTCGATGCCCGCTTGCATCGAGCACATCGCCAGGCGATGGCCATCGGTAGCCACCGCGCGCAACATGCCGCTGGATACCTCGATGAGCATGCCATTTAAATAATAGCGAACGTCCTGCTGCGCCATGGCGAAACTGCTGCGCTCGATCAGCTTGCGTAGCTTGCCTTGCGCAACACTGAACGACAGCGAACCCGGGCCTTCCTCTACGGTAGGGAAGTCGTTGGCCGGCAGGGTGGACAGGGTGAAGCGGCTACGGCCGGACTTGATGATCACCTTCTGATCATCCAGACGGATATTGATCAAAGCATCGCTCGGCAGGCTTTTGCAGATGTCCATCAGTTTGCGCGCCGGAACGGTGATCTCGCCCGGCTCGGCGGCGTCCTCGAGCGCAACTCGGCCTACCAGCTCAACTTCAAGATCGGTACCGGTCAGCGACAGTTGCTGTTCCTGAACTACCAGAAGGACGTTGGAAAGCACCGGCAAGGTCTGACGGCGCTCAACGACGCCAGCAACCAGCTGCAGGGGTTTCAACAGGGCTTCGCGCTGAATGGAGAAATGCATGGTCTGGTCCCTTGCCTATAGATTAGGTCGCACTCAGGTTGTCAAAGTTCGCAGCAAATTCTTGTAATCTTCGCGGATATCCGCATCTATTTCCCGCAGTTCGGCGATCTTACGACACGCATGCAAAACTGTGGTGTGATCCCGACCACCGAACGCATCGCCAATTTCCGGCAAGCTATGGTTTGTCAGCTCCTTGGACAGCGCCATCGCTACCTGCCGCGGACGCGCGACAGAACGTGAACGCCGTTTCGACAGCAGATCGGAGATCTTGATCTTGTAGTACTCGGCTACGGTGCGCTGGATATTGTCGACGCTCACCAGCTTATCCTGCAACGCCAGCAGATCCTTCAGCGATTCGCGAATCAACTCGATGGTGATGTCGCGCCCCATGAAGTGCGCATGGGCGATCACTCGCTTCAAGGCGCCTTCCAGTTCACGGACATTGGAGCGTATGCGCTGTGCGATGAAGAACGCCGCATCGTGGGGAAGATCCACCTTCGCCTGGTCAGCCTTCTTCATAAGAATCGCGACGCGGGTTTCCAGCTCAGGCGGTTCGACCGCAACCGTCAGTCCCCAGCCGAAACGCGACTTCAGACGTTCCTCGAGCCCGTCGATTTCCTTGGGATAACGGTCACTGGTGAGAATGACCTGCTGACCACCCTCCAGCAGCGCGTTGAAGGTGTGAAAGAACTCCTCCTGCGAACGCTCTTTCTTGGCGAAGAACTGAATATCGTCAATCAGCAGCGCGTCAACGGAGCGATAGAAGCGCTTGAACTCATTGATGGCATTGAGCTGCAGCGCCTTGACCATGTCGGCCACGAAACGCTCTGAATGCAGGTAGACAACTTTCGCGTTCGGATTCTTCTTAAGCAGGTGATTACCCACAGCATGCATCAGGTGAGTCTTGCCGAGGCCGACTCCACCGTAAAGAAACAGCGGGTTGTAACCGTGCTTGGGGTTGTCGGCCACCTGCCAGGCTGCCGCTCGGGCCAGCTGGTTGGACTTGCCCTCGACGAAATTTTCGAAGGTAAAGGTACGGTTCAGATAGCTGGTGTGCTTGAGGCCGCCCTCGACCTGAACGTTACGTTCCATCCGTGGCTGCACAGGCTCGCTGGTGTCTGCCGACAACGGTTCGAAACGCGCCGCTTGCGGCGGAGCCGACTGAGCGGGAGCAGGAGCACTAGCGGCAGGCTGTGACTGAGGCTGAGCACGAGCCGCGGCAGCAGCAGAAGGCAACGCAGCCGCTGAAGTTCGCTTACTACCTATAAGTAGTGAAATCGAGGGGGCATGCCCAGACGAACGCTCGGATAGCAACTCCAACAACCGAGACAGGTACTTTTCATTGACCCAGTCGAGCACAAAACGGTTAGGCGCATAGACGCGAAGCTCATCACCGTTGGCTTCCACCTGAAGCGGACGAATCCATGTGTTGAATTGCTGAGCAGGCAGTTCATCGCGCAAAAGCTCAACACACTGCTGCCAAAGTTCCACCGACACGGAAACTCCTATCGACTCTGTCGAGGTAAGACGGCCGCCATTGTAGCCGCGCGCCTAGCGGTTATCCACAACAACCCGACCCACGCTGCCTTGGGCCAGGTGAATCGGAAAGATGCTGTGGAAACACAAATAGGCTAAAGGAACCCTGTTGATAAGCGTGGTTAAGCACGGTGGCTAAGCCTGTGCAAAAGCACTTACCAACCTAGCCTGTGGATATCTACTCGTTTAATCCCCAGGCTGTCCAGATGGTTCGCACCGGCAGGGCACCGCTTTCCCACTGACCTTAGTTTCGGCGTATCCCTTGAAACCAGGCTAGTGTAGGGGTTTATCCACAGAAAAGGTCGTCTACATACATAAGCATTACATCTTAAGAGCTTATATTTCTTTTCCTTATATTTTTTTCAAGCAGATGACGCTGGTTGGAAATTGACCTGGCCGGGCAGCTTCTCTACAATCGCCGGTCTCTTAAAAGGGGGCCATTCCGGCCCGCAATGGATCACCAGGTAAACGCACCATGAAACGCACTTTCCAACCCAGCACCATCAAGCGCGCTCGTACCCATGGCTTCCGTGCCCGTATGGCTACCAAGAACGGCCGCCAAGTCATTTCGCGTCGTCGTGCCAAAGGCCGCAAGCGTCTGACCGTCTGACATCGGAACAGGTAGTGAGTCGGGGCTTCGGCCGGGAAAAGCGACTGCTGACTCCCAGCCAATTCAAGGCAGTCTTCGACTCCCCTTCCGGTAAGGTGCCTGGCAGGAACGTCCTGCTGCTGGCACGTGAAAACGATCTGCTACACCCCCGTCTCGGGTTGGTGATTGGTAAGAAAAGCGTCAAGCTTTCTGTCGAGCGCAACCGCATCAAGCGGCAGCTACGCGAGACTTTCCGTCATCACCAACTGGAACTGGCGGGCTGGGACATCGTGATCATCGCCCGAAAGGGATTGGCTGATCTGGACAACCCTGAACTGGCAAAGCAATTTGCCAAGCTCTGGAAACGACTGTCACGCAGCCCATCCAAGACCGTCGTCGAACCTGGAGCAGCCAACAGCACCCATGCGTAAATTGGCCGTCGCTTCGATCAAGGTCTACCAGTACGCCATCAGCCCAATGATGGCCAGTCACTGTCGTTTCTATCCAAGCTGCTCTTGCTATGCACTCGAGGCCATCGAAACCCATGGTCTGTTGCGTGGCGGCTGGCTGAGTCTGCGCAGGCTGGGGCGCTGCCACCCGTGGAATCCCGGTGGCTATGATCCCGTGCCTTCCCAAAAAACTTCCAATTCATCTCCGATGGCCGAGTAACCATGGATATCAAACGCTCGATACTGCTCGTAGCATTAGCAGTCGTTGCCTACCTGATGGTTCTTCAATGGAATCAGGACTACGGTCAGGCTGCACTGCCGACCGAAACAGCGCAAAGCCAGCCTGGCGTTCCGACCCTACCGGATGCTCCTAGCACCACCAGCGACGGCAATGTCGAGGACGTGCCGACAGTAGGCGGTCAACAGCAGCAGGCCAGTGCATTGCCGGCCACGGCGCCGAGCAGTCAGCTGATACGCGTACGCAGTGACGTACTCGATCTGGCCATCGATCCTCGTGGCGGCGACATCGTTGAGCTGCGGCTGCCGCAGTATCCTCGTCGTCAGGACCACCCCGATGTTCCATTTCAGCTATTCGAACGTAGCGGCGAGCGCACCTACGAGGCGCAAAGCGGGCTGATCGGCGATGGGCCGGACAAGGCCAGCGGTCGACCTCAGTACAGTAGCGAGAAGACCGAGTATCAGCTGGCCGAAGGCCAGGACCAGGTCGTTGTCGATCTGAACTACAGCGCTGACGGCGTCAACTACATCAAGCGTTTCACCCTTGAGCGCGGTAACTACGCGTTGAAGGTGAATTACCTGATCGACAACCAGAGCGAGCAGCCCTGGACTGGTTATCTGTTCGGTCAACTAAAGCGTGACAAGAGTGGCGACCCTTCGTCGAGCACCGCTACCGGCACTGCGACCTACCTCGGTGCCGCGTTGTGGACCAAGGATGAGCCCTATCGCAAAGTCTCCATGGGTGACATGGATGACAAGAACCTGCGCGTAACCGTAGAGGGTGGCTGGATCGCCTGGTTGCAGCACTATTTCGTCACCGCTTGGGTTCCCCAAGCAGGCGACACCAACCAAGTGCAAACCCGCAAGGACAGCCAGGGCAACTACATCATCGGCTTCACTGGACCTGCAGTCACTGTGCCGGCTGGTGGCCAAGGCGAAACCGGCGCCACGCTCTATGCCGGTCCGAAAAGCCAGGACAAGCTGGAAGAACTGTCGCCAGGTCTGCGTCTGACGGTCGACTACGGCATTCTCTGGTTCATCGCCCAGCCGATCTTCTGGCTGCTGGGGAACATTCATGCGCTGCTCGGCAACTGGGGTTGGTCGATCATCGTTCTGACCATCGTCATCAAGCTGGCTTTCTTCCCACTTTCGGCAGCCAGCTACCGGTCCATGGCACGCATGCGCGCCGTCTCGCCGAAGATGCAGGCGTTGAAGGAGCAGTTCGGTGACGATCGCCAGAAGATGTCCCAGGCGATGATGGAGCTGTACAAGAAAGAGAAGATCAATCCGTTGGGCGGCTGTCTGCCGATCCTGGTTCAGATGCCAGTGTTCCTGGCGCTGTACTGGGTGCTTCTGGAAAGCGTCGAGATGCGCCAGGCACCATGGATGTTCTGGATCACCGACCTGTCGATCAAAGATCCGTTCTTCATCCTGCCGATCATCATGGGCATAACCATGTTTATCCAGCAGCAGCTGAATCCGACTCCACCGGATCCCATGCAGGCGCGAGTGATGAAGCTCCTGCCGATCATCTTTACCTTCTTCTTCTTGTGGTTCCCGGCTGGTCTGGTGCTGTACTGGGTCGTCAACAACGTCCTGTCCATCGCTCAGCAGTGGTACATTACCCGCAAGATCGAGGCCGCGGCTAAACTAGCCTGACGCCTCAGCCGCTAATGCAGAACGCCCCTTGATTGGGGCGTTTTGCTATCTGCCACCCAGGAGGCCCCCATGAGCCCAGCTGGCGACACCATTGCCGCCGTAGCCACCGCTCCCGGACGCGGAGGCGTGGGTATCGTTCGCGTTTCAGGCCCACGCGCCAAGGCGATTGCAATAACTCTGACTGGCCGCGAACCGACACCACGCCATGCACATTACGGCGCGTTTCATGCCGACGATGGTGAGGTGATTGACGAAGGTCTGCTGCTGTTCTTTCCCGGACCACATTCGTTTACTGGCGAAGACGTGCTTGAACTACAAGGGCATGGCGGCCCTGTGGTCATGGACATGCTGCTGCAGCGTTGCGTCGAGCTAGGCGTTCGTCTGGCACGTCCCGGCGAGTTCAGCGAACGGGCTTTCCTCAATGACAAGCTCGACCTGGCTCAAGCGGAAGCCATCGCCGACCTGATCGAAGCCAGTTCGACACAGGCAGCGCGCAATGCGGTGCGATCCCTACAAGGTGAATTTTCAAGACATGTGCATCAGCTGACCGAGAAACTGATTCAACTGCGCATTTACGTCGAGGCGGCGATCGACTTCCCTGAAGAGGAAATCGACTTCCTCGCCGACGGACATGTTCTTGCTCAGTTGGAAGATGTCCGCGCGAAGTTATCCACAGTGTTGCGCGAGGCCAGTCAAGGTGCGCTGCTGCGCGAAGGAATGACGGTGGTGATCGCCGGTCGCCCGAATGCGGGGAAGTCCAGTTTGCTCAACGCACTGGCGGGTCGTGAGGCGGCGATTGTCACGGATATCGCCGGGACAACGCGCGATGTGCTGCGCGAACACATTCTTATCGATGGCATGCCGTTGCATGTAGTTGATACCGCCGGTCTGCGCGATACCGACGATCAAGTCGAGCGCATCGGCGTACAGCGAGCCCTTAGCGCAATTGGCGAAGCTGATCGAATCCTGCTCATGGTCGATGCCAGTTCGCCAGAAGCAGAGGATCCGTCGGCACTCTGGCCGGAGTTCATCGATTGCAGCCCGGCACCGGACAGGATCACGCTGATTCGCAACAAGGCGGATCTCAGTGGCGAAGCCATCTCGTTGAAGGTTGCTAAAGACGGCCAGGTTACGCTCAGTATTTGTGCGCGCTCGGGCGACGGTGTCGACTTGCTACGTGAACATCTCAAGCAATGCATGGGTTACGAGCAGACGGCCGAGAGCAGTTTCAGTGCACGTCGTCGTCATCTGGATGCGCTGCGCCTGGCTGAGCAGTACCTGCAGCATGGACACGCCCAGTTGACGCTAGCCGGTGCGGGTGAACTGCTCGCCGAGGATCTGCGCCTGGCACAGCAAGCGCTGGGCGAAATCACCGGCGCGTTCAGCTCAGACGACCTGCTTGGGCGTATTTTCTCGAGCTTTTGCATAGGCAAGTAACAATTGCACTGCCGTCCGGACTGCTCTGTCCGGACGGACACCCGAACGCTTTCCTCCCGACTAGCCCCGTCTGCTGAAACCCGCTGCATACGGCGACCTCGTCGAACTCGACTCGTATTTCTTCCCTTCCTTGCCGGCGTTCGCCGGGCCTTTGCGAGCAGGCCGTCAGCATCGGCTGACATAGCTGGTAACAGCCGTTGGCGCATCTTTTGAACTACTTTTGATATCAAACCAGACGCTAACAGTTCAGCCGTTTCCAGCAATCCACTACAGAAGGATGGCGCAGTGCTTGCTGCAGTGCTTATTTCATTCCTTGGCGCAATCCTCGCCAGGTTCATCGTAGGCCGTACCTTCCCCCATGGGGGGTGGGTGGCTTCGCTATTGCCCGCCGGGCTATTCGTGTTCTTTCTGGCGAAGGGCGCCAGCCTCCCGGAAACCGGGGTCATCATCGAAACGCTGGAATGGGTACCGGCGCTAGGCATTTCGCTGAGCTTTCGTCTCGACGGCTTTGCACTGCTGTTCGTCCTTCTGATTACCGGCATAGGCACGCTGGTCACGATCTACGCAGGCGCTTATTTCTCGCATTCACCAAGGGAAGAGGGCGCGCGCTTTCTGACCCTGATACTGCTGTTCATGACCGCGATGCTGGGAACCGTCCTATCGGATAACCTGATTGTGATGTTCGTGTTCTGGGAGGCGACCAGCCTGTTGTCGTTCATGCTGATCGGCTTCAACTCCCACCGCGCTCAAGCGCGCAAGGCCGCCCTGCAATCACTGATTGTGACCGGCGGCGGCGGGTTGGCTTTGTTCGGCGGTATTTTGCTGATCGGTATCGCGCTGGGCACTTTTTCGCTGTCCGAGGTTGCACAGCGTGCACCTGAGCTGCTGGCCAGTCCTCTAGCGGTGCCGGCGATGATCCTGATCATGCTCGGGGCCTTCACCAAGTCCGCGCAGCTTCCGTTCCATTTCTGGTTACCCCAGGCGATGGAAGCGCCGGCACCGGCCTCGGCCTTTCTGCACTCGGCGACCATGGTCAAACTGGGCGTGTACCTGCTGGCCCGCTTCGACCTCATATTCGAGGGCATCCCGGCTTTCGGCTCAACCCTGGTCATCGTCGGTAGCCTGACCATGTTGGTGGCGGCGGTTAGGGCGCTGTCCACCGATGGGTTCAAGGAAGTCCTGGCGCATTCCACGGTGGGTTCACTAGGGGTGCTAGTGATGTTGATAGGGCTGGACGGGGATTATTCAGTCACCGCGCTGATCGCCTTCATCATCGCCCATGCACTGTACAAGGCGGCGCTGTTCTTCTGCGCCGGTACCACCATCCATGCAGTAGGTGAGGGGCGCCTGAGCAAGATCGGCGGGCTTGCCAGACGCCTGCCGATGACAACGCTGGCAGCTGGCATGGCAGCGATCTCGATGGCCGGATTGCCGCCGACGCTGGGCTTCATCACCAAGGAATACCTGTTCGAAAGCCAATTGAATGCCTCTACCGGCTGGGTCGTAGTCGCCGTGGCGGTGCTCGTCAACGCGGTATTTGCGGCAATCGCCGGGGTGGCGGCAATCCGTCCCTACTACCTTGGCAAGACCCGCAGCGAGGTGAAGCATCCGGAGACGCTGGGCCTGTACCTTGGCCCGCTGGTTCTGGGCGGTCTGGGCTTCCTATTCGGCCTGGCACCGGATTTTCTTTTGCGCGGGCTGATACAGCCGGCCAACGATGTGCTGGTCGGGCATACCGTGGACCTGTCCTTCTCGCTTTGGCACGGTTTCACGCCGATGCTCGCGCTGAGCGCAACCGTGGTCGCATTTGCCGGCGGGCTGATCGCCTACTGGCATCGCATTCACTATGCGCTGTCGCTGAAGAAAGCGCTGGCGCGGGTGCTCGGCGATTTCGGCTTCAATGCGCTGTTCGCCGGCACCCTGCGGCTGGCAGAGCGCTGCACGAGGTTCTTGCAGAACGGAGACCAGCATCGCTACACGTCCACCGTCGCAGCGGCGGTGCTGTTGATCATCGGCTACGGCGTACTGGCCAGCGGTACGCGCCCGGTGTTCACCCTGAATGGCGGACGTTTCGACCTACCCTCGGTCATCGTGCTGCTGCTGATGTGCCTCGGCGCCTTCGCTGCCACCCGTACCCCTTCACTACTGCGCGCGATGATCGCGGTCGGCGTGGTGGGTTTTGGCTCGGCACTTATCTTCCTGCTCAACGGAGCACCAGACGTAGCGCTCACCCAGTTCTCGGTTGAGGTGCTGCTGGTGCTGATTCTGGTAGCCCTGCTGCTGCGCATCCCGGAGCGCGCAGCCTCGACCCGCCAACCACGGGAAAAACGCCTGGATATTCTGCTCTCTGTAGGTTTTGCCCTAGTGATATTCGTTGCACTGGCCGCCACGGTGGCATTGCCTCTGGACGGGCGGATATCTGATTTCTATGCCGCAACCAGCTACCTGCAAGCCCATGGCCGAAACGTGGTCAATGTGGTGCTGGTCGACTTCCGGGCCATCGATACGCTTGGCGAGGTGATAGTGGTGGCGTTTGCCGCGATGAGCGTGTGGGGGCTCCTGCGAGGCGCGGCGTCGCGTAAGAGGACCGCCTCATGAACTCACTCATCTTCGCCGCTTTTTCGCGGATTCTCTTCGGCCTGATGCTGATCGTCTCGCTCTATGTGCTTTACCGCGGGCACAACGAGCCGGGGGGCGGTTTCGTCGGCGGTCTGATCGCCGCTGCCGGGTTTGCCACCCTGGCGCTGGCTCGCGGTGTGGAGGTAGCCCGCGCCGCCCTACGTTTCGAGCCGATGACCGTGATCGGCTTCGGCATCCTCGCCGCGCTGCTCGGCGGTTTACCAGGCATTTGGCTGGACGACTCGTTCCTGACACACCAGTGGGCAGTCCTCGGTAGCTTTCATATCGGTACGACATTGCTGTTCGATATTGGCGTCTACCTGGTGGTGCTGGGCGGCATCCTTTCTCTGATCCTGCGTTTCTATGAGGGCCTCTGACATGCATCTGATCTTTGCACTCGCCATTGCCGTGATCGCAGGTTGCAGCCTTTACCTGATCCTGTCTCGGCACATCGTGCGAATCCTCTTGGGCGTGACCATGCTGTCAGCCGCGATCAACCTGGTGATCTTCTTGTCCGGGCGGATCGTGTCGAACGTTCCTGCGGTGATCCGCGCCGGGGAGAGCAGCTTACCGGCCGACGCTGCAAACCCGCTGCCCCAAGCTCTGGTACTGACGGCGATCGTCATCGGATTTTCGCTGACTGCTTTTTTCGCCGCGCTGGCGCTGCAGACCTATCGCAGTTTCGGCAGCGTGGACACGCGCCACATCGGTGCAGCCGAACGCTTGGGGTCGCCGTTCCCGGCAACTAAGGATCGTCCGTGAGCGAATTTTTGACCCTTCATGCACCGCTTTGGCCAGTTCTCCTGCCGATCCTCGGCGCCGGACTAGCCACTTGTCTATGGAAACAGCACCGTGCCCAGCGGTGGGTGACTGCTCTGTGTATAACATTGCTGCTTGCGGCCTCGCTGTTGCTGCTCGTCGCGGTTTACAGGCAGGGCGTGCTGGCCATCCGCTTCGGCGGTTGGGAAGCCCCCTTCGGTGTCGTTTTCGTCGCCGATGCACTGGCCGCAGCGATGGTGGCGATCACCGGTATTCTTGCCGCAGCGGTGATGACCTTCGGCATTGCCGATGTCCGCCGCCGCGAGGAGCAGGCGGGCTTCTACCCGCTGCTGCTGGGAATGCTGGCAGGGGTGAACGGCGCTTTTCTCACCGGTGATATTTTCAACCTATACGTCTGGTTCGAGGTGATGCTGATCACCGCGATGGGCCTGCTCTCCATCGGCCGCAACCGCGCGCGACTCGATGCAACGATTCGCTATGCAGTGCTCAACCTGTTTTCCACGTTGCTCTTTCTGACTGGCGTGGCGCTGCTTTATGGCGCGACTGGAACGTTGAACATGGCGGATCTGGCCAGAGTGCTGCCCGAAACCGAACCGTCGATCAATCTGACACTCTCGGCACTGCTGCTGCTTTGCGGCTTCGGTATCAAGGCTGGCTATTTCCCGCTGTTCTTCTGGCTGCCGGCCTCCTATCACACCGCATCGATCACGGTTTCGGCGATCTTCGCCGGGCTGCTGACCAAGGTTGGTGTGTATGCCTGCTTCCGGGTCTTCACCCTGATCTTCAGCGTTGAAGACAGTGGCATCCGCGAAATTGTCGCGGTGCTGGCCGCCGGAACCATGCTGTTCGGCGTCTTCGGTGCGGCTGTGCAGTGGGATGTTCGGCGGATCCTCTCGTTCCACATCGTCAGCCAGATCGGCTACATGCTGCTCGGCCTGGCGATATCCACCCAGGCAGCGCTCGCCGGGGCGATCTTCTACATCATTCACCACATCATCGTGAAGGCGAATCTGTTTCTGCTCGCCGGGGCGATCCACAGGGCCTCCGGCACTTTCGACCTACGCAAGAGCGGCGGCTTGATGTACCGCAATCCGTTGCTGGCGGCGCTTTTCCTGGTGCCCGCGCTATCGCTGGCAGGGCTTCCCCCTTTATCCGGTTTCTGGGCGAAGTTCCTGGTCATCGACGCCAGCTTCCGCGAAGGCGAACACTGGCTGGCTGGCCTGGCACTGTTCGTCGGCCTGTTGACGCTCTATTCGATGACCAAGATCTGGATGGAAGCCTTCTGGAAAAAGCCAGTACTACCCCGCGCCGAGGCACGTCCGGTTCCGTTGCCAATGCTGCTGGCTATTGCGTCGCTGGGTGCGCTGACCCTCGTAATTGGCCTCATGCCGCAACCACTTATCCTCTTCTCGCAAACCGCTGCTGCGGCACTGCTGGACCCGACTGCATACCTCGCGGCGGTGTTGCCGCCAAATCCGATTCAGGAGGCGCTCCCATGAAGACAGGCCTGCTGCGCCGAGTGCGTGATGTGATCGAACTACTCGGCATCTACCTCTACGAGTTGATCGTCTCCTCCGTCGTTGTGGCCCGCGCGGCCTTTGCACGCACGCCCAACATGCAAAGCTCGATCATCGCGGTGCCAATCGAGCTGCGCACCGACCTCGGCGTTGCGGTACTCGCCAGTCTGGTCTCACTGACGCCCGGCAATTGCGCGCTGCACGCCAGTGCCGATCGTCGTCTGCTCTACGTACACGCACTGGACGGCCGGGCCCCGGAGCAAATCATTGCGTCGATCCGCCATGTGTTCGAGCGCCGTATCGCACGAATCGAGAGGTGGTGAGCATGATTGCGATACTGCTGACTCTGGTCATGTTGCCGCTTGGTCTGACCCTGTGGCGAATGATCGTCGCTCGCACACTGGTCGACCGAGTGGTGGCGCTGGACATGTTGACCGGTGTGGGCGTGGCCATCGCGGCGCTGGTCGCAGCCATGACCGGGCGCAGGGAGTTTCTCGACGTGGGGTTCGGCCTCGGCCTGATCGGCTTCGTTGGTACCTGTGCGTTCGCCGTCTTCATCATGCGCAAAGGGAGGAGTGAGCAATGATCCATATTCTCGCTGTGGTCTTCATGTTGGCCGGCGTGGTTTTTTTGTTCGCCGCCATTTTCGGCCTGCTGCGCTTTGCCGACCCACTGCAGCGAATTCATGCCACCACCAAATCCGGCACGGTAGGCGCGGGGCTGATTCTGGTTGGGGTGATGCTTCATATGGGCGATGGGCAGGCCACCTTCATTGGCACAGCAACAGTGATCTTTCTGATGCTGACCATCCCTATTGCCGGCCACCTGCTTGGCCGTGCCGCCTATATATCCGGTGCTCGACTCGACGGCCTGCATGGCGAGGATGCCCTTAAAGGGGTCCTCGAGCGCAACCCGCTGACCCTCGACGAATGTCTGGAACAGAACGACCAGCGACGACCAGCGGATCACCGCTGACCTACGTCGGTTTTTCCATACCGAAGCGCTATCAGGGCCAGACGAGCTCTGTTGATAAGTACCCTTCAGCTAGGTAGATAACAGGGGGCTAAACCCACTGGATAAATCCCCTGTGCATAACATCGACTCTTATCAACAGGTGTTCCACGTGATCCACACCGGAACCTACCAGGCGCACCACAACCTTTATATTTTACGCAGCCCTAGTGCCACTAGCCTCTCAGGAGCTTATCCACAGATATCGGCTTCTCCATTAATAATCACATAAATAAGCTCTTTATATATTTCTTCTCTATTTTTATTTATGAGCTCATAACGCCCAGCTGGACGGTTGATCATTTTTTGCTCAAAGCCCTTCTTTAGCGCCGGCTAAGTCCCTATACTTCGCGGTTTCCCGAATTCCCAGCTGAACAGGCACGAGGTGCGTGGTGGACTTCCCTTCCCGTTTTGACGTGATCGTTATCGGTGGCGGCCATGCCGGCACCGAAGCTGCGCTTGCAGCGGCACGCATGGGCGTGAAGACCCTGCTGCTCAGCCACAATGTGGAAACTCTGGGGCAGATGAGCTGTAACCCAGCGATCGGTGGCATCGGCAAGAGCCATCTGGTCAAGGAGATCGACGCGTTGGGCGGGGCTATGGCCACCGCTACCGACAAGGGCGGTATCCAGTTTCGCGTGCTCAACAGTCGCAAGGGGCCGGCCGTTCGAGCCACCCGAGCGCAAGCTGACCGCGTGCTCTACAAAGCTGCCATTCGTGACACCCTGGAAAACCAGCCGAACCTGTGGATATTTCAACAGGCGGCGGACGACCTGATTGTCGAGCAGGATCAGGTACGTGGCGTCGTCACGCAGATGGGTCTGCGTTTCCTGGCCACTTCCGTAGTGCTGACGACAGGCACCTTCCTCGGCGGACTTATCCACATAGGTCTGCAGAACTATTCCGGCGGTCGGGCGGGCGATCCGCCTTCGATCGCTTTGGCCAAACGTTTGCGTGAATTGCCACTGCGCGTGGGCCGTTTAAAAACCGGCACCCCACCACGCATCGACGGTCGCTCGGTGGATTTCTCGCTGATGACCGAGCAACCAGGTGATACGCCGCTGCCGGTAATGTCGTTTATGGGGAACCGCGAACAGCACCCCCGTCAGGTCAGTTGCTGGATCACCCACACCAACGCACGTACTCACGAGATCATTGCCGCCAACCTCGATCGTTCGCCGATGTACTCCGGCGTGATCGAAGGCGTCGGCCCGCGCTACTGCCCGTCCATCGAGGACAAGATCCATCGCTTCGCCGACAAGGACAGCCATCAGGTATTCCTTGAGCCGGAAGGCCTGACCACCCATGAGTTGTACCCCAACGGCATTTCCACCTCGTTGCCGTTCGATGTGCAGCTGCAGATCGTGCAGAGCATTCGCGGCATGGAAAGCGCTCATATCGTGCGGCCCGGCTATGCCATCGAATACGACTACTTTGACCCGCGCGATCTCAAGTACAGCCTGGAGACCAAGGTGATTGGGGGGCTGTTCTTCGCCGGCCAGATCAATGGCACCACCGGTTACGAAGAGGCCGGTGCCCAGGGGCTGCTCGCCGGAGCCAATGCTGCGCTGCTTGCGCAGGGCAAGGACAGCTGGTGCCCGCGGCGCGATGAGGCCTATCTTGGGGTGTTGGTCGACGACCTGATCACTCTGGGCACTCAAGAGCCCTATCGCATGTTCACCTCGCGTGCCGAATACCGGCTGATCCTGCGCGAGGACAATGCTGATCTTCGTCTGACCGAGAAGGGCCGCGAACTGGGTCTGGTGGACGATGCCCGCTGGGCGGCGTTCTGCGCCAAGCGCGAAGGTATCGAGCTCGAAGAGCAACGCCTGAAGAGCAGCTGGGTCCGTCCCGGCACACCTCAGGGCGATGCCATTGCCGAGCGCTTCGGCAGTCCCCTGGCCCGCGAGTACAACCTGCTCAATCTGCTGGCCCGTCCAGAAATCGATTACCAGAGCCTGATCGAACTGACCGGTGACGGTGCGCTGGATCCGCAGGTCGCCGAGCAGGTCGAGATCAAGACCAAGTACGCTGGCTACATCGAACGCCAGCAGGACGAGATCGAGCGGTTGCGGGCCAGCGAAAACATCGCTTTGCCGGAGAATCTCGACTACACGACGATTCCGGGCTTGTCGAAGGAGATTCAGCACAAGCTCGGACAGGCTCGGCCCGAGACGCTTGGGCAGGCATCGCGTATCCCAGGTGTGACACCCGCTGCGGTGTCGTTGCTGATGATTCATCTGAAGAAGCGCAATGCCGGCCAGCAGCTGGAGCAGAGCGCCTGATGAGTTTGGTTAGCGAATCCCATGCCACCGAACTCGTTCGTGGCGCCCAGGCACTCGGCGTCGAGCTGAGTGAAGGGCAACAGCAGCAGTTGCTGGCCTATCTGGCACTGCTGATCAAGTGGAACAAGGCCTACAACCTCACTGCAGTGCGCGACCCCGACGAAATGGTTTCGCGCCATTTGCTCGACAGCCTGAGCGTGGTGCCTTTCGTGGTCGAGTCTGGACGGACCTGGCTGGACGTCGGTAGCGGTGGTGGCATGCCTGGCGTGCCGCTGGCGATCATGTTTCCCGATCGCAGCTTCACGTTGCTCGATTCCAATGGAAAAAAAACGCGCTTTCTGACCCAGGTGAAGCTGGAACTGAAGCTGACCAACCTTGAGGTCGTGCACAGCCGCGTCGAGCAATTCCAACCAGCGGATGCCTTCGATGGCATTACCTCGCGGGCCTTCAGCTCGCTTGAGGACTTCGCCAACTGGACGCGCCATCTGGGCAATGCCGAGACCCGCTGG
Source organism: Pseudomonas sp. E45-MNA-CIBAN-0222 (assembly GCF_040310405.1). Lineage (NCBI taxonomy): Bacteria > Pseudomonadati > Pseudomonadota > Gammaproteobacteria > Pseudomonadales > Pseudomonadaceae > Pseudomonas > Pseudomonas sp. E45-MNA-CIBAN-0222. The sequence goes on from NZ_JBEOPU010000023.1 coordinate 22,900, forward strand.
CTGGCCATGAAGGGCGTGCAGCCGGACGACGAGCTGCAGCGTCTGCCCGATGACTTCCGTCTCGATGCCTGTCACGTACTCAAGGTTCCCGGTTGCCAAGGCCAGCGCCATCTGTTGATACTGCGCCGCACTTCATGACCCGGACAGACACTGACCATGGCTAAAGTTTTCGCCATTGCCAACCAGAAAGGCGGTGTCGCCAAGACCACCACCTGCATCAACCTGGCGGCTTCGCTGGTTGCTACCCGCCGACGCGTGCTGCTGATTGATCTCGATCCTCAGGGCAATGCCACCACGGGCAGCGGCGTAGACAAGCTTGGCCTGGAGTATTCGATCTACGATGTGCTGATAGGCGCATGTAGCCTGGTAGATGCCATGCAGTTTTCCGAGCATGGCGGTTATCAGCTGCTGCCGGCCAACCGCGATCTAACCGCCGCCGAAGTGGCGTTACTGAATCTGCCAGCCAAGGAAAAGCGCTTGCGTGAAGCGCTGGCGCCGGTGCGTGAGAACTACGACTACATCCTCATCGACTGCCCGCCATCGCTGTCGATGTTGACCATCAACGCACTGGCCGCTGCCGATAGCGTGATCATTCCCATGCAGTGCGAGTATTACGCCCTTGAAGGACTGACCGACCTGGTCAATTCGATCCAGCGCATCGCACAGGCGCTCAATCCGAGTCTGAAGATCGAGGGACTGTTGCGCACCATGTACGACCCGCGCAGCAGCCTGACCAACGACGTTTCCGAGCAGCTAAAAGCGCATTTCGGCGACAAACTCTACGACACCGTCATTCCGCGCAACGTCCGGCTTGCCGAGGCCCCCAGCCACGGTATGCCGGCGCTGGTCTACGACAAGCAATCCAAGGGTGCTCTGGCTTACCTGGCCCTGGCGGGCGAACTGTCGCGACGCCAGCGGCGGTCGGCTCGTGGTGCCCCCGCATAAGGACTATTCATGGCGACCAAGAAAAGAGGTCTAGGACGGGGACTCGATGCCCTGCTGGGCGGCGCCAGTGTTACGGCGATGCAGGAAGAGGCTGCGAAGGTCGACACCCGTGAGCTCCAGCATCTGCCGTTGGAACTGATCCAACGCGGTAAGTATCAGCCGCGCCGCGACATGGATCCCCAGGCCCTGGAAGAGTTGGCGCAGTCGATCAAGAATCACGGCGTGATGCAGCCTATCGTCGTGCGCCCGATCAGCGGTGGCCGTTACGAGATCATCGCCGGCGAACGACGCTGGCGCGCCTGCCAACAGGCCGGTCTGGAGCGCGTGCCCTCGCTGGTCCGTGAGGTTCCGGATGAAACCGCCATTGCCATGGCGTTGATCGAGAACATCCAGCGCGAAGATCTCAATCCGATCGAAGAAGCTGTTGCGCTGCAGCGCCTGCAGCAGGAGTTCCAGCTTACCCAGCAGCAGGTAGCTGACGCCGTAGGCAAATCAAGGGTCTCGGTAAGCAACTTGCTGCGCCTGATCGCGCTGCCCGAAGAGATCAAAACGCTGTTGTCCCATGGTGACCTGGAAATGGGCCATGCCCGCGCGCTGCTTGGTTTACCGGCTGACCAGCAGGTAGAAGGTGCGCGGCATGTTGTCGCACGTGGGCTGACCGTTCGCCAGACCGAGGCACTGGTACGCCAGTGGCTGAGCAGCAAAGAGGCACCTAAGGTCGAGGTCAAGGTTGATCCAGACATCAGCCGTCTGGAACAGCGTCTGGCTGAACGCCTGGGCTCGCCGGTGCAAATCAAGCACGGGCAAAAGGGTAAGGGGCAGCTGGTTATCCGCTACAGTTCGCTGGATGAATTGCAGGGAGTACTGGCGCACATTCGTTGATACAAAATGTTTGTAGTGCCAGTCGGAAATTACTACCTGAGTGTTGAACCCTGGCTGGCCTGCTCCTATACTCGCCGCGCTTTTTTGACTGCGGACAATTATTTACGCAGCCTGCTGCGACGATGGAATTCAGGTGAACATACACAACAGAACACCTTTCCATCGTCTCCCGGCTTTTCGCGTATTGCTGATTCAGGCAATGGTCGTAGTAGTGACCGCTGTCTCATGTGGGTTGGTTTTTGGTATTGTCGCCGGCTACTCCGCGCTGTTCGGTGGTCTGATTGCGCTGTCGGCGAACGTGTATTTCGCGTACAAGGCTTTTCGTTACTTTGGCGCACGCTCGGCCAGGGCGATCATTCAGTCCTTATGGTCTGGGCAGATGGGGAAACAAATTCTGGCAGCAGCGCTGTTTGCGCTGGTGTTTGTGGGAGTGCGACCGCTGGAGCCGGTTGCCCTGTTCGTCGGTTACGTGCTGGTCCTAGGCACCTCCGCGAGCGCGCTCCTGCTGATGAAAAATAATCCGAAGCATTGAGCATTGAGGCGCGCACATGGCGAGTACCCCGGCGGAATATATTCAGCATCACCTGCAAAACCTGACCTACGGCAAGCTGCCGGCTGGCTACGAACGCGTTGACGGAACCGTGATCGACCAGGCCACCTGGACCATCGCGCAAACTTCGGCTGAAGCACAGGCAATGGGCTTCATGGCCGTCCACCTGGATACCCTGGGCTGGTCGCTGTTCGCGGGCTTTCTGTTCATCGGTATCTTCGCCATGGCTGGCCGCTCGGCTACCGCGGGTGTGCCCGGCAAGTTGCAGAACCTGGTAGAGATGGTCGTCGAGTTCGTCGAAGGCATGGTCAAGGACACCTTCCACGGTCGCAATCCGCTGATCGCGCCGCTGGCTCTGACCATCTTCATGTGGATCCTGCTGATGAACAGCCTGAAATGGATCCCCGTCGACTACATCCCCGGCCTGGCTGGCCTGCTTGGTCTGCCGGCATTCAAGATCGTCCCGACAGCCGATCCGAACGGTACCTTCGGTGTGTCCATCGGCGTGTTCTTCCTGATTCTGTTCTATAGCGTCAAGGTCAAGGGCTTCAGTGGTTTCAGCAAGGAGCTGGCATTCACTCCCTTCAACCACTGGTCGCTGGTGCCTTTCAACCTGTTCCTCGAGATTCTCGGTCTGCTGACCAAGCCGCTGAGCCTTGCGCTGCGTCTGTTCGGCAACATGTATGCAGGTGAGGTGGTGTTCATCCTCATTGCGCTGCTGCCGTTCTACGTACAGTGGACCCTGAATGTGCCGTGGGCGATCTTCCACCTCCTGGTGATCCCGCTGCAGGCCTTCATCTTCATGGTGCTGTCGATCGTGTACCTGAGCGCGGCCCACGAGGACCATTGAGACGCGAAAGCGACCGTAAACCCGTAGCAAACTTGAACTGCAACTCTAACCTCTGAAAACCTAGGAGTAATCATGGAACTCGTAATCATCGCTGCCGCCATCATCATTGGTCTGGGCGCTCTGGCCACCGGTATTGGCTTCTCCCTGCTGGGCGGCAAGCTGCTGGAATCCACTGCTCGTCAACCTGAACTGGCTCCGCAGCTGCAAACCAAGACCTTCATCATGGCTGGTCTGCTCGACGCCGTGCCGATGATCGGCGTTGGTATCGCGATGTACCTGATCTTCGTTGTTGCCCCTGGTATGGCTGCTTAATTCGCTGACCCGTCCGAGCGGCAGGGCGTTGCCCTGCCGGTTAGGCTTCAGCACCCGGGAAACAACGAGATAGCATGAGGTAGATCAGTGAACATTAATCTGACGCTGTTCGGTCAAACGATTGCCTTCGCTATTTTCGTCTGGTTCTGCATGAAGTTTGTTTGGCCGCCTATCACCAGCGCCATGCAAGCTCGCCAGAAGAAAATTGCCGAAGGTCTGGATGCTGCCGGCCGCGCTCAGCGCGATCTGCAACTGGCCCAGGAAAAAGCTTCCCACTCGCTCCGTGAAACCAAAGAGCAGGTTGCCCAGATCCTCGAACAGGCGAATAAGCACGCCAATCTGATTATCGAGGAAGCCAAGCAGCAGGCTCGCACTGAGGGCGAGCGCCTGGTCGCTGGTGCTCGCGCCGAGATCGAACAGGAAGTGAACCGCGCCAGGGACGAACTGCGCACTCAGGTTGCGGCTCTTGCCGTTGCTGGTGCGGAGAAGATCCTGGAGTCCCAGGTGGACGCCAAGGTGCACAACGAGCTGGTCGAAAAACTGGCCTCCCAACTCTAAGCGAGGCAAGCGATGATCAATACCCAGACGCTTGCTCGGCCTTACGCGAAAGCCGCTTTCGAGTTTGCCAGCGCCGCAGGAAAGACCGATACCTGGTCGAAAATGCTGAACCTGGCCGCCATCGCTGTTGAAGTCCCAGAAGTCGCAGCGTTGCTGAACGACCCCCGCCTGTCTAGCGAAAGCAAGCTTCAGGGGCTGGTGCGTCTACTCGGTGACGATGTTGACGAAGCTTTCCGCAACTACGTCCAGACCCTTGGCGAAAACAATCGCCTGTCGGTCCTGCCGACCGTGTGGGAGCTGTACGAGGACATCAAGGCGCAAGCCGAGAAAACGCTCGAAGCAGAAGTTGAAACCGCTTTCGAGCTCAGCAACGAGCAACTCCAAACTTTGGCTGCCGCCCTGTCGAAGCGGCTAGATCGCACCGTCAACCTCCAGCAGGCCGTTAATCCTGCGCTGATCGGCGGCGTGTTGATTCGCGCCGGTGATGTGGTTGTCGACGGTTCGGTCCGCGGCAAACTGAGCCAGTTGGCCGAATCGTTGAAATCCTGATTTGAGGGTCATGGCATGCAGCAACTGAATCCTTCCGAGATAAGTGAAATCATCAAGCAGCGCATCGAGAAATCGGATGTCGCTGCTCAAGCCCGTAACGAGGGCACCGTCGTCAGCGTTTCTGACGGTATCGTACGCATCTACGGTCTGGCCGACGTCATGTACGGCGAGATGATCGAGTTCCCTGGTGGCGTCTTTGGTATGGCACTGAACCTGGAGCAAGACTCCGTAGGTGCTGTAATTCTGGGTAACTACCTGGGCTTGACCGAAGGCATGAGCGCCAAGTGCACCGGCCGCATCCTCGAGGTTCCGGTTGGTCCGGAATTGCTGGGTCGCGTAGTCGACGCACTGGGTAATCCGATTGACGGCAAAGGCCCGATCAACGCGCAGGCAACTGATGCGGTCGAGAAGGTTGCACCGGGCGTGATCTGGCGTAAGTCGGTAGACCAGCCGGTTCAGACTGGCTACAAGTCGGTCGACGCCATGATCCCGGTAGGCCGTGGCCAGCGCGAGCTGATCATCGGTGACCGTCAGATCGGCAAGACCGCCCTGGCTATCGATGCAATCATCAACCAGAAGAACAGCGGCATCCGTTGCGTCTACGTTGCCATCGGTCAGAAGCAATCGACCATCGCCAACGTGGTTCGCAAGCTGGAAGAGCATGGCGCCATGCACAACACCATCGTTGTGGCTGCGTCGGCTTCCGAATCCGCTGCGCTGCAGTTCCTGGCTCCGTATGCCGGCTGCACCATGGGTGAGTACTTCCGCGACCGCGGTGAAGATGCACTGATCGTTTATGACGATCTGTCCAAGCAGGCTGTGGCTTACCGCCAGATCTCCCTGCTGCTGCGTCGTCCGCCGGGACGTGAAGCCTACCCGGGCGACGTGTTCTATCTCCACAGCCGTCTGCTGGAGCGCGCATCGCGTGTTTCCGAAGAGTACGTCGAGAAGTTCACCAATGGTGCAGTGACTGGCAAGACCGGTTCCCTGACTGCTCTGCCTATCATCGAAACCCAGGCTGGCGACGTTTCCGCGTTCGTTCCGACCAACGTGATTTCCATCACCGACGGTCAGATCTTCCTGGAATCGGCCATGTTCAACGCAGGTATCCGTCCGGCCGTTAACGCCGGTATTTCGGTATCGCGTGTTGGTGGTGCCGCTCAGACCAAGATCGTCAAGAAGCTTTCCGGTGGTATCCGTACCGCCCTGGCTCAGTACCGTGAACTGGCTGCGTTCGCGCAGTTCGCTTCCGACCTCGACGAGGCTACCCGCAAGCAGCTCGAGCATGGTCAGCGCGTCACCGAGCTGATGAAGCAGAAGCAGTACGCGCCGATGTCCATCGCCGACATGTCCCTGTCCCTGTATGCCGCCGAGCGCGGTTTCCTGACGGACGTGGAAGTGACCAAGGTTGGCGCCTTCGAGCAGGCCCTGATCGCCTTCTTCAACCGCGAGTTCGCCGATCTGATGGCGAAGATCAACGTGAAGGGTGACTTCAATGACGAAATCGACGCTGGCCTCAAGGCTGGTATCGAGAAGTTCAAGGCCACTCAAAGCTGGTAAGCCGCAGCGGGGGCCGAAAGGCTCCCGCCTGCTAACCCGATAGGTGTCAAATGGCAGGCGCAAAAGAGATTCGCAGCAAGATTGCGAGCATCAAAAGCACGCAGAAGATCACCAGCGCCATGGAAAAGGTGGCGGTCAGCAAGATGCGCAAGGCACAGATGCGCATGGCTGCCAGCCGCCCATATGCGGAGCGTATCCGGCAGGTAATCGGCCATCTGGCCGGCGCCAACCCGGAATACCGTCATCCGTTCATGGTGGAGCGTCCGGTCAAGCGTGTCGGCTATATCGTCGTGTCTACTGATCGTGGTCTTTGCGGTGGCTTGAACATCAACCTGTTCAAGGCGCTGATCAAGAACATGAAGGAGTGGCACGATCAGAAGGTCGAAGTCGACCTGTGCGTGATCGGCAACAAGGGCGCGAGCTTTTTCCGCAGCTTCGGCGGCAACGTCGTTGCGGCAATCGGCAACCTCGGCGAAGAGCCATCGATCACCGATCTGATTGGTAGCGTCAAGGTCATGCTAGACGGCTTCCACGAGGGCCGTATCGATCGCTTGTACCTGGTATCCAACAAATTCATCAACACCATGACCCAGAAGCCTACGGTCGATCAGCTGCTGCCATTGGCTGCAGAGGAGAATGCCGAGGAGGTCAAGAAAGGTCAGTGGGACTACCTCTACGAGCCGGATGCCCAGCAGCTGCTGGATGCTTTGCTGGTTCGTTACATCGAGTCCCAGGCCTATCAGGCGGTGGTTGAGAACGGCGCAGCTGAACAAGCCGCGCGGATGATTGCCATGAAGAACGCAACCGACAACGCCGGTGAGCTGATCGGCGACCTGCAACTGGTCTACAACAAGGCCCGTCAGGCTGCGATCACTCAGGAAATTTCGGAAATCGTCGGCGGCGCTGCCGCGGTTTAAGAACGGTTCAAATATTCAGAGGAACCAAACATGAGTAGCGGACGTATCGTTCAAATCATCGGCGCCGTTATCGACGTGGAATTTCCGCGCGATCTGGTACCGAACGTCTATGACGCGCTGAAAGTTCAAGGCGCCGAGACCACCCTGGAAGTCCAGCAGCAGCTGGGCGACGGCATTGTCCGTACCATCGCCATGGGTTCGACCGAAGGCCTCAAGCGTGGCCTGGACGTCGTCAACACCGGCACCGGTATCTCCGTACCGGTCGGCAAGCAGACCCTGGGTCGCATCATGGACGTCCTGGGTAACCCCATCGACGAAGCCGGCCCGATCGGCGAAGAAGAGCGTTGGACCATCCACCGCGCTGCGCCGTCCTATTCCGAGCAGGCTGGTGGCAATGAGCTGCTGGAAACTGGCATCAAGGTTATCGACCTGGTTTGCCCGTTCGCCAAAGGCGGTAAGGTCGGTCTGTTCGGTGGTGCCGGTGTAGGCAAGACCGTGAACATGATGGAGCTGATCCGTAACATCGCCATGGAGCACAGCGGTTATTCCGTGTTCGCTGGCGTGGGTGAGCGTACTCGTGAAGGTAACGACTTCTATCACGAGATGAAGGACTCCAACGTTCTGGACAAGGTTGCCCTGGTATACGGCCAGATGAACGAGCCGCCGGGAAACCGTCTGCGCGTCGCTCTGACCGGTCTGACCATGGCCGAGAAATTCCGTGACGAAGGTCGCGACGTTCTGTTGTTCGTCGACAACATCTACCGTTACACCCTGGCCGGTACCGAAGTGTCCGCGCTGCTGGGTCGTATGCCTTCGGCAGTAGGTTATCAGCCGACTCTGGCCGAAGAGATGGGCGTTCTGCAGGAGCGCATCACCTCCACCAAGAACGGCTCGATCACCTCGGTACAGGCCGTATACGTACCTGCGGATGACTTGACTGACCCGAGCCCGGCGACCACCTTCGCCCACCTCGACGCCACTGTCGTACTGTCGCGTGACATCGCCTCCCTGGGTATCTACCCGGCGGTCGATCCGCTCGACTCGACTTCGCGTCAGCTGGATCCGCTGGTGATCGGTCAGGAGCACTACGACACCGCTCGCGGCGTTCAGTACGTGCTGCAGCGCTACAAAGAGCTGAAGGACATCATTGCGATCCTCGGTATGGACGAACTGTCCGAGACCGACAAGCAGCTGGTATCCCGCGCTCGTAAGATCCAGCGCTTCCTGTCTCAGCCGTTCTTCGTGGCCGAAGTCTTCACTGGCTCGCCAGGCAAGTACGTTCCGCTGAAGGAGACCATTCGTGGTTTCTCCGGCATCCTCAATGGCGACTACGACCATCTGCCGGAACAGGCGTTCTACATGGTCGGCAGCATCGACGAAGCCATCGAGAAAGCCAAGAAACTGTAACTGGCGCGCCCGCTTGCGGGCGCCAATCCAGCCTGACCGGCTTTTGCCGATCGGGCTGATTACCGAGGCATGAACATGGCTATGACAGTCCATTGCGACATCGTCAGTGCGGAAGGGGAGCTGTTCTCGGGGCTGGTGGAAATGGTCATCGCCCACGGGAACCTTGGTGACATCGGTATCCTGCCGGGTCACGCGCCTCTGCTGACTGATCTCAAGCCCGGTCCGGTGCGGGTGATCAAGCAGGGTGGCGGGGAAGAGATCTTCTACATTTCCGGCGGCTTCATCGAAGTCCAGCCGAACATGGTGAAGGTTCTCGCCGATACCGCTACGCGCGCCAAGGACATCGACGAGGCTGCTGCTCAGGCCGCCGTCAAGGCTGCCGAAAAGGCGTTGCACGAGAAGGGCGCGGATTTCGACTACGGCTCCGCGGCCGCTCGTTTGGCCGAGGCCGCAGCACAGCTGCGTACCGTCGAGCAGCTGCGCAAGAAGTACGGTCGGCACTGATCGATCAGCGACTTCATCGCGCACGAGTAAAAGGGTAGCCTTGGCTACCCTTTTTCTTTTTCTGCCATCCGCCGGTGCCGACGAACAGAGACCCAGGACTAGCGCGTGGGTGGCAGTCGGGCCGATACCGCTCAGGAAACCGTTTCATGTCTCTCGATATCGTCATTCTCGCGGCTGGTCAGGGCACACGCATGCGCTCAGCGCTGCCCAAGGTGCTGCATCCGGTTGCCGGCAAATCCATGCTCGGCCATGTCATCGATACCGCTCGTGCGTTGCACCCGCGGAGCATTCAGGTTGTCATCGGTCATGGTGCTGATCAGGTCCGTCAGCGTCTGGCTGGCGATGACCTCAAATACGTAATTCAAGCCGAGCAACTGGGCACCGGTCATGCGGTGGCCCAAGCCTTGCCGAATCTCTCGTCCGAGCGTGTGCTGATCCTCTACGGCGATGTTCCGCTTATTGAAGCCGAGACCCTGCAGCGTCTTTTGCAGAAGGTCGGGCCTGAGCAGTTGGCTTTGCTGACGGTGGTGCTGGATGACCCCAGCGGCTATGGCCGGATCGTTCGAGACGAGCGCGGCGAGGTACAGGCTATTGTCGAGCACAAGGATGCCAGCGATGCGCAGCGCGTGATTCGTGAAGGCAATACCGGGATTTTGGCCGTGCCGGGAAGTCGTATCGGCGAATGGCTGGGGCGTCTTTCCAATAGCAATGCTCAGGGCGAGTATTACCTGACCGACGTGATTGCCATGGCCGTAGCCGACGGCTTACGTGTGGCCACCGAGCAGCCGCAGGATGCCATGGAAGTGCAGGGCGCCAATGACCGTATCCAGCTAGCTGAGCTCGAGCGCCACTATCAGCAGCGCCAAGCCCGCAGGCTCATGGCCCAGGGAGTCACGCTACGTGATCCGGCTCGTTTCGATCTGCGTGGCGAGGTTTGTGTTGGTCGTGACGTGCTGATCGACGTCAACGTGGTGCTTGAGGGCAACGTGGTCATCGAAGACGAGGTGCAGATCGGGCCGAACTGCGTGATCAAGGACAGCACCCTGCGCCGAGGCGCGGTGGTCAAGGCCAACTCTCACCTCGAGGGAGCGGTAGTCGGCGAAGGCGCCGATTGTGGTCCGTTCGCTCGCCTGCGCCCAGGCAGCGTGCTCGGTGCGAAGGCGCATGTGGGCAACTTCGTCGAGCTGAAGAATGCGACCCTGGGCGATGGCGCCAAGGCCGGTCATCTCAGCTATCTCGGTGACGCCGAGATCGGGGCGCGGACCAACATCGGCGCCGGCACCATCACCTGCAATTACGACGGCGCCAACAAGTTCAAGACGGTGATGGGCGAAGATGTCTTCATTGGCTCCAACAGCTCGCTGGTTGCACCGCTGAATCTGGGTGATGGCGCTACCACCGGGGCTGGCTCGACCATCACCGATGATGTGCCGGCGCATACCCTTGGTTTGGGTCGCGGTCGTCAGCGCAATATTGAAGGCTGGCAGCGACCGGTGAAGAAATCGTAGGCGCAAAGAGCTCCCGCGCCGTAGGGTGGGCTTCTGCCGGCCGGACGCGGCGCAGTCGTACTGGAGTCGTCGCCCACCGTTCGGCTTGCACCCACCTCCGACATATGTTTTGATTCGCGCCATTATCTTTCGAATCGAAACATATAAATGTCGAAGCGCAACACACCGCAACGTCGTCACGCCATTCTCGCCTTGCTCAGCGAGCGTGGTGAGGTGAGCGTGGACGAGTTGTCGCGGCGCTTCGAGACCTCCGAAGTCACCATTCGCAAAGACCTCGCCGCCCTGGAGAAAAACGGTCTGTTGCTACGCCGGTATGGTGGCGCAGTACCTCTGCCGCAGGAGCTCATTGGCGACAACGTGCACCCCGTATCACCCTGGAAGCAGGCCATCGCCGGCGCCGCCGTCGGCTGCATCCGTGAGCATGCGCGGATCATCATCGACAGTGGCACCACCACCGCGGCAATGATTCCGCAGCTGGGTCACAAGCACGGGCTAGTGGTGATGACCAATTCGCTGAACGTGGTTAACGCCCTGCGCGAACTTGAACATGAGCCGGTGCTGCTGATGACTGGCGGTACCTGGGATCCGCATTCCGAGTCCTTTCAGGGGCAGGTCGCTGAACAGGTGCTGCGTTCCTATGACTTCGACCAACTGTTCATAGGTGCCGATGGCATCGATCTGGAGCGTGGCACCACCACTTTCAACGAGCTGCTAGGGTTATCCCGAGTGATGGCCGATGTCGCCCGGGAAGTCATCGTTCTGGTCGAATCCGACAAGATCGGTCGGCGCATCCCCAATCTCGAGCTGCCCTGGAGCAGCGTGCACACCCTGATTACCGATGAGCGCCTCAGCGAGGAGGCGCGCAGCAGCATCCTGGCCCGCGGCGTCAAACTGATCTGCGTGGCTGTCGAAACCAATCTGGAGATTTGAGCATGTGTGGCATCGTTGGCGCCGTCGCCGAACGCAACATCACCGCGATTCTTCTCGAGGGCCTCAAGCGCCTGGAATACCGTGGCTACGACAGCGCTGGCATCGCCGTGCTGGATGACAGCGGTACGCTGGAGCGTCTGCGTCGCAATGGTAAGGTCGCCGAGCTGGAGCAGGCACAGCAGCAAGCCCGTTTGACTGGCCGCCTGGGTATCGCGCACACGCGCTGGGCGACCCACGGTGCACCCTGCGAGCGTAACGCTCACCCACACTTTTCCGGTGACGACCTGGCCGTCGTGCACAATGGCATCATCGAAAACCACGAGGCGCTGCGCGTTCAGCTCAAGGGCCTGGGCTACGTATTTCAGTCCGATACCGACACCGAAGTTATCGTTCACCTGCTGCACCACAAGCTCGCTTCGCTCGGCGATCTCACCGCTGCGCTCAAGGAGGCGGTCAAGGAACTGCATGGTGCTTACGGTCTGGCGGTAATCAATGCCAAGCAGCCCGATCGCTTGCTTGCAGCCCGCAGCGGCAGCCCGCTGGTAATCGGTCTGGGCCTGGGCGAGAACTTCCTGGCTTCCGACCAGCTGGCATTGCGCCAGGTCACCGACCGTTTCATGTATCTGGAAGAGGGCGATATTGCCGAGATCCGCCGCGACAGCGTGCAGGTCTGGGATGCCACCGGGCAGTCGGTACAGCGTGAGTCGGTGCAGTACCACGAGGGGGCCGAAGCAGCGGACAAGGGCGAGTATCGTCATTTCATGCTCAAGGAAATCCACGAGCAGCCCAAGGTCGTGCAGCGCACCCTCGAAGGTCGCCTGGGTGACAAGCAGGTGCTGGTGCAGGCATTCGGCCCGCAGGCAGCCGAGTTGTTCGCCAAGGTGCGCAACGTGCAGATTGTCGCTTGTGGCACCAGCTACCACGCAGGCATGGTCGCGCGTTACTGGCTGGAAGAACTGGCCGGGATTCCCTGTCAGGTCGAAGTGGCCAGCGAGTTCCGTTACCGCAAGGTGGTGGTGCAGCCCGATACCCTGTTCGTCACCATCTCCCAGTCCGGCGAGACCGCCGATACCCTGGCCGCGCTGCGTAATGCCAAGGCGCTGACGAAAAACGAGGGCTATCTGGCCAGCCTGGCGATCTGCAACGTCGGCATCAGTTCGCTGGTTCGTGAATCGGACCTGACCCTGCTGACCCAGGCCGGCCCGGAAATCGGTGTGGCCTCGACCAAGGCCTTCACCACCCAGCTGGTCGGGCTGATGCTGCTGACCCTGGCGCTGGGCCAGGTGCGCGGCACCCTGTCGGCGGACAAGGAAGCCGAGCTGGTCGCTGAACTGCGCCGCCTGCCGACCCGCCTGGGTGAAGCGCTGGCCATGGATACCACGGTCGAGAAGATTGCCGAGCATTTCGCCGAGAAGCACCACACCCTGTTCCTCGGTCGCGGGGCGCAATATCCGGTGGCGATGGAAGGTGCGCTCAAGCTCAAGGAGATCTCTTACATCCACGCCGAAGCCTACCCGGCCGGTGAACTCAAGCATGGTCCGCTGGCGCTGGTCGATGCAGACATGCCGGTGGTTACCGTGGCACCGAACAATGAGCTGCTGGAAAAACTCAAATCCAACCTGCAGGAAGTCCGCGCGCGTGGCGGCGAACTGATCGTCTTCGCTGACGGCTCGGCCGGGATGGAGAACGGCGAAGGCACCTTCGTGGTGAACATGCCGCACATTCACGATGCACTGGCGCCGATTCTCTACACCCTGCCGCTGCAGTTGCTCTCGTATTACGTCGCCGTGCTGCGCGGTACTGACGTGGACCAGCCCCGCAACCTGGCCAAGTCCGTCACCGTCGAATAAACCCGCCCCAGCGGCAACCGAGCGGTGGCTTCACGGAATAAAGATTGACACAAAATAATAAAGTCTGACACAAGCTATTATAGTTTGACACTAACCGTAAGCCCCTGTATCTAAAAGGGTTTTCTGTTTTTATGCTAGGCCGTTCGTCAGGAGCCGCTGCCTTAATTTTCAGCAGGAGTATTCTGGAAAGCCCTACGACATGGCAGCTTGTTAGCTCATGTTTTCCTATAACTACTCTCTTGCCGAACGAGGGGAGCGGTCCGGACGGACTTAGGAGGGCGGGTGCGAGGTCGTAGGTTTGCTTCAAATCAGGATATCGAACGGCACATCGCCAATGGGTTTGGAGCTGGCGCCGGAGCTGAGTATGTGCCTTGGTTACGTGTTCAGGATGTCCCTTCGATGGGGCGTTCCTGGAAAATCCAAGGTGTTAAGATTGATCGAATTCATCACCTCTTATCCGACCTTGAACGGGCGTACTTTTTACTCTGTGAGTTTTCAGAGGACGTTGTAGATATCCGCGAGCAGTATCCCCTACTGCCGGTGGAGAGCACCCAGGCGATCGCCAGGGCTATCGGTGTACGGTATCCAAAATACAAAACGACCTCTGTTCCTATGGTAATGACCACTGACTTTTTGCTGTCTGTAAAGCAGCCAAATGGAGACGTAAAGTCCGTTGCCAGGACGATCAAATACGCGAAAGACCTTCAAGGAAAAGGCTGTGCTCGCACGTTAGAAAAACTCGAAGTCGAGAGACGGTTCTGGGTGAGCCAAGGTGTAGACTGGAGCATCGTAACGGAGGAGTTGTTTACGCCCGATTTGATCCTGAATCTCGTATTTCTTCGCAAATTTGCCAAATTGCCTCGTGCCTTGATGGATGTCCCGCTGCATTTGCAATTCATCGAGATACTTGAATCAATAAAGGGTTGCCCTTGGTCAACGTCGGAGAGCTTGCGCAAGATTGGACACCGATTATCCATACCGTATACCGATGCTCGCGACATTTTCTTTAATTTGATCTGGCGGAAAACTATTAGGATTGAATTAAGTGGTGCGCCGTTACAGCTCAAGTCACCTTTGCCAGACTTCAGTGTTTTTTATCCCACTGAAATATCCACACTGAGCGAGAAGTCGTCATGAAAATTTCAGTTAATGACGTCTTTGAGCCTGTCACGGAACTCTCCTTGCTCTCTACTATGGCGAGAGCAATTCACCTCGACGAGAAGCACGACGCACTGATTGTTATGGATCTAACGGATCCTCCTAGGAAGCCGTATTCGATTGGTCTTGAGGAATTCAGGGTGTCATTGGTATCAGGCGATACAAAGCCTGTGGTGATGGCAGTGCCAGAATTTCTACTGGTTTTGGAAGAAGATCTCGACGAGCGCGCGAGGCGTGATAGAGACCAAAAATGGGCTCTGATTGCGCCACTTTTGGACCCGGCCTATCCAGGGCAAATATTTGTTCATGGCGAGATGGGCCGATTGGTAAGTGATCGCGCCGCTGAGGCGGGTGTGCAGCGTAAAACGCTATATCGTTTGTTGTATCGATACTGGTTTTACGGGCAAGTAAGAAATGCGCTTCTTAACAACTATTCTGCTGTAGGTGTTGGGAGTCGTAATTACTCCGCTGATAAGCCGCCGGGACGAAAGCCAAGGTTTCAAGGGGTGTTAGTGTCGCCTGCCAAATTACTAAGCGATATCGACAAGAAGTGTATCCGAGTTTGTTACGCGCTTTACGTAAAGAACAAGAAGTCGACGATTGATAGCGCGTACAACAAAATGCTCAATAAATATTATTCGGAGAAGCGGCTTTCTAAAAATCCCGAAAACGAGGTCGTATTGCTTCCTCAATCTGAAATTCCGACGTTTAACCAGTTTAATTATTGGGGAAAGCAGTTCTTTGATGATACCGAGACTGATCGTGGACGCATGGGGTTGACGAAGTGGCTGAAGGATTGCCGTCCATTATCCGGTACCGTCCGCGACTGGCTTAGAGGTCCTTGTCATCAATTCGAGATCGACGCGACCATCGCTGACATTTACTTGGTCAACAGCTACTCCCGACGAATGCTTATCGGTCGCCCCGTGGTGTACATCGTAGTCGACAGTTTCTCAGGGATGATCGTTGGCCTTTATGTAGGCCTTGAGGGGCCTAGCTGGAACGGAGCTCGACAGGCGCTGTTCAACGCGTTCACCTCCAAGGTGGAGTTCTGCGCGCAAAACGGTGTTGATATCACTCCTGAGGATTGGGACTGTCGTCATCTGCCACATCAAATCTACGCCGATAGAGGTGAAATGTTGGGGGCTGCTGCTGAGGGGCTCGCGTCTGGCCTGGGTATCGATATGGGGACGGCCCCGCCATACCGACCGGATTGGAAACCGATGGTCGAGAGCCGCTTCGGCATCCTGAACGACTTAACCGGTATTAGGTGGCTCCCCGGCGGAGTAGCAGCCCGAGAGAAGGAACGCGGTGAGCGTGATTATCGGCTCGACGCGACGCTGAATTTGAAGGAGTTCACCCAAGTCCTCATCGAGTGCATTCTTCACTACAACCGTTTCCACCGACAGCCGGATCGTCTTACCCAGGCGATGATGAACGATGGCGTGGAGCCCACTCCGATGGGGATTTGGCGGTGGGCGTTAGAGAACGACCTTATCCAGCCTAACAAGCGACCTGACGAGCTGATTTATCTCAATCTGCTGCCTCGGGAAAGGGCCACCGTCCAAAAAGGTGGCGTGTTGTTTCGCGGCATGCATTATCTCTGCGAGATGGCTATCGAAAAAAACTGGTTCGCAAAAGCGCGTCGCAATGGCGTCTGGGCGATTGATTGCTGGTTTGATCCGAACTCTGCGGCGCACATCTGGATCCAGGACGAGAACAAGGAGTTCCTGCGTTGCGACCTGCGGAGGTCGGATGCGAAGTATGCGGATTATCGCTCGGACGAGATCTACGACCTCTTGGAGGCCTACAGGCAAGTGCCGCCAGCTCACAAACGAGCTGAACGGGAAAGCCAAGTTGGCTTGGTCGATAAAGTTGAGCAAATTGTCGGCAATGCAATGGCCGAGAAAAAGCTTGAACCCGCAGCCGGCTCTAAGGCTGAAGCAGTGGCTAAGGATGGTCTGAAGTAGCCCTGTATTTCTGGCTGACTTCAGCCTCCGCCGATTTTGAAAGCGGTCAACCGATCAA
>NZ_JBEOPU010000024.1:0-27743 GCF_040310405.1 Pseudomonas sp. E45-MNA-CIBAN-0222
GGCTTGCAGCCACTTCGACAGCAGGCACACCTGATCGGCAGGCCGCCGCTAAACCTACTTTTTCAACAGAATCGGCCGATTGCAGCCGGTCGTGAAGCGCAGAAAACGGGTACTAGCGGTCGCTCATGTCACCCTCACACAGCAGCATGTGACAAGGCCTGTCGACTGTGCATGGGCCTATTGGCTTCAGAGAGTAGAGCGTTGCCGTGGTTAGCCAAGGTACCTTGCGAACCTTTATGGGATTGACCTGTACAGCGCCGGAGCGGAGATTAGGCTCTACCGAACCAATGGTAGTGCGAGAGGGAAGATGCGCCGATTTGAAGCCAAGGATCTAATAGCGCTCGCGACCGCGCCAATGAATCCAGATGATCATTGGTACGTGGATGCTGAACAAGCCTCGCAGTACCTGGTCACGAATGCGCATGCTGATGAGACCGTCATCTATGCATCCGCTCCCGCGGTACTGATCGTCGGAGCTCTAGTACCAACCGTTAACGTCACACCGGTTGACGGAGACGCGCTTCAGAATACGTCGCTTTGCACTGATGCAGCTTGGAAGATTCAAAAGTCTTGGAGCGCAGCTGAAGGTTACCGCGTATACCTAGAGCCACCATTTCCGAATGACCGGGTATCAGCCCTCTCTGGCGGCGAGACGCTCGTCACAAGGCGATATTTTTCGGGAGTGCACAAAGGCCCGGCTCCAATTGAAGTCAGCCAGAAACTCGTCCACTGCCTAGACATTCACTATATCCCCGAGCGGAATGCCTACTGTCGCCTAGACGGCAATGGGGATATCGAGGATGTGATACGGATTATGACGCTTCCAATTGATGAGCAGTTGGAAGGTAGAGAAGTCGTAACGATTCTTCGCAAAGATCTGGACATCTACATGGCAGTCGCGGATCTAGCGCTGGTTATCAAGTTTGACTTCACGCGGACCGTTCGCGGTAGCTTCAGCGGCTGGAATGACCTAAGCCGCTACCATCGCGATGGGGAGGATCTTTTTTACCATGGCGGTTCAGCCGCTCGTGCCAGCTTTATGCACGGCGCTATGGTTGTGCGCTCACAAACAACCCTGGCTGAACAGGAAGAGGCGTGGTGCAGGGATTTTGAAGGTGACCCTGACCGGGAATATGCAGTTTTCAAAATTTACGACCGCAAAAATGATCGCAATGTCGAGACGTCCGCTAGCCCGCTTCATATCGTCAGCTACTTCGAGCAAAGCGACCTGCCGTGGCAGATATCTCCCGCATTCTTTAGGCCCGAGGTTCTCCAGCGCTTCAAGGCGGACCCAGAAAAATACACGCTCGAAGACCGAAGCATCTCCTGCCGCGGAGCTTGGCACATCAAGTCGTACGACATAAATGAGGCAGGTCAAGTCCACGTTTACATCGGCGACCTCGCCAAGCTTCCTATTGCAGAGCAAAACTACTGGAAGGCATTCAACGAATGGCCGAAGTCATCCATCTCGGCACGAGCCCATCGGACGGATATAGAGGGGCAGTGGTGCACGACCTACGACCCCTTAACTTCTTTAAGAAATAAGGTGAGAGCGCTGGATAAGGCTAGCCCGGAATGGTGGAACCGGAGAGGCGATGCACTGATGGATAGCGTACTGGCCCCGGCTACCGACTCCCCGAAAGAATGGGGAGATGAAATCTTGGCGCTCGACCAATTGCTGGTGGAGGGCTTTCTAGATAAACCTCTGCGAAAGATCGCCCAAGAAAAAGGGCGAGAAGTAGAGTCTGTGTGGCGCTCGCTGAAGCTTCTTCATGAAATTCTGCTTGGAAGCACTCTGAGTGAGGAGGCTGCCAAACAACTTCTGGCTCCTATGAAAAAGCTCCATGAGCTTCGCAATGAGATCCGCGGGCACGCGACCCATGAGAAAAAAGAGGTCGCAATTCGCGAGGCCCGTGCTACCCACGGTAATTTTCGAGCTCATTTTTTCCATATTGCAGAAGGCTGCGACCAGGCTCTCATTGGCGTGCTAAAAGCACTCGAGTTCGAAACGGAAGATTAGAAAACTCGGCTGATTGGTCTGTACGCTCCTCTCGGCGCGTAGGGCGCTAAGAGCTGTTGGTTCCCGGCTCTTCGCATGACGGCGCTCGCAAGGGGCGCCTTCTCGAATATAGTCGCGCTTGGCAAACGATTTCCTGCTTTCAACACCGGTTGAGTGCGAGTTTTCAGCTCATTATTAGCGAAACAGGCGCTTCCAGTCCCTAGTGACAAGCTCTTGACATGCTTGAGGTGCTCCGCCGAAGCAGCGCAAGGAAACCTCCTTCATTCGCTCTTCAGATTCATAGGTGATCGGCCCGCCATCTTGATCAATGAGCACGCCGCCTGCGCCGATCAGTAGTGCGTGACCTCCTACCACATCATGAGCTGACACAGGTACAAGAGACGTACCCACGACAGCATCACCAGCTGCGGCACGAGCGAGGCGATAGGCGATGCTGGGCATTGAAATGAACTCTGCCGGGGCACAAAGCTCTGCGTTGAGCTCAGGTTTGCTTGTTGCGGCAGTGCTTACCAGTACCACGCTGTTGGACGTCAACCTCAGTTGATCAAGCAGAGCATGTACTGTTTGCCTATTGCGAATGATTGCTGGCAGTCCTTCTGCCCAGGAGATGCAATCCTCACCACCATCCGGTGCGATGGGGGCGTAGACCACCCCTAGAACAGGGATTGCATTGTGAAGTAGGCCGACAGAGATGGCTGACCCTGCACGGTGTTGTAGGAAGTCCGCTGTTCCATCGTTCGGATCGACTACCCAACAGTACTCGTGACCTGTCATGTGCGTCCCAGTTTCCTCACCCCAGAAATCACAATGCAGGAGCTCGAGCAGATCTAGACGTAGCTGAGCCTCAATCTCGGAGTCGATAGCTGCTTTGTCCCCGTGGCCTCGGGGGCCGCCGATACGGTGCCACTCTGAAGACAGCAGTTTTCCGGCGGAAAGAACCCTCTCAACGACAGGGCCGAGCAAGTCCACGACGTTCATATGGACCTCCTGCATTAATCGGTTAGCCCTTAAAGATTAATCGCTTCTGCCCGAAATGCTTCTTGGCAGAAGGGGTAGATCGAGAGCGGCGACTGTGGCGGATGGAGCCTGGGAGGATGAGATGAGGCTTCTAGCGCGAAAGCTCAGCCAGCACAGAGACCGGCCTAGGCACAGATTCTTGGGTAGCCAGGGGCTCAACTACGGATGGTCAAATATTTTTGTCAATCTATGTTGTTCCAGGATTGGGGCTTCGTTCGATGTGGCAGTGGCCTTGTGTCAGACTATGTTGTCGAGGCTGGCACCTAAGGCCTCGGTTTTCCTCAGTGTTTTCAAGGGTGCTTGTGTCAATCTATGTTGTTGCCAACCAGTTGTCTTCGCGCGTACCGGAGCTCAATGCCAGGGCCGGCTCCACCTGCTGTGGTGCAGCGGTGCGCGGCAGGAACACCTTGACCGTCGTACCGATGCCCTCGCGGCTTTCGATACATGCACCGCCACCGGATTGTTTGGCGAAGCCAAAGACCTGCGCCAGGCCCAATCCCGAGCCCTTGCCGACTTCCTTGGTGGTGAAGAAGGGTTCGAATGCCTTGCTCAGCACTTCCTCGCTCATGCCGGTTCCGGTATCGGTTACCGAAAGCACCACGTACTCGCCTGGGCTGGGATCTTCGGCGCGCAGTGCCGGTTCGCTGATCACCACGTTGCGCGTGCCCAGCGTCAGGCGTCCGCTGTCACCCATGGCGTCACGGGCATTGATTGCCAGGTTGAGAATGATCATCTCGATCTGGGTTGGGTCCACCAGCGCGTGCCAGATATTGGCCTGGGTATCGGTCTCGATGCTGACGCTACCGCCTAGGGTGCTTTTCAGCAGGCTGAGCAGGCTGACCAGGGTGTCGTTGAGGTCGATCGCTGCTGGCGTCAGCTGCTGGCGACGGGCGAAGGCGAGCAACTGGCTGGTCAGCGTCGCGCCGCGCTCGCCGGATTCGCGGATGTACTGCAAGCGCCGCAAGCTGCGCTCTGCTGGGGCGCCCTGCTCAAGGTCGCTCTGTAGAAAGCTGGCACTGGTCAGAATGACCGTCAGCAGGTTGTTGAAGTCATGGGCGACGCCAGCGGTCAGTTGGCCAACGGCTTCGAGGCGCTGCATCTGCTGCAGCGTAGCCTCGACACGTTCGCGTTCCTGGATCTGCGCGCGCAGCTCGCGGTTGGCTTCGGCCAGTTTGTCGACGGCGGCGATCTCGCTGGTGATGTCCCGCGCCGCGGAGTAGATACGTCCGTCATCGGCGACCACCGACCAGGATAGCCAGCGGTAACTGCCGTCGCGATGACGCATGCGATTGACGAAGCGGTTGGTGACCTTGCCTTGGCCGACGCGGGCATTTTCTTCAAGCGTCGCCTGCAAATCGTCGGGATGCACCAACCAGGTAAGCGGGTGCTGCATGAGCTGTTCCAGCGGCCAGTCGAAAGCATGCTCCCAGATCGGGTTGAGCGCGACCGGCATCATGTCCAGATGAGTGACCGCGAGCAGGTCGCGGGACAACTCCCAGGTGCGGTCACGTTCGCGGGTGCGCTCCTGTACCCGCTCGCCCAGGGTTTCGTTCATCTGCTTGAGGGTCTGGGTCGCCAGCTGCTGCTCGGTGATGTCCATCACCACGCCAACGAAGCGCAGGCACTGGTCGCCTTCGAAGAACGCCTGGCCGCGGGTTTCCATCCAGCGCAGGCTGCCGTCATCGAAAAGCACGCGATAGGTTGTGCAGAACTCGCCGCCGTCTTCGCCGCCGATGGCTCGGGCGATTTCCTCGCGTATCCGCTCGCTGTCTTCCGGGTGGCAGAGCCGTTCGAACAGCGGCATGTCCACCGGGTCCTGTTCCCCGACGCCGAGCATGGCGCGGCAGCGCTGGTCCCAGATCAGCGTGCCGTTCTGCGGCTCGTAATCCCACATACCCAGTCGCGCCGCGTCGATAGCCAGGCGTGCGCGCACTTCGACTTCGCGCAAAGCCTGCTCGGCCTGCAGGCGGCGCCGCCGTTCGTTGACTTCGGCCAGTGCCCGTTCCACCGCCTTGGGTAGAAAACCGAGGTTCTGTTTGAGCACGTAGTCGACGGCGCCGGAGCGCATCATGTTGACCGCGTGCTCCTCGCCGAATACACCGGAAAGGAAGATAAAGGGGGTCTGTGGCGCCAGTCGCAACGCTTCCTGCAACGCCTGGCTACCGGAGAAGCCAGGCAGGATGAAATCCGCCAGAATCAGGTCGAAGGCGCGTCGCTGCAACGCTTCCACGACGCCGGCATGGCTGTAGACCAGTTCGGTGTTCAGGGTGTAGCCACTGCGTTCCAGCGCCAACTGGGCAAGTTCGGCGTCGTGCGGGCTGTCCTCGATGAACAGGACGCTGATGTTCTTTGACGCTGGCATATCAATCCTGTCGAGGAAGCAGGAATCATCGAAACGGCCCGCCAGGCGCGGGCCGGCAGTGCTCGTTCAGTTCTTTTCGTCTTTGTTGCGCGCGCGCTTGAGTCGCAGCGAACCGGGTGGCGGCTCATTGAGCACGGCCCAGAAGATGCCGAGGTCGGAGATTGCGGCGACAAAATCTTTGAATTCGACCGGTTTTACGACGTAAGCGTTCACCCCGAGCTCGTAGGCTTTCATCAGGTCGGGTTCCTCCCGCGAGGAGGTCAGCATGACCACCGGGATGCTGCGCAGCTCGGCGGTCTCGCGCACCGTCTTGAGCACTTCCAGGCCGTCGACTTTGGGCAGTTTGAGGTCCAGCAACAGCACCGCCGGGTTGCCATCGGCGCGCTCGGCATAGGCGCCCGTACGCAGCAGATAGTTCAACGCCTCGGCGCCGTCACGCATGATCACCACTTCATTGGCCAGCTGGCTGCGTTCCAGCGCGATCAGCGTGAGTTCCAGGTCGTGGGGATTGTCTTCGACCAGCAGTATCGGTTTCAGCATCAGTTGTCTCGGTCCAGGAGGGACGATGTATAGGTCAATTTTGGGAGTGAAAAGTAGAATGTGGCGCCCTTGTCCAGCTGGCCTTCGGCCCAGACCTGACCATCGTGGCGCTCGATGATGCGCCGCACGCTCGCCAGGCCGATCCCGGTGCCTTCGAATTCCTCCATGCGATGCAAACGCTGGAACACGCCGAACAGCTTGTTCGAGTACCGCATGTCGAAGCCGACGCCATTGTCACGCACGTAGACCACCACCTCGCCGGCGCGCTGCTCGGCGCCCACTTCGATAACGGCCACCTCGCGGGTGCGGCTGTACTTGACCGCGTTGTCGATCAGGTTGCGCAGCACCATGTGAATGAAGGCGGCATCGGCGACGACGATCGGCATCGGCAGCAAGTGCCATTCGATCTGCCGGCCTTGGCAGTCAGGTGCCAGCTCCTCGCGGATCGAGGCAACCAGCGCACCGAGGTCGACATCCGACAGGCGCAATGCCGAGCGGCCCATCTGCGAGAAGCTCAGCAGGTTATCCACGAGGGTGCCGGCGAAGCGTGCGGCGTCGGCGATGTTGTCGAGAAAGCGCATTCCGCGTTCGCTCAGCTGGCTGCTTTCCATCTCGCTGAGCAGTTCGGTGTATCCGGCGATATGTCGCAACGGTGCACGCAGGTCGTGGGACACGCTATAGGAGAAGGCCTCCAGCTCTTTGTTGCTGGCGCGCAGCTCGCCTGCCAGCTGGGCCATTTCTTCAGCTTTGCGCAGGACGATGCCAAGCACCGCGTTGCGCAGTTCCAGCGCGCCTTCGATCACCACGGTGTCCCAGGGCTGGGCGAAGCCGCGCAGAGTTTCCTGCCATTGTTCAAAGCTGTGGCGCGGGCTGAGCGCACCACTTTCACTGTCTATGCGCTTTTCCGGCTGGCCGGCCCAGTTGACGGTCTTGATCTGCTCGTGGCGGAACCAGATCAGGTAGTGCGCATGCAGGCGAGATATGGAGATGGCCATGACCCCGGCGCAGTGCTCGGCAAGCTCCGGCATGTCCGGGATATCTCGGCTGATGCAGTCGCTATGGAACACCAGCTCGTCGCGCCGCTCGCCCAGCCACTGAGCCAGCTGCAGGATCTGTTCATGGTCGGGGGTATCTCCGACGGTCTCGCACTTGTCCGCAGAAATGATCGCCGCGCCATCGGCACCGGCGAAGCCGAGGACGACTTCGGGAAGGTGGCGAAAGCCCTCGACCACGCTGTCGCGATCGGCCATGGCCGAAAGCAGATGCACGATCTGATGGCGCAGCTCTAGCTTTCGCTGCGCGAGGGTCTCGCTTTCCCGTGCCTCGATCTGCAGCGAGAGGATGCGGCCGAGCAGCTCGCAGGCGGTCCGGGTCTGGTAGCTGACCGGATGCGGTTCGGCGTTATGACAGGAGATCAGCCCCCAGAGCCGGTCACGTATGACGATGGAAATCGACATCGACGCCAGCGTGCCCATGTTGCGCATGTACTGCAGGTGCACTGGAGACACGCTGCGCAACGCGGCGAAGCTCAGATCCAGGGGTGCACCGGAACTCGGATTGAGCACCGGCAGCAATGGGGACGGCTGGTAGTTGGCGTCCTGGATCACCCGGATCAGATTCTCGCGGTACAGACGCCGTGCCTGTTGCGGGATGTCGGCTGCCGGAAAGCACAGACCCAGATAGCTCGGATAGCCGGGGTCCGCCACTTCGGCCAATACCACGCCGTTATCTTCAGTATCGAAGCGGTAGGCTTTGACCCGGCCAAACCCGGTGATGCGTTTGACTTCCCGAACTGCCAGCTGACAGAGCGCCTCGAGCTCGCGGGTTTCCTGAAGCTGTGCGACGAAGGTACGCATCAGTGGGTACAACGTGTCGTAGGCCTGCCCCGAGTTCGCTGCGCGCTCGAATTCGAGGATCAGCTGACCGCGATGGCGATGCCCCAGCAATGCGAAGGTGTGCTCAGGTGCGCCCTGCAGTTGAATGCTCACATCGCTCAAGTGAAAGGGGTTCTGGTCACCTTCAGTCAGGGACGCCAGGCCTGCTTCGATACGCGTTGTGGGCAGCAGGGTAGACAGGGGGCGATCGAGCAGCGACTGTGCTTCGATTCCGAGCCAGTGCCGGACATTTTCGCTGGCCTGCTGCACGCGCAGCTCCGGCTCGCTGACCACCAGCAGGAAACCGTGGGGCTGGATGCTACCGGGGATATGGATTGGCTCGTCGGCGCATCGGTCGATGGCCTGGAGCAATTCCTGGGCTTCGGTAGTGGTCATTGTGTGTCCTTGTTCAGGTCCGAGCGGACCGGAGGTGACTGGCAGGCACCAATGCGGGTTGCTACCAAATGTCTGCGATTGCGCAGGTTTTGTCGGGCGTGCGCCGTGGATGTCTTAACCGACTGTTTCGCTTGGCCATGCACTTTAACGCGACAGAACTGGCTCGCCAATCCAGCGG
Organism: Pseudomonas sp. E45-MNA-CIBAN-0222; assembly: GCF_040310405.1. NCBI lineage: Bacteria > Pseudomonadati > Pseudomonadota > Gammaproteobacteria > Pseudomonadales > Pseudomonadaceae > Pseudomonas > Pseudomonas sp. E45-MNA-CIBAN-0222. The sequence continues at coordinate 8,388 of NZ_JBEOPU010000024.1, forward strand.
GCTGTATAAACGGGGCCTTGCCTGGGGGCATACGACAGGAGGTGAGTGTGGAAGAAGTCATTGAACAGCTGCGTGAACTCAACGAGCCGGTGCCGGTGCCGCTGGAGCTGCCGGGCGACGATCTGCTGGTGGAGATCGAAGAGCAGCTGTTGATCAATCTGCCGTTCGGCTTGCGTGAGTTCTTGCTTGAGGTCAGCGACGTGGTTTATGGGCGTCTGGAGCCTGTCACCGCCACCGATCCGCAGTCGCACACCTACCTGCCGGAAGTTGCCGCCAATGCCTGGGATGCCGGCGTGCCGCGCGATCTGATCCCGATCTGCCAGGACGGCCGCAATTACTACGTCGTCGATCTGGACGGGGAGGTCACGCTGTGGGACGGCGACGAGTGCGAACTGACTGAGGAGACCTGGGAGTCGGTCTGGCACTGGGCCCGCGACGTCTGGCTGGAGAGCTGAAGCGGATGTACGACGGTATTGAAATGGCCGCGCCGCGACGGCCTTCTACGCTGTGCGCCCGCGCGCGACGCTCCGTTATTCCATGCTGACTCTGGGCAATCTCTTCCTGTTCATGCTGCTGGCTGCCGCGGGCGCTTGGCTCTGGCATTCCCATGGCATTCGCGAGCGCGCCTTGTTGGCGGTGCGGCGACACTGCAAGAAGCTGGATGTCGAACTCCTCGATGGCAACGTCGCCTTTCGAAAATTGACGCTGCAACCCGACGCCCGTGGCCGCCGCAGACTGGCGCGCCTGTATGGCTTCGAATTCACCGTTACCGGTGAGCAGCGTCACCCCGGCACCATCGTCATGTACGGCGCTCAGGTCGGCCGTATCGAGCTCGCGGCGCATCCCTTCGAGCCTGCCGACGAGCCGGGGGGCCAGGTGATCCAGCTGGACGACTGGCGTCGGCCGCGCGACTGAGGGTCAATCTTCGATAAGACAGCCCTGCATGTCCTGATCCAGCTCGGTCTGCGGCTGAGCGGTGCTGAAGATCAGCTCCAGCCGTGAATCGCGTCGCCACTCGCTGGGCTTGAAGGCGATCGGCTCACCATCCAGCGCATTGGCCGACTGCCAGCCCGCACCGCCATTGACGACCAGTTTGGCGCGGCGCCACGGCCATTGAGCCAAGCGTTGCTCTAGTTTTTCGAGATCGAAGCGCTGGCTCGGGTGCCAGCGCCAGCCGATGCTCCAGTTCTCCGATGTCGCCTGCACCTGGCAGATTGGCTTGCGCGGGTCGAGCCATACCTGCGGCAGGCTGGCCGGCCCCGAGGGCAGGGCGGTCGCACGCGGTTGCTCGCTGGCCCGTGAGTCGACGCCGGGCAGGCGGTCGAGGGGCAACTGCCCTTGGGTTGTCCAAAACAGCGGCTGGCGCGGTAGCTGCGTGGCAACATCAGCTCGGGCGCAATCATCGAGTGTTTCGCTCTTGTTCATCAGCAATAGTCCGGCCGCTGCCAGCGCCTGTCGCTGGCTATCGGGTAGTGGCTGGCTGCGGCTCAGCGCTTCGGCATCCAGCACCAGCACGATAGGCTGGACAGCCAGCACCGTCTGCCACGGCGGTTGGCGGAGCTGGCGCAGCAATTCGGCTGGGTGGCCTAGGCCGGACGGCTCGATCAGCAACCGATCCGGCTTTGCCTGCCGCAGCAGTCGCGCCAGGCCAATCTGAAATGGCACCCCGTTGACGCAGCACAGGCAGCCGCCTGGAATCTCCGCCAGGCTGATACCGTCTGCTTCGGTCGTCAGCAGCGCGGCGTCCAGGCCGATCTGGCCGAACTCGTTGATCAGCACGGCCCAGCGCTCACTGGCGGGCTTCTGATCGAGCAGATGGCGAATCAGGCTGGTTTTGCCGGCGCCGAGCGGGCCGCCGATGACATGGGTTGGGATATGTTCGAGCATGGCGGCTATGGTGCGCATTTTGCGATGCGGCTGGAAGGGGCGAACCCTACCCCGTGCTAAAGTCGCCGCGATTCGAAGAGGGGTGAAATCGTGCGGTTACCGTTCTTGCTGTCTGTTCTGTGGGGCGCGTCTGTTGCCAACGACGCCCTGGCCGAGGCGTGTGTCATTCACAGTCATGATGATCGAGTGGAGGTCACGCTCTGCCAGGCGAATATCAACATCCCGGCTGAGCTGTTTCGCAGTGGCTTCTGTAAGCCACAGCTGAAGGATCATGAGGTCGAAGTAAAGTTCGTCGAGCAATGTCCGGACGGCGCTTTCGGTATTTGCCGTAATGCTCACGTATCCAACATGCCTTACCGCCAAGACATTCACTACTACGGCATCGCCAGCGACGCGCGCTTTCTCCAGCCCGCCTGCGAGCAAAACAGCCAAGGCGTCTGGGAGGGGGAGTAGCGCAGCCCAGCAGGCATAGTGGTTTCACGTGGAACTTCGAATTCGCCGACCTGCCTTTAGCCCGCTGGCTTTAGTGTCCCGCAGTCCTCGCCAACCCATTTTGCATGCGACTCGATCCGCGACGTCCCGGTCTCGGCCCCCTGGCGGTATTCGCTCTCGACGGTGCTGATAAATTCCTTCTCGCTGAGAAAGCGCGTTTCGCCCTGGCCTTTGGCATCGGGGCATTCGAAGCGAAATTTCCACAGCTTGTCGTTGCGCTCAGTAATTTCCTGGGTGCAGGTCGGATCGTCCTGAAACGGTAGCTCGCCTGCTTCGACCTGGGCTTTGCTCAAGCAAATCTGCACGCCTCTGCCACCAAGCTTTACGCCCTGGGCAGCCAACATTTCCTCCATCATCCGCCGTTGTTCAGTCGGCAGGTTCTGCATCTGCGCCAGCATCTCGTCCATGCCCGGCATCTTCTGCCCATCGACCTGGATATCGCCGCTACTGAACTCCCAAAGGCCGGGCAGGATCTGTTGCGCATGGGCCGGCAAAAGCGACAACGAAAGGAAGGCGAAAACGGCCAGCGGCGGCAGCAGGTTAGTCATGGTCGGGGCTCCTGGATCGAGTGTTCCTTTAGCCTAGCTGAGAACAACGGGATGCGAATCGCCGCGCTGTTTCACTGAGCACAACGATTGCCCATGGATTTATGTTGTTGAGAAGCGTTAGCATTAACGCCGGCAGCGCTCATGGGAGTCCGCATGGCAACTGAAGGTTTGGTTCGACAGCAGATGCTGCATCGGCTCTATGCCGACCACCACGGCTGGCTAAACGGTTGGCTGCGGTGCCAGCTGGGTTGCAATCAGCGGGCTGCCGACCTCGCGCAGGATACTTTTGTGCGGGTGATGACCAAGGATGCGGACATGGGTGCGATCCGCGAGCCCAGAGCGTATTTGCACACCATCGCCAAGGGCCTGTTGATCAACCACTGGCGCCGCCGACAGATCGAGCAGGCCTATCTCGACGCACTCGCCCTGCAACCCGAACCCGTTGCGCCGTCTCCGGAATCGCAGGCGTTGATCGTCGAAACCTTGTTGCAGGTCGATGCGATGCTGGCGCAGCTGCCGGCGAAGGCGCGCAGCGCTTTTCTCATGTCGCAGTTGCAGGGCATGACCTATTCGGCCATCGCCGTCGAACTCGGGGTGTCCGAGCGGATGGTGAAGAAGTACATGGCCCAGGCGATGTTGCATTGCCTGTTGCTGGTGGCGGAGGACTGATGGGCATCGATTACCGCGTGCTGCAGGAAGCGGCGAAATGGTTTGCCGTTTTGCAGTCCGGCTCGGCCAGCCCCGGCGAGCGTCAGGCCTGGAACGCATGGCTGGAACAGCCGGAACATGCCCAGGCGTGGGCCAAGGTCGAGCGCATCAGTGGCCAGTTCCAGCCGCTGGTGACCGACGCGGCAGGGCGTACCGCCGGAGCAATGCTGCACAGCCGTCAGCCGAATCGACGCCAGGCGCTAAAGGTGCTGTCCGTGCTCTGTGGTGGCGCTGTGCTTAGTCTGGCGGGCGGCTCGTTGCCGTGGCGGCAGTGGGCAGCTGATGAGCGGACGGCCGTTGGTGAGGTTCGCGATCTGCGTTTGGCCGATGGCTCACAGCTGTGGCTCAACACGGATACAGCAGTTGATATCGCCTTCGATGCGAGCGCGCGATCGCTGGCGCTCTACCGCGGTGAGCTACTGATCGATGCCCCGGCCAGCCGACGTGCGCGACCGCTGCTGCTGACCAGTCGCGAAGGGCGCGTTCGCAGCGAACAGGCAGCGCGATTCTCACTGCGCCAGGAAGATGGCAGGACGCGTCTGAGCGTATTCACGGGTGTGGTGGATATCCAGCTCGACGGCTTTGCCACCACCAGTGTGAGCGCAGGGCAGCAGACCGAATTTGGCCGTCGCCATGTCGCACCACTGTCGGCTGCACGCACTGAGCATCAGGCCTGGGCGACAGGCGTGTTGCTGGCTGACAACCAGCGCCTGGAAGACTTCCTTACCGAGCTGTCGCGCTATCGGCACGGCTACCTCGGCTGCGATCCGCGTATCGCCGATCTGCGCGTCGTAGGCGCTTTTCCCCTTGCGGATACCGAGCGCGTACTCGACGCATTGGCCGCCACGTTGCCGGTGCGCATCGAGCGCCGCATGGCCTGGTGGGTCAGTCTTGAGCCCGCAACAGAGCGCGTAGATACATGACTAAATGCGGACGCGAATAAAAAATATTCGCATCCGCAGTTCCCTTTTCTTGATCTGGTTGGGCATAGGGCTAAATCCGTCACTCGAACAGGAACACCCATGCGCTCGACCGCCTTGCCGTTCATTCCCAACCGCTCTCGTGCCCTGGCGCTCGGCATTCGTGCCGCCTTGCTGTGCCTGCCGCTGGCCAGCGTCGTGCCCGGCGTTGCCTTGGCCCAATCTGCGACCCAGCAGGCAGTGCGCAGCTACGACATTCCCGCCGGCTCGTTATCGAGTGCATTGAGCCGCTTTGCCGGTGAGGCAGGCGTGCTGCTGTCGGTGGATGGCAGCCTGCTGCAGGGCCTGCAATCGAACGGGTTGCAGGGGCAGTATGGCGTCGACGAAGGCTTCTCGACCTTGCTGCAGGGTAGTGGTCTGCAGGCCGTGCGTGACAGCCAGGGCAACTACTCGCTGGCGCGTCCCACCGCCCAGAACGATGCCGTCGAGCTGCAGCCGATGACCGTGGAAGGCTTTGCCCTGGGCAACGCACTGGGTTCGATGGAAGGCTACAACGCGACCCACAGCAGTGTGGCTACCAAGACCAGTATGCCGTTGGTGGAGACCTCGCAGACCGTCTCGGTGGTGACTCGCCAGCAGATCGAGGATCAGGGTTCGCGCTCGATCGCCCAGGCGGTGCGCTACACGCCGGGACTGATGAGCACGCCGTACGGTGCGACGACGCGCTACGACTATGTCGCCATGCGCGGCATCACAGACGGGTCGGTGGATAATCTATATCTCGATGGTCAGAAGCTGCTGGGCGACAGCGGCACTTACAGCAGTCTGCAAGTTGATCCGTATTTCATCGAGCGTATCGATATTCTCAAAGGCCCGTCCTCCGTGCTCTACGGTCGTAGCCTGCCTGGCGGGCTGGTTGCGATGACCAGCAAAAAACCGCAAAAGCAAGCCAGCCGCCAGCTGCAGTTCTCCTACGGCAGCAATGATTACAAGCAGGCAGCGTTCGACTTCACCGGGCCTCTGGATGACGAGCGCATAAGTTATCGGTTGGTCGGTGTGGCCAAGGATGCCGATACCCAAGTCGATGGTATCGAGGAGCAGCGCTATGCAGTGATGCCTTCGGTAAGCATCGACTTCACCGAGGACACTCGGTTGACACTGCTGGCGATGCTGCAGCGTGACCCGGAAAGCGGATACCACGGCGGCTTGCCAGCAGACGGCACGGTGACCTCACGTAATGGCCAGCGCATATCGCGCAGCTTCTTCGAGGGTGACGAGGACTACGAGAAATTCGAGCGTGACCAGCAGATGGTCGGCTATCAGCTGGAGCACCGCTTCAACGATGTCGTTTCTGCTCGGCAGAACTTCCAGTACCTCGACTCCACCGTGGAGTCGGGACAGGTTTACCAGTACGGCTATGTGGCGCCGGGCTCCGATGAACTGGTGCGCTATTACACCGGCGCGGACGAGGCACTGCACGCCTGGACCATCGACAACCAGCTGCAGTTTCTTTTCGATACCGGTGCGCTCAGCCATACGCTGGTGACCGGGCTCGATTACCAACGGCGTAAGGCGAGGGTCAATTACGACGCGGGCGCTGGTCTGCCGTCGATCAATCCCTACACCGGTGCCGTTAGCGCTGGGAATCCGGTGTTCTATTACCAGTACGACGAAACCCGTGAGCTGGAGCAGACAGGCCTCTATGTGCAAGACCTGATCAGCCTCGGCAACTGGCGCTTCTCGTTGGGTGTTCGCCAGGATTGGGTGGACGTCTCGTTCGACCATACCAACGATGCGAGCTACGGCGATCAATCCGATAGCGCCAAGCTCGAGCAATTCACTGGTCGCGTTGGTGTGCTCTATGCCTTTGATAACGGACTGTCGCCCTACGCCAGTTATTCCGAGTCGTTCAACCCCAACGCTACCGCGGCCTACAACGAAGTATCCCCAGGGGTCTACGACATTGCGCTGTTGGATGCCACTGAAGGCGAGCAGTACGAAGTGGGCCTTAAGTATCAGCCGCTGGGTACCGACGATCTCTACACCATCTCCTACTTCGACTTGAAGCAATCCAACCTGGCAAACAAGGATTCCAACGAGAACTTCTACCGCGCGGTTGGCGAGCTCACCTCCAAGGGCGTGGAAGTCGAAGCACGCCTGCGGCCGTTGGAGCAGGTCAACGTCATCGCCAGCTACACCTACATGGACGTCGAATACTCCAAGGATTTCACCGGCGCCGCTGGCGTAAACAACCGCGGCAATACACCCAATGCGGTGGCGCGCAACATGGCTTCGCTGTGGACTGACTACACCTTCGACCAAGGGTTGTTGGCTGGGCTGCAGGTTGGCGGCGGTGCGCGTTACTTCGGCAAAAGCTGGGCTGACGCGGAGAACACCCTGCGCATCCCGTCCTACACACTGTACGACGCCATGCTCGGTTACGACCTGTCGCGCGTAGGCCTGCAAGGGGTTGGGGTGCGCTTGAACCTCAACAACCTTACGGACGAGAAGTACGTTGCGGCGTGCAACAGTCTGAGCCAGTGCTATTACGGTGAAGCGCGCAATGTCATGGCTACCGTGACCTACGACTTCTGATCGTTGCTGAGCTGCCGCCGGCCCCACAGGGTCGGCGGCTTTGTGCTTTCTGAAATACGGACGACCGACGATGCGTTCCATTCTTGTGCTTGTGCACCGCTATATCGGCCTGGCCACCGCGGTATTCCTGTTCCTCGCCGGCATCACCGGCAGCATCCTGGCCTTCCACCACGAGCTGGACGAATGGCTCAACCCAGAGTTCTACCACACCACCAGCGAGGGCCCGGTGCTGGCGCCTGGGACGTTGGTCGATCGTCTTGAACAAGCCAACCCGCGCATGCAGGTCTGGTACATGGAGTTCCCTAGCGAGCCGGGCCATGCCGCGCTGATGGCGCTGGTGCCCCGCAACGATCCGGCCACCGGCAAACCCTATGACGAGCGGCCCGTGGTCCAGTACATCGATGCGGTGACCGCCGAGCCGGTTGGCACGCGTTACTGGGGCGAGTGCTGCTTCTCGCGCAAGAACTTCGTGCCGTTCATTCTCGAGTTTCACTACAACCTCTCGCTACCAGGCAACTGGGGCCTGTGGCTGATGGGCATCGTGGCGATTGCCTGGGTGATCGACTGCTTCGTCTCGCTGGTGCTGACCTTCCCCCGCGGGCGGCCGTTCTTTTCCAAGTGGTGGACGGCCTGGAAGATCAAGCGCCAACGAATGAACCACGATGTGCATCGGGCCGGGGGCCTGTGGCTGTGGCTACTGCTCACGCCGGTGGCGGTCAGCAGCGTGGCGATGAATCTGCCGGAGCAGGTGTTCAAGCCTGTGGTTTCACTGTTCTCAGCGGTTGAGCCAAGCGTCTATGAAGCCCGCGGGCGGATGCCGGCAGAGGAGCTGGGGACCACCGCCTATGACTTCCACCAGGCCTATGACTACGCCATGCAGCACGCCGCCGATCTGGGCCTGACCGAAGCGATCACCGAGCTGTACTACAGCTTCGAATACAACTTCTACGGCGCCGGCTTCGGCGAGCACGACAGCAACCAGGGCAACGCCTGGCTCTTCTTTCACGGTACTGATGGGCGTCTGCTGGGGCAGGAGATTCCCGGTCAGGGCACGCTGGGACAGCAGTTCCACCTGCTGCAACCGGCGATCCATGGCGGCCGCATCCTCGGCTTGCCGGGTCGTATTCTGATCGCCGTGCTGGGCGTGGCGATTGCTGTGCTGTCGGTGACCGGCGTAGTGATCTGGTGGCGCAAGCTGTCGGCGCGGCGCCAGACAGCTGCCAGGCGCGGTGCGGTGGCGGAAGTGGGCTGAGGTTTGCGGTGGTACTAGCAGGCCTGCATTCGCCGCGAGGGCGCGCCTCCCACTCGTTAGGTGCGGGCCCTCTGGGTGTGGTGATTGCGATGCTGAGGGTCTCCACTCGGCTCAGTGTGCACGATTCGTTGTTCGTGGGAGGCCCGCCCCCCGGGGCGAAGCTGTTGCTGCTGGTGCCTATCGGTTGCCGCGGAACTGCATCCGGCGTCGATGGAGAGCCGTACCGCTGAAGGCACCTAGGGTGCCCGATTGATCACCTCTGGCAACTGTTCGGCCAGCTTCTGCACCCGCAACGGCGAGCGGATAAAGCCGCGCTGGCGGCCGTCCGGGCCGATCAGGACCAGGTTGCCGCTGTGGTCGACGGTGTAGTTTTCCTTGCTGGTATCCCCCGGAATGAATGGAATGCCGACGCCGTTGGCCAGGGTCTGGATATCGTCCAGCGGGCCGGTCAGGCCCTGGAAGCCGTCGTTGAAATAGCCGAGGTATTCCTTGAGCTGGGCCGGTGTGTCGCGATCCGGGTCGACGCTGACGAGGATGATGCGCAGCTGGTCGCGCACGGCGTCCGGCAGCATGCCATTGAGCTGGCGCAGCTCGGCCAGGGTGGTGGGGCAGATGTCCGGGCAGAAGGTGTAGCCGAAGAACAGCAGCGTCCACTGCCCGTCCAGTTCGTTCAGTTTTACCGCTTCGCCGTCCTGATCCGTCAGGCTCAGCGCCGGTACCGTGCGGCTCTGCGGCAGCAGGACGATGCCGGCATCCAGCAGCTGCGTGGGGTCGAGCTGACGCTGGCTGTTGAGCACCTTTGAAACCGTCAGCCCGACGACCAGCGCGATCAGCGCAACGAGGATGAAGACGGTTTTCTGGATGCGGGTCATGGATGTCCTTAGTGCAGCTGCTTAGAAATCGAGCAGCAGATAATGATCAACCAGCAGCGCGATGAACAGCGCGAACAGGTACCAGATGCTGAATTTGAACGTCTTGATTGCCGCATGTGGCCGGCTGTCGCGGTACAGCGCGATAGCCCAGTAGAGGAAGCGCGCACCCAGCAACGCCGCGGCGGCGAGGTACAGCGGCCCGCTCATGTGAATGGCGAACGGCATGAAGCTGACCGCCAGCAGCATTACCGTGTACAGCAGGATGTGCACCTTGGTGTAGTGCACGCCATGGGTCACCGGCAGCATCGGCACGTTGACCTTGGCGTACTCGTCCTTGCGATGGATGGCCAGCGCCCAGAAGTGCGGCGGCGTCCAGGCGAAGATGATGAGCACCAGCAGCAGCGGTTCTGCGGTCACCTGGCCGGTTACCGCGACCCAGCCGAGCAGCGGCGGTGCGGCGCCGGCCAGGCCGCCGATGACGATGTTCTGCGGCGTGGCGCGTTTGAGAAAGCCGGTGTAGATCACCGCATAGCCGATCAGCGAGGCTAGCGTCAGCCAGGCGGCGAGGGCATTGGTGAAGGTCAGCAGCAGGGCCAGCCCGCTGACGCCGAGAATGAAGGCAAAGGTCAGCGCGGCCGCTGGCGAGACCCGGCCTTCGGCCAGTGGTCGCTTGTGGGTGCGGGCCATCACCGAATCGATCTGCCGGTCCACCACATGGTTCACCGCCGCCGCGCCACCGGCACACAGGGCGATGCCCAGGTTGCCGAACAGCAGCACCGTCCAGGGCACGCCGGCGCGGGTGGCGAGGAACATGCCCACCAGCGAGGTGATGAGCATCAGCAGCACCACCTTCGGCTTGGTCAGCTCCAGGTAGTCGCGCCAGGTAGCCTGGGCGCCGCGTTCGCTGAGTAGAGTCGCCATGGAGGTTCTCCTTATGGTCATGCGCGGGGCAGGTCGAGCCGGCCCGTCTCGTTCGAAATGGATGCGGAGTGCGCAGGGCGGTGGACGTGCGCGGGCACGCGCAGCCGGTAATTGACCAGCACCAGCACCAGCAGCAATGCGGCGCCGCCGCCGTTGTGCGCCACTGCGACCGCTAGCGGCAGATTGAGCAGTACGTTGCTGATGCCGAGGCCGACCTGCAGCGCCAGCGCGGCGAGCAGAAGACAAGCAAGCCGCCCAAGGCCGCGTCGCCAAAGCATCGCGGCGAGCAACAACAGCACCAACGTCACGAACACTGCGCCGATCCGATGGGTGAGGTGAATCGCGGTGCGCGCCTCGCCGTATAGCAGGCCGCCCAGGTAGTTGGGGCCGATGTCGTGGTGGGTCAGGTTGAAGGCGTTGGCGAAGTCCATCTGCGGCCACCATTCGCCGTGGCAGGTGGGGAAATCCGTGCAGGCAACGGCCGCGTAGTTACTGCTGACCCAACCGCCGAGGGCAATTTGGGCTATTACCGTCAACATGGCGAAACCGGCGAATGCACGCAGTCTGCCATCGACAACCGACAGGGGAGCAAAAGCGCCAGACAGCCTCAGGCACATCAGGAACAACAGGCTGAGGGTGGTAAAGCCGCCGAGGAGGTGGGCGGTAACCACCTGCGGCCAGAGCTGCAGGGTCACCGTCCACATGCCGAATATGGCCTGGGCAATCACCACGGCGAGCAGCAGCAGCGGCAATTTCACGGGTTGGCCGGGTTCGGCGCGGCGGCGGACGGCGTGCACCGCCATGGCGAGAATCACCAGTCCCAGCGCGCCGGCAAAGTAGCGATGGATCATCTCGTTCCAGCCCTTGACGACTTCCAGCGGTGCCTCGGGGAAACGCAGCGCGGCAAGGTGCTGCTTGTGCTCGCTCATCGGCACGGCGAGAAAGCCATAGCAGCCAGGCCAGTCCGGGCAGCCGAGGCCCGCGTGGGTCAACCGCGTATAGGCACCGAGCAGCACGACCACCACCGCGAGCAGCGTGGCGATCAGGGCGAGGCGGTATCCGGGTTTGGCCATCGGGTTCTCCTTGGGCGGCCAGGTTGGGACCTCAGCGAAGCGGCAGAGTGCGTCAGCCGATCTGCGAGATCTTCAGCAGGTATTTCAGGTCGTCGAGAATCGCCTTGCCGTCTGCATCGGCGTCATAGCGCAGCACCAGGTTGCCGTGCGGGTCGACGATCCACAGCTGCGGCGTTGCTGGTGCGTCGGGGTTACGTGCATACACGCTGGCGTCGAGTCCATGACGCTGCAGCTGCGGATATTCGCGACTCAGGCGCTGCTCGTAGGCTTCATCCAGGGCCGTTGAGCTGGCCAGGGCGTGGCTGGCCCGGGCTGCCTCGCGGGCCAGGCCGATATTGATCTGGCGGGCCAGGTAGATGAGCTCCTGGCATTGCGCTTCGCAGCCTTGCGGGGCCGTAACCAGCAGCTCCCAGCGCCGTTCGGGATCGGCCGCAGTCACGCCGATGGCCGCGCGGTCCTGGCCGTTGGCGATCAGTACGCCGTCGTAGCTGCGGGTTTGTGGCACCCAGAAACCGAAGCGATACATCGCCGAGGCCAGCAGCATCGGCCCCAAAACCACGCCGATGATCAGCAGCAGTTGCAGCCGGCCGCGGCCACGTTTCGGCTCATGGCCGGCAAGGGTTGGATTCATCGTTTCCACTGTGCTTCTCCCGTGCCTGATGCACGCCGAAGTAGATGAACAGTGCCAGCAGCGCACCGGCCAGCGCGAACCACTGCACCGCATAACCCAGATGCTGCGATGGGCTCATGCTGGTGATCGCCCAGTCGGCGCGGTAGGCGCTTGGGCCAGGCTCGACACGGAGTTCGTGGATCACGCCTTCGCGGCCGGCCTGCTGCCACATCGCCTGGATGTCGACATGATTGATCAGCCGCGGCCAGCCCTCGGCGGTGCGATGGCTGAAGATGAAGGGTTTGCCGGGTGGCACGTAGACCCAGGCTGCGAGCTTCAGTGGCTGCGTCGGCGTATCGAAGGCCGGTGGCACACGGCGATCCGGCCAAGGTATCCAGCCACGGTTGACCATCACCCAGCGGCCGCTGAGTTCATCCTGGAAGGGCTGCAGCAGCTCGATGCCCACCTGGCCGTCGCGGGTGCGACTGTCGAGCAGGAAGCTGTGTTCGGCGTCGAACCGGCCTTGCAGATGCACGCGGGCGAAGGCCGGGTCGGTCAATCGCTCGATCTGATCCGGCGACAGCGGCGCGGCCTGCAGACGTGCCTCCTGACGCTCCAGCAACTCGCGCTTCTGTTCGCCGCGCTCCAATTGCCAGAACCCCAGCCACACCAGCACCGGCAGCATGCTGAGGACCAGCAGGGTAGGCAGCCACCCCGGCCTGAAGCCGTTCATGGCCGGCGCCCAGGTGTCTCGATACGGCTGGCTATACTCCACCCCCAAATACCCCTGTCGTGGAATCGCTCATGCTCAAGGCGGCGATCGTTCTGTTGTTAGTGGCCACGCTGGTCAGTCTGTTCAGTGGGATGTTTTTTCTGGTCAAAGACGAGGGCCGCACCTCCCGTGTCGCCACGGCCCTGTTCATTCGAGTCAGCCTCAGCGCACTGACCGTTGCGCTGATCGGCTGGGGTTTCTATACTGGGCAGCTGCGGCCGTCGTTCGGTTTCTAGCAACGCCCCTCAGCTGCTCGCTAGATCACGTAGATGAAGACGAACAGCGCGATCCACACCACATCGACGAAGTGCCAGTACCACGCTGCGGCCTCGAAGCCGAAATGCTGTTCCGGCGTGAAATGTCCGCGCAGGACGCGTACCAGCATCACCGTGAGGATGATCGCGCCCATGGTTACGTGAGCGCCGTGGAAGCCCGTGAGCATGAAAAACGTCGCGCCATAGATGCCCGATCCGAGCGTCAGCCCGAGCTCTGTGTAGGCATGCACGTACTCCTCGATCTGCAGGATCAGGAATGCCACGCCGAGCAGTACGGTCAGCGCCAGGCCGATCTTCAAATGCTGGCGGTTGTTCTTGCGCAACGCGTGGTGCGCCCAGGTCAGGGTGAAGCTGGACGTCACCAGCAGGATGGTGTTGATCAGTGGCAGGCCCCAGGCGCTGATGGTGCCTTCCGGTGCCGGGTAGAGTTTTGGATCGGGGTTGTTCAGCAGCGGCCAGGTGTACTCGAAGTTGGGCCAGAGCATGTTGCTTACGCCCTTGTCGCCTTCGCCGGCGAGCCAGGGGCCGGCCCAGTAACGGATGTAGAAGAGCGCGCCGAAGAAGGCGAGAAAGAACATCACTTCCGAGAAAATGAACCAGCTCATGCCCCAGCGGAAGGAGCGGTCCATCTGCGGGCTGTACAGCCCGGCACGGCTCTCCTTCACCACGGCGCCGAACCAGCCGAACATCATGTAGGCGATCAGCAGCGCGCCGACGAAGAAGATCATTGGCCCGCTGGACTCGTCGCGCCCGGCCTTGAGGTCGTTGAACCAACTGCCCAGGCCATAGAAGGTGATGAGCAGGGCAACGGTGGCGATTATCGGCCATTTGCTTTGATCGGGAACGTAATACTGCTCGTGGGTGGTCTGTTGGCTCATTGCAGACTCTCCTTGGCCGAGACCGGCGTGCCATTGGCAGCGACCGGCGGCTGGCGGGATGTGATGTCGAACAGCGTGTAGGCGAGGGTCAGGTTGTGCACATCGGTGGGCAGGTCGCGATCAACGATGAAACGCACGGGCATTTCGATGCGTTCGCCCGGCTGCAAGACCTGCTGGGTGAAGCAGAAGCATTCGGTCTTGTGGAAGTAGGCCGCCGCCCGCGACGGCGAGACACTGGGAATCGCCTGGGCGGTCATCGGCTTGTCGGTCGGGTTGTAGGCCACGAAGCGGATTTCCTGGCTGGCGCCCGGGTGCACGCTGACCTGATCGGCTTGCGGGCCGAATTCCCAAAGCATGCCGGCGGCATTGGTCGCAAGAAACTGCACCCGCACCGCGCGCGCTTCATCGGCGCTCTGCACGCCGGTGTAGGCACCGGCAGTCTTGCCGTTGATGCCGAAGGCCTGGCACATGACGTCGTAGATCGGCACCAGTAGAAAGCCGAAACCGAACATGGCGACCACGACGAACAGCAGGCGGCGGACCAGGCGCCGGGTGGGTAGGGACTCGTTCATGGCAGCCTCCCCGATTGACGGCTGCGGGCGGCCCGGCAACCCCCAGCCAAGCTCTGATGCCTGCTCACGGCGTCAGCTCCCCGCCGGTGCCTTTGCGGTGCTCGTGCACGTCGCTCATGTCTGGTGGTGTCTGGAAGGTGTGGTACGGCGCCGGCGAGGGCACGCTCCATTCCAGCCCCTCGGCACCGTCCCAGGGCTTGGCTGGCGCCGGTGCGCCACCGCGAATGCATTTGATGACGATGAACAGGAACAGCAATTGGGTGGCGCCGAACATGAAGGCGCCGACGCTGGAGACCATGTTGAAGTTGGCAAACATCATGTTGTAGTCGGGGATGCGCCGTGGCATGCCGGCCAGGCCGACGAAGTGCATCGGAAAGAACGCCAGGTTCATGCCGATGAAGCTCATCCAGAAATGCAGCTTGGCCAGGGTCTCGTCGTACATGTGCCCGGTCCACTTCGGCAGCCAGTAGTAGGCCGAGGCGAAGATGCCGAAGATCGCTCCCGGAACCAGCACGTAGTGGAAGTGCGCCACCACGAAGTAGGTGTCGTGGTACTGGAAGTCCGCGGGTGCGATGGCCAGCATCAGCCCGGAGAAGCCGCCGATGGTGAAGAGGATGACGAAGGCCACGGCGAACAGCATCGGCGCCTCGAAGGTCAGCGAGCCGCGCCACATGGTCGACACCCAGTTGAACACCTTCACCCCGGTTGGCACCGCGATGAGCATGGTCGCGTACATGAAGAACAGCTCGCCGGTCAGCGGGATGCCGACGGTGAACATGTGGTGTGCCCAGACGATAAACGAGAGAAAGGCGATGGCGCCGGTCGCGTAGACCATCGAGGTGTAGCCGAACAGCGGTTTGCGGCTGAACGCCGGGATGATCGAGCTGACTGCGCCGAACGCCGGCAGGATCATGATGTACACCTCGGGGTGGCCGAAGAACCAGAACACGTGCTGGAACAGCACGGGGTCACCGCCCCCGGCGGCACTGAAGAAGCTGGTGCCGAAGTGGATGTCCATCAGCATCATGGTCACCACGCCGGCCAGCACCGGCATCACCGCGATCAGCAGGAAGGCGGTGATCAACCAGGTCCAGACGAACAGCGGCATCTTCATCAGCGTCATGCCCGGCGCGCGCAGGTTGAGAATGGTGGCGATCACGTTGATCGCGCCCATGATCGAGCTGATGCCCATCAGGTGAATGGCAAAAATGAAAAAGGTCACCGACTCTGGCGCGTAGGTCGTCGATAGCGGCGCGTAGAAGGTCCAGCCGAAGTTGGGCCCGCCGCCCTCCATGAACAGCGTCGAGACCAGCAGGCCGAAGGCCGCCGGCAGCAGCCAGAAGCTGAAGTTGTTCATCCGCGGCAGGGCCATGTCCGGCGCGCCGATCATCAGCGGGATCATCCAGTTGGCCAGGCCGACGAAAGCCGGCATCACTGCGCCGAACACCATGATCAGGCCGTGCATGGTGGTCATCTGGTTGAAGAATTCCGGCTGCACGATCTGCAGACCCGGCTGGAACAGCTCGGCGCGGATCACCATCGCCATCGAGCCGCCTAGCAGGAACGCCGCGAAGCTGAACCACAGGTACATCGAGCCGATGTCCTTGTGATTGGTGGTCAGCAGCCAGCGCGAAAGCCCCTTCGCCGGCCCGTGGTGGTGGTCATGCCCGACATGACCATGGTCGTCGATCACTGCACTCATCACCTGATCCTCTTACTGGGTGGCTTCTTCGGCCTGTTTGAAGTCGAGCACGTCTTTCGGCGTGACCATGTCGTCGGTCTTGTTGCCCCAGGCGTTGCGCTCGTAGGTGATGACCGCTGCCAGATCGACTTCCGACAGCTGTTTGCCGAAGGCCGCCATGGAGGTGCCCGGCTTGCCGTTCACGACGATGTCGATGTGCGCCTCGATGTCGCCGGTGGCGATGGGCGAGCCCTTGAGTGCCGGGAACATTGGCGGAATGCCTTCGCCGCCCGCCTGGTGGCATGACGCGCAGGCGGTTTGGTAAACCTTCTGGCCGTGCTCGGAAAGCTCCGCCAGCGTCCACTCCTTGCTGGTCAGCTCTGCAACCTTGGCGGCTTGGGCTTTTTTCTCGCCAAGCCAGGTGGCGTAGTCCTCGGCGGACTTGACCTCCACCACCACCGGCATGAAACCGTGGTCCTTGCCGCACAGCTCGGTGCACTGGCCGCGGTAGATGCCGGGCTGCTCGACACGAGTCCATGACTCGTTGATGAAGCCGGGAATGGCATCCTTCTTGACCGCCAGTTCCGGCACCCACCAGGAGTGGATGACGTCCGCGGCGGTGATCAGAAAGCGCACCTTGGCACCAACTGGAATCACCAGTGGTTCATCGACTTCCAGCAGATAGTTCTCGCCTTTGGGCGCCTGGTTGTTGATCTGCTCGCGTGGCGTAGTGAGGTTGCTGAAGAACTCCACATCCTCGCCCAAGTACTTGTAGTGCCACTTCCACTGGTAGCCAGTGATCTGCACGTCCACGTCCGATTCGCTGGAGTCGTAGATATGGATCAGCGTGCGTGTCGCCGGAATCGCCATGCCCACCAGAATCAGCAGCGGGATGACCGTCCAGAGCACCTCGACGCGGGTGTTTTCATGGAAGTTGGCTGAATGCTGACGCTTGGAGCGGCGGTGAGCGACCATCGAATAGATCATCACGCCGAATACCAGCACGCCGATGACAACGCAGATCCAGAAGATCGTCATGTGCAGGTCGAATACCGAACGGCTGACGTCGGTAGCGCCGGCGCGCATGTTCACGTCCCAGGCCGCCTGAGCCTGGCCAAATAATGCCGATAGCCCAAGCCCCATCCAGATGCGTGGATGTCGAGACATTGCGGGTTCCCCTTATGATTCTTGTTTTCCCGCCGACCGCTTCGCTCCGCCGATAATCGGCTGATCCGGGCCTGAAGCCTTGGCCCCGGTGGTATCAGCTACGTTTTCGATCAGACCGATCTGCTCTGGCTGCGCCACCGAGACTCCAGTGGCCAATCCTTCGCCTGCACGCACAGTCGGATTGCACTCAAGTACCCCTACGCTTCGGAGTATAGACAGCGATTGCCGACTGGCAATTCAAGGGCTTTCCACCGCTGCTTCGGACCTTGCGGCACTGCCATCGCTCTTCTTCACGCCACGAATGTTCATCAACGCCAGACAAATCTGCAGAACGATCAGCGCCCAGGCACTGGAGTACCAACCCCAGATTACCCAGAGCAGGTTGCTCAGCAGAAAGCACCAGAAACCGAGCGTCCGGCGGCCGGGCCGCAGCGAGCCGATCAGCCACGCCGCGATTACGGTGACTACCATCGCCGGCCATTGCAGCAGGTCGATCCAATCCATATTGCCTCCCACACCAAGAACGAAACCGGGCGTCCGTTCCGACCTTGATTGGTGCGATGCGCACCCGGGAGAGTTCCATATTGCCGTGGGAAAACCCGCCAGCTCGTAGGGCAAATGTCGCTTTTTACATCCACCGCGCCGCCACTTGGTAGTCGCCGCACGGTGGAGCGCCACCCGGTGGAGCGCCACCCGATGGAGCGGCACTCGGTGAATCGCCACCCGTGGATCGGTAAAGCGCGATCCACCCTGCGTACAGGCCGCTGTGAGCGCCCTCAGCCCCGCCGCTAGAGCAAACTCATCTGCTGCCCCGGCGGAGCAAAGCGGCTGCAATCGAGCCCCGCATTCTGTTCGCGACGATTGAAGCCCAGGCGCTTGCAGGCCAGGCGGAAGCGCTGGGCCAGCAGCTCGGCGAACTGGCCTTCGCCGCGCATGCGGCTGCCGAAGCGACTGTCGTAGTCCTTGCCACCGCGTGACTGGCGCACCAGGCTCATCACATGCGCGGCACGCTGCGGGAAATGCTCGGTCAACCATCCCTCGAACAACTCGGCTACCTCATGAGGCAGGCGCAGCAGCACATAACCCGCCGACACTGCACCCGCTTCGCGTGCCGCTTCGAGCAGGCGCTCCAGCTCCATGTCGTTGATCATCGGGATCATCGGCGCGCACATCACACTGACCGGCACGCCGGCTTCATGCAGCGTGCGCAACACGCGCAGCCGCGCGGCGGGCGAGGCAGCACGGGGTTCCATGATGCGCTTGAGTTCGTCATCCAGCGTGGTCAGGCTGACCGAAACACTGACCAGTCGCTGCTCGGCCAACGGCACCAGCAGGTCCAGATCGCGCAGCACCAGCGAGCCCTTGGTGATGATGTGCACCGGATGCTTGAAACGCAGCAAAATCTCGAGTGCCTGGCGGGTCAGCCGCTGTTCGCGCTCCAGCGGCTGATAGGCATCGGTATTCACCCCCAGCGCGATGGGCTGCGGTACGTAGCTCGGTCTGCTCAGCTCCTGTTCCAGGCACTCGGCAAGGTTGGTCTTGGCAATCAGCCGGGTCTCGAAATCGATACCTGGCGACAAATCCCAATAGGCATGGCTGGGGCGGGCGAAACAGTAGATGCAACCATGCCTTATCCATTAAGTCAACCCCTAGACACCGATGTGTGAAGGTATCACCAGGGAGAGGTAGAAATACCGGGTCTAACAGACATGAATCGCATCCGCGGCGTGACCTAGGGCCAACGGGCTCATCGGGATTGGCTGCCCAGCTAACAGCAGATGCCGGCTCCTTAACAAGCCTCGACCAGCGTCGAACCTGCCACTACGTCATAGGTTTATGGCAGCGGATAGTGAATCGGCAACAAGCCGTCATTCGATTCAGTTTCCGATCTGGTCAAAGGGGATGCCTGCCTAAGCTCTGAAACAGGCATTAGTGATGTGCAAAGCTCGGGCAAGCGATTAAACAAAGCGCCCCCGCCAGGCATGAGCTTGCATGAAGTCAAAGGTGGCCTACGCTTATCACTTACTGCCCACAGGAGGGATCCGAGATGCCGCATTGTTGGCGCTGATGGAAAATTGACCCACCCTGCCGATTGAAATTTGACCCAGGGCGGATTGCTGATTTTGTTACCAG
>NZ_JBEOPU010000025.1:0-27527 GCF_040310405.1 Pseudomonas sp. E45-MNA-CIBAN-0222
AACATCAAAAACACCAACGCCCCGAACCAGTCGGGGCGTTGGATTTGCCTATCTTCAGTGCGTTTTCACACGCTCTGTTTCGCGGGCTCTCTGGATGAAGCAGTTGAGTGCTTAGTTGCCGTATACCGGGAACTTGGCGCAGACCGCTTCGACCTTGCCACGGACCGCGTCGATCACCGACTCGTCGCCCATGTTGTCGAGGATGTCGCAGATCCAGCCGGCCAGATCACGGCACTCGGTTTCGCCGAAGCCGCGAGTGGTGACAGCCGGGGTGCCAATGCGCAGACCGGAAGTCACGAACGGCGAACGCGGGTCGTTCGGCACGCTGTTCTTGTTCACGGTGATGTGCGCGTTGCCCAGGGCAGCATCCGCATCCTTACCGGTGATGTCCTGTTTGATCAGGCTGAGCAGGAACAGGTGGTTTTTGGTGCCGCCGGAAACCACGTCGAAGCCGCGCTGGATGAACACTTCGGCCATGGCCTGTGCGTTCTTCACGACCTGCTGCTGGTAGGCCTTGAACTCGGACTGCAGCGCTTCCTTGAAGCACACGGCCTTGGCGGCAATGACATGCTCCAGCGGGCCACCCTGGGCACCGGGGAAAACGGCAGAGTTGAGTTTCTTCTCGATCTCGGCGTTGGCACGCGCCAGGATCAGGCCGCCGCGCGGACCGCGCAGGGTCTTGTGGGTCGTGGTGGTGACGACGTCGGCAAACGGTACCGGGTTCGGGTATACGCCAGCGGCAACCAGACCAGCCACGTGGGCCATATCGACGAACAGGTAGGCACCTACCTTGTCGGCGATCTCACGGAAACGGGCGAAGTCCAGCAGCTGGGAGTAAGCGGAGAAACCGGCAACGATCATCTTCGGCTTGTGCTCGACGGCCAGACGCTCGACTTCGTCGTAATCGATCAGGCCTTGATCGTTGATGCCGTACTGCACGGCGTTGTACAGCTTGCCGGACGAGGAAACGCTGGCGCCGTGGGTCAGGTGACCACCGTGGGCCAGGCTCATGCCGAGAATGGTATCGCCAGCCTGCAACAGCGCCAGGTAAACAGCGGCGTTGGCCTGGGAGCCGGCATGCGGCTGAACGTTGGCGTAATCGGCGCCGAACAGTTCCTTGGCGCGGTCGATGGCCAGTTGCTCGACCACGTCGACGTATTCGCAACCGCCGTAGTAGCGCTTGCCCGGGTAGCCTTCGGCGTACTTGTTGGTCAGTACCGATCCCTGAGCTTCCATCACCGCTGGGCTGGTGTAGTTCTCCGAGGCGATCAGCTCGATGTGGTCTTCCTGACGCTTGGCTTCCTGCTCCATGGCAGCGAAGAGATCGGCGTCGAAACGGGCGAGGGTCAAATCACGGCTGAACATGGCAGTCCTCTGAGGTCAGCTGGCGGTTAAAAAGTGAGGCGCGGATTCTACCCCATCCACGCCGTTGCGGGTATGAGCGCTGGTCATGGTCAGCATGAACGCGAGCGCCCTACCGACCCGCGCAGGCCCCACCGACAGCACCGCCGCGGTTTGCCCTGACCGGCCCATTCGGGTAGCTTTGCGCCCTTTACATGCCACCCTTTTCTTCCCGGCCCTGACGGCTTCGGGGCGGCATCCATCACCACTGTCACGGGCATCTGTTTCCATGGCTCAATACGGGTATCTGCCCTATTAAATTTTAGTCACGTTTTGCGATCTGCAGTTGAGCTCGCATCAACACTGGTTTTCCAGCCTGTCCAGCTATACTTTTCTCCTCGACCCGGTGTCATTGCAGAGCTTTTAGTTAGCTTTTGCTGGTTTTGGTCAATTTTAGGCTTCAAAACTTAACTTTTTGTGTGCGTTCCTGTGGTCGCTTCTTGTCAGCTATCGCCAGCCGATTTGTTGTTATTAAGGCAGCAAATAAAGTTCTTCTTATAGAAGAGGCTCATTACTGCTCAGGGCATCCACAAGCCCTCGATGCCATTGAGAAAATTCTAGCGGTGCAGGTGAAGTGATCACTGACGCCTAGGTTAGACTCGCGCCTTTGCACGCCTTTCAAGGAGCAGTTGCGTGAACACGGAAAACCATTCCCAGACAGCCGCCTTTCTCTGGTCGATTGCCGACCTGCTGCGCGGTGACTTCAAGCAGTCGCAGTACGGTCGCATCATCCTGCCGTTCACCTTGCTGCGTCGTATGGAGTGTGTGCTGGAGCCGACCAAGGAAGCGGTGATCCGTGAGTCTTATGCGCAGGAAGGCCGGCCTGATCTGGTGCGTGAGCGGCTGTTGCTGCGTGCTGCCGGGCAGCAGTTCTTTAATGCTTCCAAACTGACCCTGGGCACGCTGTCCGACACCCAAACCGCCGCCGACCTGATGAGCTACGTGCAGTCCTTCAGCAAGGACGCCCGCGAGATCTTCGAGCACTTCCATTTTGAAGACTTCGTGCAGCAGCTCGCCGCCGCCAACTTGCTGTATCAGGTGGTGCAGCGCTTTGCCGCGACTGACCTGAGTCCCGAGCGCATCAGCAACTTCGGCATGGGCATCATCTTCGAAGAGCTGATTCGTAAGTTCGCGGAAAGCTCCAACGAAACTGCAGGGGAACACTTCACCCCGCGCGATATCGTGCACCTGACCACCTCGCTGGTGATCACCGGGCAGGACGACAAGCTCAAGCCCAACAGCATCGTCACCATCTACGACCCGACTGCAGGCACCGGCGGTTTTCTCTCCGAGGGCGACGAGTACATCCAGTCCATCAGCCAGCAAGTCACCGTGTCGCTGCACGGCCAGGAGCTCAACCCCGAGTCTTACGCCATCTGCAAGGCGGACATGCTGATCAAAGGGCAGGACGTCACCAGCATTAAGCTGGGCAACACCCTGTCCAACGACCAGCTTGCCGGCCCCGAGCATCGCTTCGACTTCATGCTCAGTAACCCGCCGTTTGGCGTGGAGTGGAAGAAGGTGCAGAAGCAGATCACCGACGAGCACAGCGAGAAAGGCTTCAACGGCCGTTTCGGTCCCGGTCTGCCGCGTGTGTCCGATGGCTCGCTGCTGTTCCTCCTGCACCTGGTCAGCAAGATGCGTGACCCGCGTGAAGGCGGCTCGCGCATCGGCATCATCCTCAACGGCTCGCCACTGTTTACCGGCGGCGCCGGTTCGGGAGAGTCGGAGATTCGCCGCTACCTGCTGCAGAACGATCTAGTCGAAGCGATCATCGCCCTGCCCACCGACATGTTCTACAACACCGGCATCGCCACTTATGTGTGGGTGTTGAGCAACCACAAGGCCGCTGTGCGCCAGGGCAATGTGCAGTTGATCGACGGCAGCCAGCACTTCGCCAAGATGCGCAAGTCGCTGGGCAGCAAGCGCCAGTACCTCACCGAGGAACAGATCGACGAGCTGGTGCGCCTGTATGGCCGCTTCGAGGAAACTCCACAAAGCAAGATCTTCCCCGTCGATGCCTTCGGCTACCGGCGCATTACCGTCGAACGCCCGCTGCGCTTGAACTTCCAGGCCAGCGCCGAGCGCATCAACAAGGTGCTGGAAGAAAAGGCCATCGAGAAGCTGGAAGCCCCGGCACGACAGCGGCTGATCGAAGCCCTGCAGACCATGGACGCTAGCGTGCTGTACCGTAACCGCGAGCAGTTCAGCAAGCTGCTGAAGAAGGCGCTCAGCGCTCACCATGTATCGCCCAGCGCGCCCGAGCTGAAGGCCATCCTCAATGCCCTGAGCGAGCGTGACCCCGAAGCGGATATCTGCATGGTCAAAGGCCAGCCGGAAGCCGATGCCGGCCTGCGCGACAACGAAAACGTGCCGCTGGGCGAATCGGTATACGACTACTTCGAGCGCGAAGTGAAACCCCATGTGCCGGATGCCTGGATCGACGAGAGCAAGACGGATGCGCAGGACGGCGAAGTCGGCGTGGTCGGCTTCGAGATTCCCTTCAACCGCCACTTCTACGTGTTCCAGCCACCGCGCCCGCTGGAAGAAATCGACCGTGACCTGAAAGCCTGTACCGACCGCATCAAGCAGATGATCGAGGGGCTGTCGGCATGACGTTTCCCTGTTATCCGATATACAGAACTTCAGGGATCGAGTGGTTAGACCAAGTGCCTGGCCATTGGCGCAGTGTTCCCATTAAGTACATGGCGCTTGAAAGAAATTCATTGTTCTTAGATGGTGACTGGATTGAGAGCAAGGATATTTCGTCAGATGGGATTCGCTACATAACAACAGGGAACGTCGGAGAGGGTGCGTATAAAGAGCAAGGTGCTGGATTTATTTCTGAAGAGACTTTCCATGCTCTTGGATGCACAGAGGTTTACGAGGGTGACGTTCTGGTCTCTCGTTTGAACAACCCTATTGGGCGTGCCTGCGTGGTTCCAGACCTCGGCGGGAGAGTGGTCACCTCTGTAGATAACGTGATTTTTAGGCCGGACTCAAAGTTCGATAAGAAATTCATCGTTTATCTCTTCAGTAGCGAAGAGTATTTCAAGCACACAAGCAATCTTGCTCGCGGTGCCACGATGCAGCGTATTAGCCGCGGGCTTTTAGGCAACATTCGAGTTGTTACTCCTTCGTTTGAAGAACAAACCCAAATCGCCCGCTTCCTCGATCACGAAACCGCCCGCATTGACGCGCTGATCGAAGAGCAGCAGCGCCTGATCGAACTGCTCAAGGAAAAGCGCCAGGCTGTGATCTCCCACGCCGTTACCAAAGGCCTCGACCCGACGGTGCCGATGAAAGACTCCGGCGTGGAGTGGCTGGGCGAGGTGCCGGCGCACTGGATTATTTCGCAGTTGAAATTCAATACGACTGAGATGCAAACAGGGCCATTTGGCAGCCAGCTTCACGCAGAAGATTACATCGATGGCGGCATTCCATTAATCAATCCTGCGCACATGGTTGATGGGCGAATAATTCCGGACTTTCAGGTTTCAGTCGATGAGGAAACATGGTCTCGTTTAAGTCGCCATGCCTTAAAGGCTGGTGAGATTATTTTCGCTCGCCGAGGGGAATTAGGCCGCTGCGCTGTTGTTTCTAAAGATCAAGAGGGTTGGCTTTGTGGGACGGGAAGCTTAAAGGCATCACTTAATAGTCGCTTGAGTTCCGAGTACGCCTATTTGCTTGTGACATCAAAAGGGGTTGTCTCTGAACTGTCTTTAGAGTCCAAAGGTTCAACTATGGAAAATCTGAACACAGAGACGTTAGGACGAGTGCGCTTGCCTTTGCCTCCGCTGTCTGAGCAAGAGGCAATTCTTGAGCATGTTCATGAAATTTCAGGTCAGTTTGCTGCGCTGATCAATGAAGCGGAAGATGGAATTAAGCTAATTACAGAACGCCGCTCCGCCCTAATCTCCGCCACCGTCACCGGCAAAATCGACGTGCGCGGCTGGCAGCCACCGGCCAGCACCCAAGCCCCAAAATTAGAAGTAGCAGAGGCCGTATAAATGGCGGACAGCAAGGAAGCCCAGTTCCAGCAGGACATCATCACCGCCATGGTTGCCCAGGGTTGGCTCACCGGTCCGGCCAGCGGCTATGACCGGCGCACGGCGCTCTATACCGAGGATTTTCTCGGCTACTTCAAGGCCGCCTGGCCGGAGCGTTGGGACAAGTTCGCCAAGGCCAACCCGAACAACCCGGATGCCGTGCTGGTGCAGAAACTGGTGCGCGAGCTGGAACAGGACGGCACCCTGGATGTGCTGCGCCATGGCTTCAAGCTACCGGGGGTGAAGATCGAGGCGTGCAGCTTCAAGCCCGACCACGGCATGAACCCGGACACCCTCAAGCGCTACCAGTGCAACCGCCTGCGCGTGGTGCCGGAGGTGTCTTACTCGCCGCATTTCCGGGAAGGCGAGTACAACCCGCGCCTCGATCTGGTGCTGTTCGTCAACGGCATCCCCGTCGCCACGCTGGAGCTGAAAAGCGAGTTCAAACAGAGCGTGGAAAACGCCAAACGTCAGTACCGCTACGACCGCCCCGTGAAAGACCCGCTCACGCGCAAGCCCGAGCCGCTGCTGACTTTCAAGCGCGGCGCTCTGGTGCACTTTGCCGTCAGCCAGGATGAGGTGGCGATGACCACCAAGCTGGCTGGCAAGGAGACCTTCTTTCTGCCGTTCAACCTCGGCAGCCTCGACGGCGGTGCCGGTAATCCGCCGGCGCCGGATGACAGCCAGTACGCCACCGGCTACCTGTGGCAGCGCCTGTTCCAGCCCGATGCCTGGCTCAAGGTGCTGGGCCGCTTCCTGCACCTGCAGAAGAGCGTGAAAGAGGATGCCGACGGCAAGCGCGTGACCAAAGAAACCCTGATCTTCCCGCGCTATCACCAGTGGGAAGTGGTCAACACGCTGATCGAGACCACCCGCGCTGAAGGGCCGGGCAAGCGTTACCTGATCCAGCACAGCGCCGGCTCCGGCAAGTCCAACTCGATTGCCTGGACGGCGCATCAACTGGCCTCGCTCTACGATGCCGAGGGTCAGCGCCTGTTCAACTCGGTGATCGTGATTACCGACCGTACCGTGCTGGACAAGCAGCTGCAGGACACCATCTACCAGTTCGAGCACGCTCAGGGCGTGGTCAAATGCATCACCCGCGATATCGGCAACCAGAGCAAGTCCGAGCAACTGGCCGAGGCCCTGGCCGAGCAGACGCGCATCATCATCGTCACCATCCAGACCTTCCCGGCGCTGTTCGATGCGCTGGACAAGTACCCCAAGCTGGCGAGCGGACGCTATGCGGTGATCGCCGACGAGGCGCATTCCTCGCAGACCGGCTCATCGGCCAGCAAGCTCAAGCAGATTCTTGGTAGCGATGCGCCAGAGGCTGAGGAGATCAGCGCCGAAGAGCTGCTGGACGCCGCCGTGGCCGCGCGCGCGCCCAACGAGCGCATCAGCTATTACGCCTTCACCGCCACGCCCAAGGCCAAGACCCTGGAGCTGTTTGGTCGCCCGGCCAACCCGGCGCTGCCGGCCAGTGCCGATAACAAGCCGGAGGCGTTTCACCTGTATTCGATGCGCCAAGCCATTGAGGAAGGCTTCATCCTCGATGTGCTGCAGAACTACACCACCTACAGCACCGCCTGGAAGATCGCCCACCCGGATGGCGACGATGACGAGGTGGACTCGAAGAAGGCGCGCATGAAGCTGGCGCGCTGGGTGCGCCTGCATCCGTACAACATCAGCCAGAAGGTGGAGGTGATCGTCGAGCACTTCCGCGCCAATATCCGCCACCTGCTGGGCGGCCAGGCCAAGGCCATGGTGGTCACCAGCAGCCGGCAGGAGGCGGTGCGCTACCAGCTGGCGGTGCAGGCCTATGTGAAGCAGATGGGCTACAACGACGTGCATCCGCTGGTGGCCTTTTCCGGCAGCGTGTTGCCGGATGAGGTGATCCCCGAAGAGGTGACGGAAAGCAGCAGCCTGCTCAACCCCGGCCTGAACGGGCGTGACCTGGCGGAAGCCTTCGACACCCAGGACTTCAACGTGATGATCGCCGCCAACAAGTACCAGACCGGCTTCGATCAGCCCAAGCTGTGCGCCATGTACGTGGACAAGAAGCTGCAGGGCGTGGACTGCGTGCAAACCCTGTCGCGCCTGAACCGCACCTTTGGCGACAGCAAGCCAACCTTCATTCTCGACTTCTTCAACGACGCCCAGGACATTCTCGACGCCTTTCTGCCGTACTACACCAAGGCCGAGCTGACCGACGTGACCGACCCGCAGCTGATCTATGACCTGCAGAAGAAGCTGGATGCCGAGGGCATTTACCACTGGGAGGAAGTGGCGGCATTCGCGCTGGCTTTCTTCGACCCCAAGGCCGCCGCCAGCAAGCTCAGCTACTACTGCGCGCCCGCCAAGGAGCGCTTCGCCAAGCGCTACAAGCTGGCCCAGGAATCACGCCAGCACGCGCTGGACTTCAAGCGCACCGCCGAGCAAAACGGCGACAGCGCGGGCCTTAAAAAAGCCGAAGCAGCCGTGAAGGAAGCTGGCGAGCAGGTGGATCAGCTCGATCTGTTCCGCAAGAACCTGCAAAGCTTCGTGCGGCTGTATGAGTTTTTGTCGCAGATCATTCCCTACGAGGATCGCGAGCTGGAGCAGCTGTGCGTGTACGCCAAGCACCTGCACCCGCTGCTGCGTGTGGATCGCCTCGATCAGGACGACGTGGACGTGGGCGAGCTGCAACTGACCCACTACCGCCTGACCAAGCGCGCCGAGCACCAACTGCGCTTGAGTGAGGAGCAAGGCGACTACGGCCTTGATCCGGCTACAGGGCTGGGCAGCGGCAAGCCCCATGATCCGGAGAAGAAGCGGCTGTCGGAAATCATCGAGGCGCTCAACGATATCTTCGGCGCCGAGGTGAGCGATGAAGACCAGCTGCAGTTCCTCACCGGCATCGCCAATCGCATCAGCCGCCAGGAAGATGTAATGGCCCAGGTCAACAACCACTCGGTCGAACAGGTGATGCATGGCCTGTTCCCCAAGAGGGTGCTCGATACCGTACTGGACGCCATGACCGACAACGAAAAGATGTCGTTGGAAGTGCTGGATAACGAGACCAAGAGTCGGGCGTTTGCGTTGGTGATTTTGAAGATGCTGACGCAGCAGGCGGGGCTGGAGCAAGGTAATAGCAGCGCGGCTGTCTAACCGTATTACGTGCTCGGGTTAGATTTCAGATGGCTGTGGCAGAAGGCTTGAAGGATCGCAGGCGAGCTCGCCCGCGATGCGGTAGAGCTTCTCGACGGTGATGTTGACCTCACCACGCTCGATCCGGCCTACATAGCTGCGGTCGAGACTGCACGCCAGCGCCAGTGCATCCTGGGAAATCCGGCAGGCCTTCCTCTGCATTCGGATGCGTTCCCCTAACGCCTTCGCCAACTTATCCATGACCGTCTCAATTCAACTTGAGGCGGCAATATCGTGCGTTTGCGGACGTATAGGCCACGGATTATAATCCGCATTTTCGCGCTATTTCTTCTGGTGCCCTCAATGAAATCGGCCTCGTTTATCTTCGACAGGCGTCTGTATGAGCTGCTTCAGGAGCCCGGGCGTACATCGTTTACGACCCGCGAGCTGCGCGATGCCTATGCCGCTCGCTTGAGTGGCACACAATTCCGTATCGCCGATGTGCGACGCTATGTGTATGAGCAGATTCGCCGATTAGTGCGTGCGGGCTGGGTTTCTCCGGACGAGGACCGCCGTGTTCGAGGGCAGGTCTACCACCTGCAGCCGATTCCGGTACATCTGCAACTGGAACTGGTCGACAACGGTTTTGAGAACAGCCTGATGGCTGCCGGAGTGCCCGAACCAGACACGGCAGTACGCGACGTGGAAGCTTTGCCGCTTAAGTCGTCAGCCAATATGGATTTGCAGTTGGAGGCGCTCCACAAGGAAATCCGCTTGGACTTTCTCACTTCAATGGGCGAGGCAGAGCGATTCAAACTGCTTCTGGACGAGATGCCGCATTTACGGGACAAGGTTGAAGGTGATTACCTGGAAGCCAGGGATCGCAGTTCTCGCCTCTTGGGGCATCTGCGCGCCATCGAAAAGACCCTCAAAACGCTCGCTGCACCACGATGAGCAGCTCGCTACGGAGCTGGCAGAACAGCTGCATCACTCGGGCGTTGGAGCACTTCACCGTCACGCCGCACTTCTTCTGCCAGGCAACGCCGGGAGCTGGAAAGACGCGCATGGCTGCAGAACTGGCCAGCCGACTGCTTGAGCAGGACAGAATTGATTTGGTGCTGTGCTTTGCGCCGTCGTGCCAGGTCGTGGAGGGTTTTCGTTCGACCTTTGCGGGTGTGCTAGGCAGGCGTCTCGACGGCCAGATAGGTGCCGTGGGCGCGGCTTATACCTATCAGGCCATGGAATACCGTGATGAGGGATTCTGGCAGCTTCTTGATGACTACCGGGTGTTGGTGGTCTTCGATGAGATCCACCATTGCGCCGGCCATGATCCGCTGCTCAGCAATGCCTGGGGGCAGCAGATACTGCATCGAATACAGGATCGTGCCGCCTTCACGCTTGCCCTTTCTGGCACGCCCTGGCGTTCAGACGATAAGGCCATCGCCCTGGCGCGGTATTCATCGCCCGAAGGGCATCTGATCTGTGATTACCGTTATGGCTTGAAAGACGCCATTGCCGACGGCGTGTGCCGATCCCCTCGCATTGTTCTGCTCGACAATCAGAAGGTGAAACTCACGGAAGAATTGGGTGCGGATAGCTCTGTTAGACTGTTTCCCAGCATCGCCAAACTGTTGGGCGAGTCACCTGTCACCTATGAAGAACTGCTGCGTCATGACGAGGTGATTAATCCAATCCTCGACCTTGGCTGCAGCAAACTGAGCGAGCTACGCCAGATCAAGCCTGATGCCGCCGGATTGGTGGTGGCCACCGATATTGAACACGCTCAGCAAATAGCCCTGGCTCTAGAAGCAATGGGTGAAGAGTGCCGCATCGTGACCAACAAAACCCCGGATGCGCAGCAGGTGATCAATGCGTTTCGGAGCAGCGCCTGCCGCTGGATTATTGCCGTCGGAATGATCAGCGAAGGCACCGACATTCCACGCCTGCAAGTGTGCTGCTATCTCAGCCGTATCCGCACCGAACTGCATTACCGGCAAGTGCTAGGGCGAGTGCTGCGGCGCACAGGTGAGTTCGATGACCAGGCATGGCTATTCATGTTGGCGGAGCCAACGCTTCAAGGCTTTGCGGAGCGAATTGCGGATGACCTGCCGGATGACCTGGCAGTTATGAGCGATGTGCAGATGCCTGGTTTTACTCCAGGCTCCAGGCCTGAGCCGATGGGCACTTTGGGTCATGTCGAAGGTTTCGACGGTGCAGGGTTAGGCGGTGCAGAACCGGGTATTGGATCGCAGATTACGAACATCATTTCGCTGGGTGGCTTTGCAATTGAGCCCGCTTACCAGGTCAGCTTTTCCCAGCATTATCGGCAGCAGCTACTGGCTTGTTTTTGATGCTCAGCCAGTCGAGGCTGATCCAATGATGTTGGTGTTCATGAATCCATAACCGGCCGGCGTCGTGTGGAACGTAGTCGTGAGGTGTGGATGGAGATTAAGTCGCAGGCATTGGTCGATGTCGTTGAGGATGTGATCTGCGACGTGTGCCGCTCTGGCACGCGTATTCCCGGGTATGGTCCCCAATACGGCAAGCTTGAAGCCCAATGGGGATATGGCTCCCAGCATGATGGGGAGCACTACCGGGTGCATCTCTGTGAGCCCTGCTTTTTCAGGGTGCTGAGTGGGTTGCGTCGGGAGCGCATGGTCAATGGCATGTTCGATGATGAGCAGCCATTTTCCTCTGAGGATTTTGGCTTGGTCAGCAAGGGTAACTACTGGGAAAAGAGCTGATGACAGGACTGCGACTGAGCGATCTTCTTGAGCCCGTCATGCAGCTTGCTTACGAAGCAGGCCGACTTATTGAGTCAGAGCTTAATAGACCAGACGGCCCAAGGGGCACTGGCTTTAAGGCAGACGTCGATGTTGAAATCGAGGTACTTCTGCGACAGCGACTGAAGCACATCCTTAATTGCGATTTTGTCGGAGAAGAAACGGGCTGCGAGCTTTCAGGCCACCCATTTAGTTGGGTTGTTGACCCCAATGATGGAACAGGCGACTTCCTCAATCGGCGGCCGGGCTCTGCCATTTCTATCGGATTGCTGCATAACGCAACGCCAGTGCTGGGTGTGGTTTACGCCCCCGTCACGCCTAGCGGTCCTGACTGCATAGCATGGGCTGAGGGTGCACCAGCTTTACTGCGTAATGGTCGTCCCGTGAATAATGACCTGCAATCTGCGATCTTGGCACCGGGGACAGCGGTAATGGTTAGCTATGGGGGCACCCAAAAAGCCAAGCAGAATGCTTTGCTTTGCCACCCGGCTATTTTCCACCCGATGCCAAGCATTGCTTACCGCCTTGCGCGTGTTGCCGCAGGCGATGGTGTTGCTGCCGTATCGCTCTACAGCGTTTCACCCCATGACCTGGCTGCGGGCCATGCTTTGTTGCGTGCGGTCAATGGCGATATCTGGAATGAGAAAGGTGAGTCGGTGCGATACGCATCACCACAAGCATTTACTCGAAGTTTGAATTTCTGCTTCGGTGGCGCGCAGGCAGCGTGCTCAGAATTGCTCGGCCGACCATGGCAGTCGCTAAAAGGACAGTGGTGATGTGCCGTAGGCCGTATATGCGCCTGTGCACCTTTTGTCTCCTACATCGCAACGTGCCGCTGAAGAAAAAATGGGCAATAGCCGTGAAAGTGAAGATTTTCTTGGGTCAGTTAGGAGAATCTTAGCCAGCATCCAGTCACAATAAGCGAAAAACGCTGGGAAAGCCGCACGGCTGCAATCATGGGTCACAGCAATCCGTTCGTCACTGGCGAGCGGAGCTGGACGCTGGGCCACAAGCCGGAGCGCGAGGGCCTAGTTTCCCAGCTGCCTGCACCGCATGCCGCCACAACCTCCTCTAATTCGCCCGCATCTGCGGGAGAACTGCGGCTGGCCGGCAAAGTGAAAGGCAGCGACATGCCCACGCTTTTGGAACGTTTGGGCTGCCCGCTTCCGCCTCGACCGCTGAAGCTCCCGCGAGGGCGCCCCGAGCGGATCCGAATGCCGCTGTTGAACCGAAGTGCGGCTTGGTCCGAGCGAGAACGGAAGTGGATTGACGAAGTCGACGGTGACGTTGCCCCCTTCCCAGCAGACAGCCACGGCCAAGTCGTGGCCGAAGTATCCCGCTTCAAGATTCTCAAGCCACGGCTGTCGGAGCACCGCCTCTACCGCTTTAGAGCACCCTCGGCAGAGATTGACAGTGAAGACTTCGACGACTGCTATGCCAGGCTGCCCATCGCTGTTTGGCTTGGCCAGTACGTCGCATTTGACAATGATCTGGCGCCAACGCTGGTAAGGAGAGTTGTTTGCTCGGTGGACATGGGCTTTGACGCAGCGGCCTATTCGTTCGCTTTGTGCCCGAACTGGGTGAAGCGGCTTCGCTGGAGCGCGCATGACGAGGAGCCCAGCGTCTTCCTCGATCCGAGCGGCACTGTGGTCGCAAGGCTCTGCTGGTGGCGTGATGCCGGCCCGGTTGATATCGATGCGGAGTCCCTGTGGGGCGAGGGTTGCTACCTCGTCCTGACGTCAGTAGGTATCGAACAGGTCACCACTGCCCGTGGGAAGCCGGACCTGGACATCAGCGTGTTCGCAAGCAGGCAGATCAAGCAACCGAGCAGCTACGGGGAGTCTCTCTTGAAGACGGCGAAGAACGGCTACTCAATCTAAACCATGCAGATTCAGCGGCGATGTCAAGCGAGAGGGGCCATGCTGGCTTGAGCCGGCTGTCCCGGAGGGCTGCTTCCGGCCGGTTGCGGCAGGCTACAACCGGCCGATTCTGTTGAAAAAGTAGCTTTAGCGGCAGCCAGCCGGTCGGATGTGCCTGCTGTCGAAGTGGCTGCAAGCCACTTCAAGTTGCCTTCCGGCGTTTCACTGAGCGTCCTTGCTCAGGTTTGAGGGTTAATTTGAGGGTTTCTGCCCGCAGCAGGCGTACCTATCCCGTGAGCGGTGGCCCTTGAGGCAAAAGCTTGGCCATGCGTCGCAGGTTCTGCACCGTCGCCGCCAAAGTGAATTCGTCAGTGGCACCTGTCAGGCCACGCAGTCGTAAACGGTCGAGTTTCATGATCCGTTTGAGGTGGGCGAAAAGCATTTCCACCTTCTTACGTTCGCAGCGAGAGACGAGGTATTCCGGTGTCTTGGCGATACGTCGAGCCACGTCGCGGGCAGCTTCATGGATGCTGCGGACAATCTTCCGATTCGGCGTGTTGGGGCAGCACTTCGCTTTCAACGAGCAGGTGGCGCAGTCGGTTTGGCTGGAGCGGTAGATGATGGTGTTGGCCTTGGTCACCCGCGACCTTTTCTCGGTGAAGGCGCGCCATTCACTGCGTAGCGGTTTGCCAGCTGGGCAGCGATATTCATTGGCTTCCTGATTCCAGTGGAAGTCGTTACTGGAGAGGCTGTCGTCCTTGCGCTCGGTCTTGTCCCACACCGGCACATGCGGCTCGATGTCCTTTTCTTCGACCATCCAGGCCAGCATCGGGGCAGTGCCATAGGCGGTATCGCCGATAAGGCGTTCCGGTGTGAGGTCGAACTGCGCTTCGACACGCTCGACCATCGTCTTGGTCGAATCGACTTCGGCGGTACGGTGCGCTGGAGTCGCCTCCACATCCATGATCACACCGTGCTCAGTGTCGATCAGGTAATTCGTGGAGTAGGCAAAGTAAGCCGGGCCGCCTGGCGCTGCTGTCCAACGGGACTGCGGATCGGTGAGCGAAATTTTCTTGGGAAGAGCTTCCGCCAGCGCCTCTTCATCAAGGGCTTCGAGGTACTCGCGCACGGCGCGGCTGCTGAGCGCTGGATCACGCCAATCGACCTCATCTCCCGCCGCCCCACGTTGCCGGCTGGCATCCGCCTTGATGATGCTGGCGTCGACGGCGAAACCTTCACCCTTGACCAGGCCGGCCGCCATACAGCGCCGCAGCACCTCATTGAACAACCAGCGGAACAGATCGCTGTCACGGAAACGGCCGTGGCGATTCTTCGAGAAGGTCGAGTGATTGGGTACTTCGTCTTCCAGACCCAGCCGGCAGAACCAGCGGTAGGCCAGGTTTAGATGCACCTCTTCGCACAATCGCCGCTCGGAACGGATGCCATAGCAGTAGCCGACGACCAGCATGCGCACCATCAATTCCGGATCAATCGAGGGACGCCCGATGGGGCTATAGAAATCCGCCAGGTAGGCACGCAGATCACTGAGATCCAGACACTGGTCGATGCTGCGCAGGAGGTGTTGGCCCGGGACGTGATCTTCCAGATTGAACGAGTAGAACAGGCGCTGCTGTCCTCCCGGTAACTGTCCCATCATGCTGTTCGCCCCCACGCTCGCTGACAGAGCAATTTTGCCAACGGCATGGGGAGGTCGCTACTTTTTCAACAGAATCGGCCAAAAGCGGCCTGTAGCAGGCAGCGTAAAAGGTCAGGAGCTGACGGCCACCGAACAATGTCTCCGTCCATGGCAGTTGGTTGCAATAGGTCTGAAGCGACCCTTGGCTCAGGATTGAATCGGTTAGCCTGCAGCTGCGCGAACCTCACCAATGCAGCTGCCTTGATGAGAGACTTGGGCGCTGTGGCTTGCTTAGGCTTGTCTGCGCAGGTCAAAAAACTGGCAACCAGAGTTGAGACCCACCAGCCAACCAACCCTAGAGTGGTATTCCCGATACTTTCAATAACAGGGAATGCGTATGAAACTCAAACTCTTGGCGACGGTTCTAGTGGGCGCCGCTCTGACCGCCGGGTATCAGTACCTTGCCGTCCCCGACCTGCAGAAGAAAGACCCCGACGCCGGCCTCAGCCGTGATGAAATCCGGCAGCGCGATGAACGTGCGCAGGAGAACTGGGCCTACTCACTGGGGCTGCAGGCCTATGTCTGGGGCCTGCCGCTGACCATCACCGACCGTGAACGCCTGCTGCGACTGAATGAGCGCAAGCTGAAATTCGTCACCGAGCGCCAGATCTGCCCCTGCGCCCCCATCAACCAGATTGGCCACATGACCAAGCTGGCTACCTCGCAGGATGAGCTGCCTTATACACCCAACAACGACACGATCTACAGCGGCGTCATGCTGGAGCTCAAGGATGATCCGGTGATCCTCAGCCTGCCGGATGTCCAGGACCGCTACTGGAGCGTGCAGGTCGCCGATGCCTATCTGGAGAACCTGCCCTATATCGGCACCCGGGCGACCCAGGGCAAGGGCGGTCACTATCTGTTCGCCGGCCCTGACTGGCAGGGCGAAGTACCCACAGGCGTCGAACTGCGGCGCCTGTCGACCAACTCCGGCGCCCTCGCCCTGCGCTACGGGGTGAGCAAGGAAGATCCTCAGGACCTGCCCCGCGTGCTGGAACTGCAGAAACAGGTGCACACCACCTCGCTCAGCAATTGGGGCAAGCCCGATGGCTTTGGCAAGGTGACCACCGTGAAGATGTCCCGCAAGGAATACAGCGGCGACCTGGCCCTCTTCGAGCGCATGGTCGATCTGCTGAATGAGAACCCACCGCGTTCGGAGCAGCGCGCTGCCGTGTCCATGTTCCAGAGCATCGGCATCGAGCTTGGCAAGCCCTTCGATGCCAGCCGGCTGCACCCGGCCACGGTGGCTGGCCTTAAGCGTGCACTGGCCGACAGCCAGGACCTGATGACTTGGAAGGTGAAGTACCGCGGCACGCCCTACCCGACCCGCTGGAACAACCTGCACGAGGGCAGCTACGGCTTCCACTTCATCAACCGCGCAGAGGGTGCGCTCGAAGGTCTGATGGTGCATGACCGCGAAGAAGGGGTGTACTTCAGCACCTATGAAGATGGCACCGGCCAGTTGCTTGATGGCCAGCAGCGCTACATCTTGCACTTCGAGCGTGATGCACTGCCCCAGCTTCAGGACAAGGGTTTCTGGTCCATCACCCTGTACGGCACCAACTTCCAGCTGGTGGACAATGCCATCGACCGCTACTCCATCGGTGACCGGACCCCGGGACTGACCTACAACCCGGACGGTTCACTGACGCTATATATCCAGCACCAGCCCCCCACCGGGCTCGAAAGCAACTGGCTGCCTTCACCTGATAAAGGGTTGTTCCGTTTGAACTACCGCATCTATCTGCCCGATGAGAAGACGCGCAATCCAAAGACGCTGCAGCAGTTCATTCCGCCCATCCAACCCCAGGCGCGCAGCTGAGCCCAACATGCCGGGGCGCCCTCTCGCCCCGGCTGACTCAGTGGCGCTCCCTGAGCGCGCGCCGGTACTGTCCGGGACTGCCACCGGTCCAGCGCTTGAAGGCACGGTTGAAGCTGCTCTGGTCGATAAAACCCAGATTGAATGCAATCTCGTTCAGGCTCATCCCCGACATGCCCAGATAGCGCAGCGCCAGGTCCTGTCGAATCTCATCCTGCAGTTCTTTGAATGATGTGCCCTCCTCGGCCAACTTGCGATGCAGGTTGCGGCCACTCATGTTCAGGCGCTCGGCAATGTGCTCTAGCCCAAGCTTGTCGCTACTGAGCAAGGCGATGATCTCCTTGCGCACTTGCAGGCTGACCTGCTCGTGGCGCATTCGCCCCAGATAATCGCGCAACAACTGCTCGTTCATTCCAGCAATCATGGCGTTGGCCGCCGGCAGCTCCCGATCCAGCACGCCGGAAGCCATCAGCATGACATTCGCCTCGGCGCCAAAGTACACGGGCACGCCGAAAAACTGTTCAAAAGCCTCTAAGCGGTGAGGTACCGGACGGCACAAACGAACCTCGAGCAGCCCTTCGGCAGCACTGGCTCCAAGTAACTCGCGAAAGGTTCTGAACAACACCCCCATGAAGGCATCAACAGGGAAAAATGGCCGCTGTGCCGAACCGGAGCTATCAGAGCCCAGTATCAATGCCACCCCCACAGGGCTCTCGACCACCTCGATTGCCGCGATGGTAGTGACCACCCGCACATAGCGCTGCAGCCGATCGAGCGCCTCTCGCAGGGTGGAGCTGGCCTGCAGCGCAAAGATCAGGGCATTGAGGTGAGTCGGATAGAGATTGGCAGCGACCTGAAGACCAAAAGAGTCATCGCCGGTCCGTTCGACACAAAGCCGCCAGAGCTTCCACATGTTGACCACGGCAACTCGCAGCTCTGGATCACGAATCACCCTGGGATCGATACCGGCCTCCAGCATCAGCGGCACCGCCTCGATGCCATACCCCTGCAGCGCTCGCTGAATAGCCAGCGCCCAGGTGGCAATGGTCGTATGGGCTAGTTCGTGGGGCGGACTGCTCATCCGAATTCCTGTCTGAAATTGTCAAAAACGCGGCTGTGCGCGCCAAGAAACAAGGGACTTACGCGGCCTATCTTAAGCCCCCCGGCAAGCGGGGCAACCGTTTGCACTCACAACAACAAAAACAGTTTCCGAGGCATACCATGCACCAATTACGCAGAGGCCATGGCGCCCTTGTGTTTACACTGCTGGCCGTCAACAGCACGCTCTGCCACGCCGCTACCTTCGAACTCGACAACGGCATCAGCGGCCGCTGGGACACCAGCCTGT
Organism: Pseudomonas sp. E45-MNA-CIBAN-0222; assembly: GCF_040310405.1. Taxonomy (NCBI): domain Bacteria; kingdom Pseudomonadati; phylum Pseudomonadota; class Gammaproteobacteria; order Pseudomonadales; family Pseudomonadaceae; genus Pseudomonas; species Pseudomonas sp. E45-MNA-CIBAN-0222. Next base: position 18,085 of record NZ_JBEOPU010000025.1, read on the forward strand.
CAACTGGCATGAGCATCAGCACCAGCGATCCAGACAGGAATCTCCTGCCCACTGTCTATGACGGACGCGCCGCCGGCATCAACGGTAACGACGGGCGCATGAACTTCAAAGCCGGAGACACCATATCAAGGGTGGTCAAAGGTACCACCGAACTGGCGCTTAGCCGGGACAACCTCGGGCTGCAGATCAGCGGCAAATTCTGGCACGACGACCTGCTGGAAAACGGCGACGCCCGCTTCAAGGACTTCGACGACTCGGGCTTCGATTCGCTGGCCAAGTTTTCCGGCGCCGAACTGATGGATGCCTACGTCTGGGGCGAATTCCAGCTCAATGACCGGCCGCTGGATCTCCGTCTCGGTCAGCAGGTCCTGAGCTGGGGGGAAAGCACCTTCATCCAGGGCGGCCTCAATGTGATCAACCCGATCGACGCCAACGCCCTAACCACGCCCGGGGTCGAGATCAAGGAAGCGCTGATTCCGGTCAACCTGTTCAATCTGTCGCTTGGCATCAGCGAGAATCTCTCGACCAGCGCCTTTTACCAACTGGAATGGCGCGCCACGGTACAGCCAGGTTGCGGCACCTTCTTCGCCCAGTCGGATGCCAGTCAGCCAGGCTGCGGCCCACTGTATGCCGTTTCAGGTCGAACGGAAGCGCAACAGGAGAACATGCAGCTGGTCAATCCGCTGCTGCCGGCCGGGGCCAACATGGTTATTCCGCGAATCAGCGACGATACCCCCGCAGATGCCGGGCAGTGGGGGGTGCGCCTGGACTACTTCGCCGAAGAGCTGAACAGCACCGAGCTTGCCTTCTACGTGATGAACTATCACAGCCGGCTGCCCTATACCAATGCGATCACCGCCGACTATTCCAAGCGTCCGGGCAGCGGCTTCTTCCTACCCGGAGTTACCAACAACCCGCTCTATGGTGGCAGCAACGCCAAGCCGCTGGCCCAGGCGCCGCTCTACCAGATGGCCTTCCCCGAAGACATCCGGCTGTACGGCATCAGTTTCAACACCTCAGGACCCTGGGGTATCTCTATGTCCGGCGAGCTGAGCCACAGGCCCAACCAGCCGATCGCCATCAACGGTCAGGACTTTCTCTACGCCAGCGGCTTTCTCGACACCGAGTCACCCATCGTCGACGAACTGTTTGGCCTGGACATTCAAGCCCCGGGAAGCGGCCCTATTCTGGCCAAAGCCGCCGGCCTCTATGGGACACAGGTGCAGGGCTATCGGCGCAAACCGGTTAGCCAGCTGCAACTGACGGCCATGCAAACTTTCAGCGACATCTGGGGCGCAGATAACCTGCTGTTGATTGCCGAAGTCGGCACCGTGCACGTGGCGGATCTGGAGCCGGTCGAGACCCTGGCCTATGGCCGCGACGCCGTCTACGGTTCCGGCGTAGAAGGTGCCGCCATTGCCTGCAAGAACCCGGCGTTGAAGCAGGACTACTGCCAACGGGAGGGATATACCACGCCCTGGTCCTGGGGCTATGCAGCCCGAGCCAACCTGACCTACAACGACCTGCTGCCGGGCACCGTGGTCACCCCATCGTTGGCCTGGCGTTATGACGTCGAAGGTTATGCCCCCTCTCCGGCTCCGCAATTCGTCGAAGGCCGCCAGGCCGTCACACTGGCCGTGAACTTCGACTATCTGGAGCGCTACAACGCCGCCGTCAGTTACACCGACTTCTTCGGTGGCGACTTCAATCCGCAGACCGACCGCGACTTCATCTCATTCACCCTTGGCGCCAAGTTCTGAGGACTTATCCATGCTTAATAGCCCAATCTCCCGCCACACACTCCTGGCACTAAGCCTGATGATCAGCATGCCCGCTTTCTGTGCCGTCTCGGCCGAACAGGCGGCACAGCTAGACCAGCAACTAACGCCCATGGGCGCCGAACGTGCTGGCAATACCGACGGCAGCATCCCCGCCTGGGACGGCGGATACAAGCCATCGACCTCAGGCGGAGCGCTGGTCGATCCCTATGCCGCCGAGCAACCGCTACAGCGCATCGACTCCGGCAACATGGCGCAATTCGCCCAGTGGCTGAGCCCAGGCACGCAAGCCATGCTCCGTCAGTACCCGCAGAGCTTCCATCTGCAACTGTATCCCTCGCACCGCAGCGCGGCCTATCCCGAGTCCATCCTGAAACAGAGCCGGCAAAACGCCACCCGGATCAGACTGAACGCCAGTGGTAGTGGCCTGGAGGGTGGCTACACCAGCGGCGTGCCGTTCCCCGTCCCCCTGCGTGCCGAAGAGGTTATCTGGAACCATGTCACCCGCTACCGTGGCGGGGCGGTCAAGCGCGAGGTTCACCGCATGCCGGTGCAAACCAGCGGTGCCTATCAGGCCAGCCTCATCCGCCAGACACAGGTCTTTGCCAGCAATGTCCGGGACAACACGCCAGACAGCAATCTGCTCTTCTATTTCATCGGCCAGACCCTGGCTCCGGCGCGCCAGGCCGGCAACATCGCCCTGATTCACGAGCCCCTGGATCAGGTACAAACCCCACGCCAGGCCTGGGCTTACAACGCCGGACAGCGGCGTGTCCGGCGAGCCCCTACACTGGCCTACGACTCACCACAGAACAGCTCGGATGGCCTGGCCACATCGGACAACATGGATATGTACAACGGTGCGTTCGATCGCTACGACTGGACCCTCAAAGGCAAGCGCGAACTGTTGATTCCTTACAACAACTACCGACTGCACGACAAAGGGCTGAAGTACGCACAAATCATCCAGCCTGCGCATTTGAATAGCGACTACGTGCGCTATGAGCGGCATCGGGTCTGGGAGGTAGAGGGAAAGCTCAAAGCAGGCCAGCGCCACATTTACGACAAGCGCACGTTTTTCATTGATGAGGACACCTGGCAGATTGCCCTAGCGGACCATTACGACGCCCGTGGTGAGCTATGGCGAGTATCGGCAGCCTACCAGTTGAACTTCTACAACGACCTGGTGCCCTGGATGACCGCCGAGGCTATTCATGATCTGCAGTCTCGCCGTTATCTGGTCAGCGGCCTGAGTAATGAGACCCCGAGCGAGGCCAGCTTCGGCCATGAGGCTCTGCGCCAAGACTTCAAGCCAGATGCCTTGCGCCGCTTGGGCGGGAAGAACTGAAGGATCGGTCTTCGGCGAGTCAGCCACCGGCGTCGGACGACGATCTGCTGCAGGTTGACCGCCTTGCCATGCCCTTCCCTAACGGGCCAACCAAGCATCTTGGCGCTGGCGCACGGTGGTATCGTGGGCCAGAAGCACCTCGATAAAGCATTGCGCAGCAAGTGATAGGCGTCTGCCGCGCAGATGAGCAATCCCGAAACGCCCGCGCAGGCCAGGGTCAAGGCTGCGTAAAGCCTGTAAGTCGCCGCGCCGCAGTTCGTCTTCCACCATAAACCAAGGCAATATTGCCAGCGCCTCACAGCCCTGTAGGAGCTGTTTGATAATGGCCGAGCTATCGCAGGTGATGGCCAGCTTCCACTGCTCACGCCAGGTGTTCTGTAAGGCTCTAGGTAGGCGCTTGAGCAGCTGCTCACGAATATCCTCGGGAAGGTTGGGTCCGGCCAGTGGATACTTCAACAGCATCTCCAGACTAGGCTCGGGGTGCTCAAGCAAGGGATGACCGGCGCGGCACATCGGCAGCGTGTGGTGCTCACCAAGGGCCTGTATCGTATAGCTGGGGTCGTCCTCGATCTCGTGCAAGTCGGCCACCAGCAGATCTATTTCCCGGCGTTGCAAACGCGCGGGCAGTTCTTGCCAGGGTGCCAACACCACCTCCAAATGCACGCCGGGGTGCGCGCGGTTCAAAATGGCCAGCACCGGGGCGACAAGCGCGGCGCCGGCAAACGGACCTACTCCCACACGCAACTCACCTTGCTCCAGGCCGCGCGCCAATTGTAGGTCACGCTGCAAGTCCTGGGCGTGCAGCAGCAGTTGCCGGGCATGCTGCAATAACAGTTCGCCCATCGTTGTGGGGGTCACTTCGCGGTGGCTGCGATCAAACAGCTGCTCGCCAACCTGAGCTTCCAGCGCTTGCAGGCTGCGGGTCAGCGCCGGCTGGGAGAGGTGCAGCGCCTCTGCGGCGCGGGCAAAGTTGCCATGTTCGACCAGGGCCAAGGCATGACGCAGGTGACGGAACTCTATATTCATGTCTTTTGCTCATCAATTAAATGATTTGATTGCATTGGACGCATAGTAGATCGCACGCCATGCTCTGACCAGACACTCTCTGGAGAACGCCGATGAACCTGCCCTATCGCTGGATGCTAACCAGCACCTTGTTGCTACTCAGTGCATGCAGCGACGGCCCTGCGCCCAGTCACAGCGCCGCCACGCCACGCACGCAAGCTGCCCAGGCCGAGGTGGCGCAGAGCTATGACCTGAGCCATGTCGAGGGCCTAGCCCAGGCACGCCGCGGCCTAATTGCCACGCCTCAGGGCCAGGTGCGCGATGCCGAAGGCGAAGTGATCTGGGACTTCGATAGCTTTGCGTTTATCCAAGGTGAGGCCCCCACTACCGTCAACCCCAGCCTGTGGCGGCAAGCGCTGCTGAATAACCAGGTTGGGCTGTTCAAAGTCAGCGACAAAATCTATCAGCTACGCGGCTTCGACCTAGCCAACATGACGCTGATCGAAGGCGACAGCGGCTGGATTGTCATCGACCCGCTAACCAGCCGGGAAACCGCCGCCTTCGCTATGGACTTCGTTGCACAACATCTGGGCTCACGCCCGGTGAGCGCGATGATCTTCAGCCACAGCCATGTCGATCACTTTGGCGGTGCTCTCGGCGTGATCAGCGCCGAAGACGCCAAGGTGCGTCAGCTACCGGTGATTGCCCCGGCTGGGTTTATGGAAGAGGCCACCAGCGAAAACCTGATGATGGGCATCGCCATGGCCCGCCGTGCCACCTTCATGTACGGCAAGCGCCTACCGCGCAGCGCCGAGGGCCTGGTAGACAACGGCCTGGGCAAGGCGGTTGCCTTCGGGCACATGGGCATTCTGCCGCCCACCCAACTGATCGACGGCCGCGAACAGACGCTGGACGTGGATGGAGTGCGCTTCGTCTTCTACAACGTACCCGAGAGTGAAGCCCCGGCGGAAATGACCTTCAGCCTGCCGGAGCTGAACGCCTTTGGCGGCGCCGAGCTACTCTCGCAAACCCTGCACAACCTGTACACCCTACGCGGCGCCAAGGTACGCGATGCCTTGCAGTGGGCCAACTACATCGACGCCAGCCGCGCGCAAGCCGCTGGCGCCGAGGTGCTGTTCAACCAGCACCACTGGCCAGTGTGGGGGCAGGACAACATCCAGACCTTCCTCACCACCCAGCGTGATGCCTACCGCTACCTGCACGATCAAACTGTTCGCCTGATGAATGCCGGCCTCACCGCGCCGGAGATCGCCGAGCAACTGCACCTGCCGCCCAGCCTCGACCGCCATCTGAACGTGCACGACTACTACGGAACCCTCAAGCACAACGTGCGCGGCATCTATCAGTTCTACCTAGGCTGGTTCGACGCCAACCCGGCCAACCTCGACCCACTGCCGCCGGTGGCCGCCGCCGCCAAGTACGTGGCCCTGGCCGGCGGCCGTGAGCCGCTGCTGGCAGCCGCCGAGCAAGCCTATGCCGAGGGCGATTACCGCTGGGCCGCGGAGCTGGGCAAACATCTGCTCTATGCCGATCCGGACAACCAGGGCGCCCGCGATCTGCAGGCACGCAGCTTCGAGCAACTGGGCTATCAGGCCGAGTCGGGGCCCTGGCGCAACTTCTACCTGAGTGGCACCTATGAGCTGCGCCACGGCCTGCCGGAAGAGGGTTTCACTCCGGTAATGATGCTCGATATGCTCAAACACACCGCTCCCGAGCGCTTCCTGGACGTGATGGCCACCAAGCTCAATGGCACGGCGGCAGCCGACAGCGCGCTGCGTATCAACCTCAACTTCACCGACAGCGGCGCGCGCTATCACTTGTGGATCGAGAACGCCGTGCTGCATCACCGCCGTATGAATGAAGGCGAAGTCGCCGAGGCCGACGCCAGCCTCAACCTGAGTAAGGACTTCTTCTTGCAGATAATCAGTGGGCAAGCCGGCGCCGCAGCCCTGCTCAGCTCCGATCAGGTGTCGATCGACGGCAACCCCCTGGCCCTTGGGCGCTTCTTCAGCCTACTGGATCAGCCAGACGGACGCTTCCCCATTGTCACGCGGTAGTAATTGGACTATGCCAACCAATTGCGCCGAGATAAAGTGGCGGGCTTGGCCGTACCCGCAAACAGGTCCAGCTATCGTAGAGCCCTCGATAGTTAGACTTAAGCCCCATGTTGCTGTGAGTGGAGCTGGCCGTTTTCACTCTGACTGGCTGCACAGGTGTTTTGAATCATCTTGGATAGGATGCTTCGGGCCGGAAGTAGCACCTAGCTAACGGCTGCTTTTGGCCGTTAGCGACCAACGCTCTGGCTAGTCATCTTGTCCTCCCACACGTGGAGGACTTGCCATGAACATCATTACTACCTGCAGATGTCAGCCCCGGAAAAGGGAAATTGGTCGGGCAGAAAACCCCGCTCCGACTGAGAAATATCTGGGCGATCCGAGTAAGGCTTCAAATTGCAGAAAAAGTCCGTGATCTGGCTCTCTTCGATCTCCTATCGTTTGAGATAACAGAGCAAGCCCGAGCGGGTCCGTCCGTTAAGGTCGATGACGCCTTGGAGATGGCTGAACAGATCAAGGTCTGACCATGCACAGCGACGGTTGAGGCCAGGCCGACGCCAACAGGACATAAGAGGGCCCGGAGCCGCTTCCGAGTCAGCCAGTTTTAGAACTTCCTTAATAGCGAGCATCCTTAGGTCTTGGCCTGTTGGGCCAATCGTTAACCTTGCCGACAAAGTCAGGTCTCGGCTTGTGAGTGAAGAATTCGGCGACATCCACGGCGTCTTGGTCGGACAGCACATTACCATGACCCCACAGGCCCTTGGTTTGAATGCCCATCGGCATGTTGTATTTGACGAAAGCGGCCGCTTTATAGGTTCGCGCCATGCCGGCGCCGATGTTGAAAGACTCTTCGCCCCACAGTGGCGGAAAGACGATATCGCCGCGGCTGTCCTTGATACCCTCGCCATTGTCGCCGTGACAGGTAGCGCACTGGGCGTAATAGATCTGTTCGCCGTGCTCCGGGTCGGGCACCAAGCTCTCGTCTATGACGCCGGCATTGCGGATATCGACCAGCTGATCCTTGGGCGTGCTCTGCGCCAGCCACTCCATATAGGCAACCATCGCCTTCATTTCCTCGGAATCGCGAGGCACTGGCTTACCGTTCATCGAGCGCTGGAAGCAGCCATTGATGCGGCCCACCAGATCAACTTCCTTGCCGGCCCGTGGCATGACGCGCGGGTAAAAGTTAAAGCTGTTGATGTACGGGTCGCCTAGCGGAATCTTGCCTTGCGCAATATGACAGCTGTTGCAGTTCATGGCGGCGCCGACATGCTCCGGCAGCAGGCGCTTGGTTTCATTGAGCAGGCGCTTGCCATAAAAGATCTGATCGGCGTTCGGCTCATCGACAATCGCAGTGTCCTGCGGAATGGTATAGCGGCCGATTTTCTGGTTGGCATCGTCCAGGGTGACCAGATCGTACTGGGCGGCATTGCGTTGTGTTGGCTCCGGCTCGGAGCAAGCGCTCGTCGTGGCGGCAATGATGGCTGCGGCCGTTAGCGGGAGGGCGCCGCGGCGCGCATGGCTGATGCCGCGCCGAGCAAGAATGCTCAAGAACAGTTTATTCACCATGAACTCCTTGCTCCGTGTGGGTCACGCTCAGGTCGGGCGGTAGGTCGGTTCCAACGCGAGGTTTTTTGCTCAGGAAATGGCGCATGGCGACGACATCGCCAACCGTCACCTCACTCGCCTGGTTGGTCCAGCTGTTGCGGATAAAATTAACGACTTCAGCGATATCGGCATCGGCGAGCGTGTTGAATGCCGGCATGGAAAAGGCCATGCGGTCATGGGGCGTGTCGGGCATACGACCGCCGCTGAGAGTGATCTGTAATACGGAGTCCGGATAGCGTGAATACACCGCGCTGTTACCGTCCAGCGCTGGGAAGATTCGGGGCACGCCTTTGCCATCGGCGCGATGGCAAACCTGGCAATACTCGACGTACAGCAGCGCGCCGCGCGAGTCGTAGACGCCATCCAGCAGTTTCTGGGTGGTGAAATCCTGCTTCGGCGGGAGGTCGATTTCCTTACCTGGCGCGGGGCTGAGCGTTTTCAGGTAAGCCGCCATGGCCTGGATGTCGTCATCGGTCATGTACTGCGTGCTGTGCTCGACCACCTCGGCCATAGCACCGAAGGCTGCGGTGGTGCCGGTACGGCCGGTCTTGAAGAAATCAGCCAGCTCTGCGGTGCTCCAGGTACCTAGGCCGCGATGCTCGCCGCGCAGGCTCTTGGCGCGCCAGCCATCGATGATGGCGCCACTGAGGAATTCATCCGAGCCGGCGTCGGACAGCGCCACTTCCTGGAAGCCGATGCCGCGTTCGGTATGGCACGAGCCACAGTGGCCCGGCCCTTCGATCAAATACTGGCCGCGAGTGAGCATCGGGTCGTTCGTCTCCGGCACGAAATCGCGCTCGGCGGCAAACAGGGCCTGCCAGTAGGCCAGCGGCCAGCGCCAGTTGAGCACAGGCGGTAGTTCGCTTGCTTTGTTGGGCTGGTTGACAGGCTCTACGGCCGACATGAAGTACGCGTACATCGCGGCGATGTCCTCATCCGGCATGATGCCGTACGAGGGATAGGGCATGGCTGGATAAAGCGCGCTGTTGTCCTTGCGTACGCCGTGCTTGGTGGCGTTCAGGAAGTCGTCGAAGGTGTACTCGCCAATGCCGGTTTCCCGGTCGGGCGTGATGTTGGTGGAGTAGATGGCGCCCAGAGGCGTCAACATCGGCAGGCCACCGGCGAACGGCTTGCCGCCCAACGTGGTATGGCAGGCCACGCAGTCGGCGGTGCGGGCAATGTATTCACCGCGCTTGATCAGTGCGGCGTCGTTGGTATCGATCGTCATGCCGCTGCTGGCGGTGCGAAAGCTCGGTAACACCTGGCTCAGCGCAAAAGCCAGAACCCCGCCACCGATGGCCAAAATAAGGATATTGCGTTGCCACTGTTTCATTGATTCATCCTTCTAGGCGAGATAGCGAAGTAGCGACGTATTCAGCTCGCCCATGTCTCGCTGTTCTGCAAAACGCGGCCGGACTACGACTTAATTATGGCTGACGAACAACACCACCCATTGACCTCGATCAGTCGATCATAGGCACGGCCATTTTCTTGACTGGAAATTTTCACAGAGGAGTATTAAAGGGGCATTAATAAAGTGACGGCGGCTTTTGGCCGATTCTGTTGAAAAAGTAGGTTTAGCGGCGGCCTGCCGATCAGGTGTGCCTGCTGTCGAAGTGGCTGCAAGCC
>NZ_JBEOPU010000026.1:0-22663 GCF_040310405.1 Pseudomonas sp. E45-MNA-CIBAN-0222
TGGGGGCTGAGTTTACGGGCATCTATTTTCATGGAGACAGATTATCTAATATGCCCTATTTATTTGCCAGGTTAATATGTCGATAACGTACCGACCGTATAGAGCTGCACAAAAATTGTGCAAGCGGGAGCGGCAGGCCAAGCAGAATGAAGAGAACCAACCAACGCACGCCAGAAAAAAGTTGTAGTTCTTTGCCCTTCCGATGTAAGCGCAGCCTCAATCCCCCTGACAGAACTGCAGAATCGCCTCGGCCACCGCCTGTGGGGCCTCGCGCTGGGGGAAGTGGCCGACGCCTGGCAATAGCTGTCGGTGGTATGGGCCGCTGAACAAGGCCTCACGCCCGGCCGAGGTTTCCGGTGCGTTGCAGGTATCGGCCTCGCCGTGCAGCACCAGCGTCGGCACGGCGAGCACCGGAGCCGGTTGCAGCAGCGCCTCGTCCGATGCGTAGGCCGGATCGCCGTCGACGAAGCCCCAGCGGTGCCGGTAGGAATGCAGTACCACGGCAGCCCAGTCCGGGTTGTCGAACGCCTCCAGCGCCTGGATGAAATCCGCCTCGGCGTACCAGCCGGCCGGTGACCAGGTATCCCACAGCAGCCGCGTAAAGGCCGCGCGATCCTCGATTACCGTCTGCTCGCCGCGCGGGGTGGCCATGTACCAGTGGTACCAGTAGTTGCGCGCCTGGCTTAGCGAGATGTGCTGGTTCGGGTCGTTGGTGCCGTAGCCCACCGCGAGCATTACCAGCCGTGCGGCGGCGTGATGGCGCAGCCCACAGGCATTGGCCACCGCCCGTGCGCCCCAGTCATGGCCAACCAGCACCGGCTGGTCGAGGCGTAATGCGTCGATGAAATTCAGCAGGTCACGGCCCAGCGCGGCGAGCTGACCGCTGCGTGGGGTCAGCGGATCAGTGAAGCGCGTCTGGCCGAAGCCGCGCAGCGTCGGGCAGAGCACGCGGTAGCCTGCTGCGGCCAGGCTTTCGGCGACCTGGGTCCAGCTCTCCGCGCAATCAGGCCAGCCGTGTACGAGCACGGCGACTTGTTGGCCACGGGGATTCCATTCGAGATAAGCGATATCCAGCACCGGCGTGCTGACAAAGGCATAACGACTCATGCCGGCGTCTCCTTACGTTGGTCGAGCGGTCAGCATAAGCGTTCGTCGGGGTAAAAAAAGCAGGCCCGTCTCATCTGGACGGGCGCCGCACGGTTGACCGATAAGAACCTGGGCGGGAGCACACTGCGCCCCGCTCAGGCGGATGGTTTGGTGTCAGGAGCGGTTGGCTGCCTGGGCCGCCTCGATCAGTTCGACGCCGATCTCGCTCTCGAACTTCTTCCACACCGGTTTCATCGCCTCGCGCCACATTGCGCGTTGCTCGGGGGTCAGCTCGATGATTTCGGTCTTGCCGGAGGCGGCGATGGTCTGGCGCGCCTTCTGATTGAGTTCGTCCGCCTGGCGGTTAACCTCGACGGTGACCTCGGCCATGATCGCTTCCAGCTCGCTGCGCACGTCTTCCGCAGGCCGTTCCAGAACTTGGTGTTGGTGATCACCATGTAGTCGATCAGGCCGTGGTCGGAGGCGGTCATATAAGGCTGGACCTCGTGCACCTTCTGGCTTTCGTAGTTCGACCAGGTGTTCTCCGTGCCGTTGACCACACCGGTCTGCAGGCCCTGGTAGACCTCGGCGAAGCTCATCTTGCGCGGGTTGGCGCGTACCACCTTGAACTGCTCGTCGAGCACCGCGGAGGCCTGCACGCGGAACTTCAGGCCGCGCGCGTCCTTGGGTTCGCGCAGCGGCTTGTTGGCCGAGAGCTGCTTGGTGCCGTTGTGCCAATAGGCCAGGCCGGTGATGTTCTTGTCCTCCATCGCGGTCAGCAGCGCCCGGCCCTGCGGGCTGCTCTGGAAGCGGTCGGCAGCGGCCAGGTCGTCGAACAGGAATGGCAGATCGAAGATCTGGATGGCCTTGGCGTAATGCTCGAACTTGGCCAGCGACGGCGCCAGCATGTGCACATCACCCAGCAGCAGGGCCTCCATTTCCTTGCCGTCGCCGAACAGCGAGGAGTTCGGGTAGACCTCGACCTTCACCTTGCCCGGCAGGCGTTTCTCGGCGAGTTTCTTGAACAGCAGGGCGCCCTGCCCCTTCGGTGTGTTGTCCGCCACTACATGGGCGAACTTGATGGTCACGGGATCGGCGGCATGCACCAGCCCGGCGACGGTGAAAGAAAGCGCGCAGGCGAGTGCCTTGAGCTTGTTACTCAGCATGGAAGTACGCTCTTGTTTTTGTCGGTTGGTACGTTTCGCGGGCAAGCGTTGCGGTCAGGACACCGCTTGCCCGGCACGTTGCAGCAGGCGACGGGCACGGCCGATGACGGGGGCGTCGACCATCTGTCCGTCCACCACGAAAACCCCGTCGCCGGAAGCTCCGGCGGCGAGGATGCGTTGCGCCCAGTCCAGTTCCGCGGCACTGGGCATGAGGGTTTCGTGCACCACGGCCACCTGGCTCGGGTGGATGCACAGCAGGCCGCCAAAGCCCATGTCACGCGCGTCGGCAGCTGCACGGGCGAGGCCTTCGGGGTTCTTGATGTCGGGAAAGACGCTGTCCAGCGGTGCTGCCAGCCCGGCCAATCGCGACTGCAGCAGCAGCGCATAGCGTGCCTGGTCAAGCATGCGCTCGGCGCCGGCGGTGCCGTTGGCCAGGCCGAGATCGAGGCCCAGGTCCAGCGCGCCGAAAGACAGCCGCTCGACACCCTGGGCGTGGGCAATTTCCGCCAGATTGGCCAGCCCGCGGGCACTTTCGACGATTGGCCAGACCGGTTTGCCGCAGCTGGCCGCCAGCGCAACCTGCACTGCGCTTTCGACCTTCGGCAGTAGTACGCCGGCGACGCCGGCATGACGGGCACAGAGCGCCAGGTCCGCGGCCTGCTCGGCATGGGTTGGCGCGTTGATGCGCACCAGCAGGCGCGCCGCCGGGTTGGCAGCGAGGAAGGCATCGAGGTTGCCCCGCGCCTCTGCCTTAAGGTTCTCCGCAACCGCATCCTCGAGGTCGACGATGACCGCGTCGGCGCCGCTCGCCAGCGCCTTGAGAATGCGTTCCGGGCGGGTCGCCGGGACGAACAGCGCGCTACGGATGATCGATGAGTTCATGGGCTGGCTCCTGGGCACGCTCATACCGCGCCCTGCTCGTGCAAGCGCTGAATGTCGCCGGGGGCATAGCCCAGTTCGGCGAGCAGCGCATCGGTGTGTTGGCCCAGCGCGGGGATCGGGTCCATGCGCGGGGCGAAGGCGCTGTTGCACCCCGGTGGCAGCAATGCCGGCAGGCGGCCGGACGGACTGTCCACCTCGCTCCAGCGCTGGCGGGCCTCCAGCTGCGGATGCGCCCAGACACCGGCCATGTCGTTGACGTGCGCATTGGCGATGGCCGCGGCATCCAGGCGGACGATCACCTCTTCGGCGCTCAGGCGGCTGAACGCCTCGACGATGAGCGCACGCAATTCGGTGCGATGCTCCGAACGCCGGGCGTTGCTCGAAAAGCGCTCGTCCTGCGCCAGTTCCGGCTGCAGCAGCACCTTGTCGCAGAACGCCAGCCACTCACGCTCGTTCTGCAGGCCGAGCATCACCGTGCCGCCGTCACCAGTGGGGAACGGGCCGTAGGGGTAGATGGTGGCGTGGGCGGCGCCGGCACGCGGCGGAGGTGTTGCGCCCTTGTAGGCGTAATACAGCGGGTAGCCCATCCATTCCACCAGGCTTTCGAGCATGGAAACGTCGACGCGGCTGCCCTCGCCCGTCTTGTCGCGCAGCATCAGCGCCGAGAGCACGCCGGTGTAGGCGTACATGCCCGCGGCGATATCGGCGATGGAGCAGCCGGCCTTGGCCATCTCGGTCTCACCCGCCCCGCCGGTGACGGAGAGAAAGCCGCCCTCGCTCTGGATCAGCAGGTCATAGGCCTTCTTCTGTTCGTAGGGGCCGCCCTCGCCGTAGCCGGAGATGTCGCAGACGATCAGTCGCGGAAAGCGCTCGTGCAGCGCCTCGAAGGAGAGCCCCATGCGCGCCGCGGCGCCCGGTGCCAGGTTCTGCACCAGCACGTCGGCCTTGGCCAAGAGTTGGTCGAGGACCTGGGCAGCGGCGTCCTGCTTCACGTCCAGGCTCAGGCTTTCCTTGGAGCGGTTGGTCCAGACGAAATGCGAGGCCAGCCCGTCGACCCGCTCGTCGTAGCCGCGGGCGAAGTCGCCGGCACCGGGCCGCTCGATCTTGATCACCCGTGCGCCGAGGTCGGCCAGCTGGCGCGTGCAGAACGGCGCGGCGATGGCGTGCTCGAGGCTGACCACGGTGATGCCATCGAGTGGGCGGGGTTTGCCTTGGGTGTCGTTCATGTTCGGTTCCTGCAAATTCGGCGTTGGGTGGAAAAGGGCAACGCCTTTTCCACGCGTCTGTTCAAGTCTCTGCAACCCTGGTGCTGTTCTGGTGGATGAGGCTTCGCCGTCGGTTCCGCTTCTAGTAGGGTGGGCTTCAGCCCGCCGGAGCGTGTTTCCTGTGGTGGGCTGAAGCCCACCCTACGAGCCTGACCACGTGATTCCAGCGAGCGGCGATATTGGCTTGGGTATCGGTCATGTTTGTTTCCTGCAAATTCGGCGTAGGGTGGAAATCGCCGAAGCCATTTCCACGCGTTTGTTCCAGCCCCTGGAGCTCTGGCGCCACATTGGTGGATGAGGCTTCGCCGTCATCCACCCTACGATTCAGTTCAGGCCAATGCGTCCAGCCGCTGCAGCTCGCGCAGGCGCCAGACCGTATCGATCAGCGCGCCCGCCTGGTCAACGCTACGCGCCGCGGAGAACTGCACCAGGCGGCGGAACTTGTCCTCCAGCTCGGCGCGACTCAACGTGTTGCCCGGGTCGCCCTTGGGTTCGTCGATGGTGCCGTGCAGCGTGCGGCCATCGGCGGTGGTCACTTCGACGCGACCGAGCCAGCGTGCCGGGTAGGCGCCGTCCACCTCGGGATCAAGCGTCATCGAGACCTTCTCGCGGAACTCGCCGACGCGCGGGTCGCTGAGCGCATGGCTGTGGAATTCGGTCAGGCCGGCCTTGCCGTACAGGGCGATCAGCCCCAGCACGGTGCCCATAGAGAATTTGGCTTGATGCACCGTTTGCGGCACCGTCACGCGGCCGAGCACGTCGATCGCGCCCTGGTGCACGCGGGTGGTGACCGACGCGATGTCATCGGCCCCGAGCCCTTCGCGCTGCATCAGCGCCAGCAGCGCATCGGCCGCCGGGTGGGTATGCCGGCAGGAGGCGTGGAACTTGAAGGAGGTTTCCGCCAGCGCCCAGCGACTGCCGAGGCGGTCGGACAACTTGCTCGGGTCGGCATCGCTGGACATGCCGGCAGCCATGCCCTGCTCGCCTTCGAGGATGTCCTGCGCGCCGGTCAGGCCATCTGCGGTCAGGTACGCGGCGAGCAGACCATCAGCGGCCGCCTTGGCGGTGTGCAGCTGCTTGGAGTCTGCTGCGTCACGAAGAAACTCCCACAGTCCGGCGGCCTGTGTACCGGCGCTCCCGAGCAGGTGGGTGAACTGATGCTGGTCGAAGTTCATCAGCTTTCCGACAGCCACCGCGGCGGCCAGGGTGCCGACGGTCGCCGTGGTATGAAAGATCCGGTAGTGCGAACGCCCGAGGAATTCGCCGATGCGGATGCCCGCCTCGTAGCCGGCCACCGACGCCACCAGCAGCTCGCGGCCGGACTTGCCGAGATCCTGCGCCGCCGCCAGCGCAGCGGGGAACACCACGGTGGCCGGGTGCAGCACGGAGCTGTTGTGCAGGTCGTCCTGCTCCACCAGGTGCGAGCTGGCAGCATTCACCAGCGCAGCGAAATAGGCCGAGCTGCTCTGGCCGTTGACCAGAATGCGCGCCGGCCCGTCGGCCGGACCCATCTTCTGCGCGTAACGCTCGAACAGCGGCATCGGATGCGAGCCGGCGCTGGCCAGGGCCGAGCCGAGCCAATCGAGAAAGAGGTCTTCGGTGCGGGCGAGCACCGGCTCGGGGATCTGCTCGTAGGCAAGCCCGGCGAGGAATTCGGTCAGGGCACGGGTGTGCTGGCTCATGCGTTGGGCTCCAGCGGATTCTCTAACGGATTGGACAGTTCGATGAGGTTCTGGTCGGGGTCGCGCAGGTACACCGAGCGGATCGGTCCGGTCGCGCCGGTGCGTTGCACCGGACCTTCGACGATGGCGACCTGCTGCGCCTGGAGGTGGGCGATCACCTCGGCCAGCGGTGTGGCAACGATGAAGCAGAGGTCCGCCGAACCCGGGGTCAGCCGCTCGGCCTTGGGCTCGAATTCGCGCCCGGCCTGGTGCAGGTTGATCTTCTGGTTGCCGAAGGCCAGCGCCTTGCGCCCTTCGCCGAAGGTCACCACCTGCATGCCGAGCACGCGGGTGTAGAAGTCGATCGTTGCCTCGAGGTCGGCGACGGTCAGCACCAGGTGGTCGAGATGACTGATATTCATGACGCACTTCCCTTTTTTGTAGGGGTGGAAATCGCGAAGCATTTCCACACCCGTGTCGCCTGTTCGATATGCGTGGAAAAGGCTTCGCCGTTTTCCACGCTAAGTCTGGCTCCGTTAGAACGAGCGCGGCAGCTCGAGCAAGTGCTCGGCCACGTACGACAGGATCAGGTTGGTGGAGATCGGCGCCACCTGGTACAGCCGCGTCTCGCGGAACTTGCGCTCGACGTCGTATTCGTTGGCGAAACCGAAGCCGCCGTGGGTCTGCAGGCAGGCGTTGGCGGCCTCCCAGCTGGCCTTGGCCGCCAGGTACTTGGCCATGTTGGCCGCCGCGCCGGCGTTGCGGCCGGCGTCGTATTCCTCGCAGGCGCGCCAGCGCATCAGGTCCGCGGCTTCGATCTCGATATGCGCTTCGGCGATGGGGAACTGCACGCCTTGGTTCTGCCCGATGGGCCGGCCGAACACCACACGGTCGCGGGCGTACTGCGCGGACTTCTCGACGAACCAGCGGCCATCGCCGATGCACTCGGCGGCGATCAGCGTGCGCTCGGCATTCAGGCCGTCGAGGATGTAGCGAAAGCCCTTGCCCTCCTCGCCAATCAGGCTGCTGGCGGGGATTTCCAGGTTGTCGAAGAACAGCTCGTTGGTCTCGTGGTTGACCATGTTGGCGATCGGCTGCACGGTCAGGCCGTTGCCGATGGCCTCGCGCAGGTCGACGAGAAAGATCGACATGCCCTCGGACTTGCGCTGCACCTCGGCCAGCGGCGTGGTGCGCGCCAGCAGGATCATCAGATCGGAGTGCTGGATGCGCGAGATCCACACCTTCTGCCCGTTGATGACGTACTTGTCGCCCCGGCGCACAGCAGTGGTCTTGATCTTAGTGGTGTCGGTGCCGGTGGTCGGCTCGGTGACGCCCATGGACTGCAGGCGCAGCTCACCGCTGGCCAGCTTCGGCAGGTAGTAGCGCTTCTGTTCTTCGCTGCCGTTTCTGAGCAAGGTGAACATGTTGTACATCTGGCCGTGGACGGTGCCGGAATTGCCGCCGCAACGGTTGACCTCCTCGAGGATGACCGAGGCTTCGGCCAAGCCCAGGCCCGAGCCGCCGTATTCTTCCGGGATCATCGCCGAGAGCCAGCCGGCTTCGGTCATGGCGGTGACGAAGGCTTCCGGGAAGCCTTTCTCCTCGTCTACTTTGCGCCAGTACTCGGCGGGAAATTCGGCACAGAGGGCGCGCACGCCTTCGCGGATGGCGTTGAGTTCTTCGGTCTTGTTCGGGTTCATCTCAGTTCCTCAGAAAACGGGCGATGTCGAGTGGCTTGCCTCTCCCCCTCACCCCAGCCCCCTCTCCCTCCGGGAGAGGGGGCTGCATTCGCGTTTGGCTGGACTGCCTGGTAGCGCACTCAGCTTGAGGCTCACCAGACTTTCTTCCGCGGGACGACTATCACCTGCGCCCCTGACCACCCCGCAGATGCAGTCCCCTCGCCCCCTTGGGGAGAGGGTTAGGGTGAGGGGGCGGAGTCCCGCCATACAGCTCACTCGAATTCCACTTCGGCCTTCTGCGCCAGACCGTTGTGATCGCCTGCCCAGAGCTCAGCCTTGCCGGGCGAGACGATGCGGCCACCTACTTCGAATTGCTGTGGCACCACCAGCGGACGCAAGCCGCGGTAGGCAAAGCGCCGCAGACGGGCGTCGGGATTGGCGCGGCAAAAGGCGCGCAGGTTCAGCGTGGCGATCAGCGGGCCGTGAACGACCAGACCGGCGTAGCCCTCGGTCTCGGTGACGTAGGGCCAGTCGTAATGGATGCGATGGCCGTTGAAGGTGACCGCCGAATAGCGGAACAGCAGCGTCGGCGTCGGCGTTACCGCCTCGCGCCAGCCACCGGCGACCATGGGTTCGCCGCTGCTGGTCTTCGGCGGGCTCGGCTCACGGTAGACGATGTCCTGCTCTTCGCGGATGGCCAGACGGCCGTCCTGCAGGTAGTCGTGCTGCACGGTGACGAACAGCAGCGCGCCGGTGCGACCGTGTTTTTCCTCGATGTGCTTGATGGTCGATACCCGCCGCGCCTCGCCACCGGCTTCCAGAGGACGAAGGAACTCGACCCGACCGCCGGCCCACATGCGGTTGCGGTTATCGGCCGGGGGCAGGAAGCCGCCGCGCGCCGGGTGACCGTCCTCGCCCAGGCCGCTCTCGGCGATGGGCTCCTGAAAGAAGCACCATTGCCACAACGGCGGCAAGGCCTCGCCATGGGCAGGGGTGGTTTCGCCGAATGTGGCGGCGATGCGCATCAGCAGGTTGCGGCTGAGCTGGTCATGCACTTCTTCGCTGCGGCCAATCCAGGCAGAGATATCGGTCATTGCGGCTTCCGGTCTTTGTCTTTGTTTCGCTGGAGAATGCTACGAAGGCGGCGTTCCGTGAATTTGTATTTACCGACACCAGCGTTCGGATAAGCTGAACGCCGTTCCAAGTACCGGTATCAAGCATGCATTTCGATCTGGCCGACCTGCGTCTGTTCATTCATATCGCCGAATCCCCCAGCCTGACCCAGGGCGCGCGTCGTGCCCATCTGTCGCCGGCAGCAGCCAGCGCGCGCATCAAAGCACTGGAAAGCCAGCTCGACAGCCGCCTGCTCTACCGCGACAGCCGCGGTGTCGAGCTGACGCCGGCCGGACACAAGCTGCTGCAGCACGCGCGGCTGATCATGCGTCAGGTCGATTACTTGAAGAGCGAGTTCACCGAATACGGCACCGATTCGGCCGGACATATCCGTATCTTCGCCAACACCACCGCGGTGACCGAATTTCTGCCGGAAGTGCTGGCGGGCTTTCTTGCCGAGCGCCCCGGCGTCACGGTGGACCTGCAGGAAAGGCTGAGCCGCGACATCGTCCGTGGCGTGCTCGACGGCAGCACCGACATGGGCATCATCGCCGGGCCGGTACGCGCCGAGGGCCTGCAGGTGCTGCACTTCAGCACCGACCGCCTGCTGCTTGCCGTGCCGATCGGCCATCCGCTGGCAGGCGAGCAACAGCTCACGCTGCGCCAGACGCTGGCCTATCAGCACATCGGCCTGCACGAAGGCAGCACGCTGCTGACCTTCCTGCGCGATCAGGTGGAAAAACTCGGTGGTCAGCTATCGCTGCGCATCCAGGTCTCCAGCTTCGAAGCGGTGTGCCGGATGATCGAGGCCGGTGTGGGTATCGGCATCATTCCTGAATCTGCGGCAAGGCGGCACAGCCGCACCATGCAGCTTGCGCTGGTGGCACTGGACGAACCCTGGGCTGTGCGCGAGCGCAGCATTCTGGTTCGCGAACTGGACGCGCTGCCCGGCAGCGTGCGTGCGCTGATCGCAACCCTGGTCCCCAGCGACAAGGTCTGAGCGAACGTTACGCTCCGGATGCTGCCGAAAGGCGGGTAGCCCCGCTTCGGCGGACCATCGCAGGGAGCCATAATGTCCGCACTCACCAACAGGCTGTTTCGCCTGTATCACCGGGTAACCGGCAGCATCGCGTTTTACCCCACGCTAATAGCCGTTGGCCTCGCCGGCCTGTGCATCGTGTCCATCGTGCTTGAGATGACATGGCTGCAGTCATACAAAGAAGATCTGGACCTGGGGTTGGTTAAGAACGCTGAGAACGCGCGCCTGATTCTCGGGACGCTGGTCGCCGGCATCATCTCGTTGATGGTATTCAGCTTCTCGATGGTGATGGTGGTGCTCAACTCGGCCGCCTCGTCCCTGTCGCCGCGGGTCATTCCCGGGCTGATCAGCAGCCGCAGTCATCAGGTGGTGCTCGGCGTCTACCTCGGCACGATCATCAACTCACTGATGCTGATCTCGACGATTCAGGAAGGCGACGATATCAACGTACCGAGCCTGGGCATCTTCCTGGCGCTTGGCCTCGGCGTCATTTGTTTGTGCCTGTTCGTTTACTTCATCCGCTCCATTTCTCTATCGATCCAGGTCGACTTCATCCTCAGCCGCGTCTACAAGCAAACCCATGCCCAGCTGCAACAGCGCATCGAGCGACTGGAGCACTGCAAGGTCGCAGAATGGCCGGACGACAGCGGTTGGCAGATCATCCGGGCGCGGCGCTCCGGCTATTTCAAGGCACTGAACATTTCTGCCGCGCAGGCGCTGCTCGACGAACAGGACGCCTGCATGACTGTGCAGGTGCACTACGGCTTTTTCGTCATGCCTGGGCACCCACTGATACGACTGAACCGCGAGCTGGACGAACGCTGCGTGGCGCAACTGCTCGACTGTTTCGATTTTTACGTCGAGGAATACGCCCACCGGCATTTCTTCTTCGGCTTCAAGCAGATCATCGAGATTGCCGTGCGCGCGCTAAGCCCGGGCATCAACGATCCGGGAACGGCGATCAAGGCGATCGACATGATGGGCGTGCTGCTCAGCGAACGAATGAAGTTGCCGGACCACGATGTCGCCCCCGAGCAAGGCGCGCCACGGATCTTCCTCAGCGAGCTCGATCTGCATCAGATGCTCCTGCTGGCGTTCGGCTCGCTGCGCGCTTACGGCAAAGAGGATCTGCAGGTGCTGCTGACCTTGCTTCAGGCATGCAAGAACCTTTTGTTCAGTGCGACGGACGCCGAGGACGAGCGCGTAATCCTGCGCCACGCTCAAGCAATCCTCGAACAGGCGGCTGCCTCGCTAGACGGCGCATTGGATCGGCAGGCTGTAGCCGAGGCGGTGCAGCTATTAAATCTGGCCGTACGACACGCAGCGCCGCTGGAGAACACCCTCGCCAGGCAGTGCTGAAAGACGTGCTCTACCCGATAGCAGCAGCGTGATGTCGCTCGCTTACCCAGCACTTCAATCCAGCTCTCTTAAACCAAACAGTTGCCTTCCGACGTTCACAATACAAAACGCGCCGCGACTTGTTTTCAGCTATCTCGTTATTTAGGGTGTTACCGATGAAAACCTTGATTGCACCTATCAGCTCCCTGCTCGCTGGCGTGGCACTGCTCCTGCTGGGACACGGACTGCTCAATACCCTGCTTACACTGCGCGGCGTTGCCGAAGGCTATTCGACCGGTCTGATCGGTCTGCTGATGTCCGGCTATTTTGCTGGCTTCTTGATCGGCACCTGGCTCGCGCCATCGCTGATCCGCCGTATCGGCCATATCCGCACCTTTGCCTTCTATGCTGCGCTGGCGGCAGTGGCCGTGCTGTTGCACGTGCTGATCGTCAACCCATGGGTATGGCTGGTACTGCGGGTGCTCTACGGCGTTTCGCTGGTCACGCTGTACATGGTTATCGAAAGTTGGCTGAACGCTCAGGTCAGCGGCGAGAAGCGCGGCCAGGTATTTGCTCTGTACATGGCGGTTAACCTCGGCGCGCTAGCGGCTGCTCAACAGCTGTTGAGCCTCGACACGCCGATGAACTTCACGCTGTTCGCGCTGGCGGCGATTCTCATCAGCAGCGCGCTGATGCCGATCACCCTGACCCGCCAGGCGCAACCCGCACTGCCGGACATGCCGGCCACCGACTTGCTGCAACTGGCCCGTATCGCTCCGCTGCCGTTGATGGCAGCCGGTATTTCCGGGCTCACACTGGGCGGCTTCTGGGGCCTGGCGCCGGTGTATGCGAGCCAGGTCGGTTTCGATGCCGCCGGCGTCGGCCTGCTGATGAGCATCACCATTCTCGGCGGTGCAGTGCTGCAATGGCCGATCGGGCTCTTCTCGGACAAACATGACCGGCGCGTGGTGCTGCTCTGGGTGGTGGCGATCGCCGCGGTGCTGGCGTTGATCATCACACCAATTCTCGCGGGCTCTTTGCTGCTGGGGCTGATGTTCCTCTGGGGCGGGCTAGCGTTTTCGATCTACTCGATTGCTGTGGCGCAAATGGTCGACCAGCTGAATCCGGACGAGATCCTATCCGGCTCCAGCGGCCTGTTGCTGGCCAACGGTTTCGGCGCAGCATTCGGGCCAGTAGTCGCAGGTGGCTTGATGCACCTGTTTGGCGCCATCGCGCTGCCACTGTTCTTCGCGGTGACGTTGGGCATTCTTGCGATCTACTCGTTCTGGCGCCCGCGCCGCGTAGTGGATCTGGTGACCGAACCGCACGGCCATTTCACGCCAATGCTGCGTACCAGCCACACGGTGTTGGAGCTGATGCCTGACACGCCGGAAGTTGAAACTGCGCCAGTTTCCGATGAGCCCGAGATGGTCGACGAACATCCGGCTGCTCACGAAGAGCCAGCTTCGCCACGAACAGGCACCCTATAAACCCAGCGAGGCGGGACCATGGAGTCCAAGGGGCGGTTAGAATTCGATTTTGCCGCGCCCTGCCTTGATCGCACCACGCTTGCTCTTGCCCTCCAACCGGCGCTTCTTGGAGCCAAGCGTCGGCTTGGTCGGACGGCGCGCCTTCTCCACCTTGGCCACGCTGCGAATCAGCTCCGCTAGCCGCTCCAGCGCGTCGAGGCGATTTTGCTCCTGGGTTCGATAACGCTGCGCTTTGATAACCACAACCCCATCTGTGGTGATTCGGCTGTCACGTAGCGCCAGCAGCCGCTCCTTGTAGAACGCCGGCAATGAAGACGCTTGAATGTCGAAGCGCAAGTGCAAGGCGCTGGATACCTTGTTGACGTTCTGCCCACCTGCACCCTGGGCGCGTATGGCGGTCAGCTCGATTTCGGTATCGGGCAGCTGCACGGTATTGGAAATTTCCAGCATGAAAGCTCACGACGGACGATGGGCGCTGATGATTGTCCTATGCCCTGTGCGTCACCGACACACTTTTTAGAACATTGCCCACCTGAAGCCGCACGCTGTTCGGCTAAGGTAAAGCCCCGCTTCTACGGATAAATCCATGGACTCGATTACCCAGGCCCTACTTGGCGCCAGCGTACAGGGCGCGATGCTCGGACGCTGGCAGGGCCGCAAGGCCCTCGTTTATGGTGCCGTACTCGGCACGCTGCCGGACCTCGATGTGGTCATCGATTACGGCGATGCGGTCGCTAACATGACCTATCATCGTGGCTTCAGCCATTCGTTGTTCGTTCTGAGCCTGGTAGCCGTGCTATTGGCTTGGCTGGTCAGGAGGTTCCGGCCGGACCTGGGGTATTCCGGCACGCGTCTTTTCCTGACGCTCTGGCTGGTACTGATCACCCATGTGCTCCTGGATGCGTTCACCAGCTATGGCACGCAGCTGCTCTGGCCGCTAACGACACCACCAATCGCCTGGTCCAGTGTATTCATCATCGATCCGCTCTACAGCGTGCCCCTGCTCGTCGCAGTGCTGGTGGGTTTGCTGTTCGGACTGCGCGGGCGCACCGCCAGATGGCCCGCCTACGCGCTGGTCATCTCCACCTGCTATCTCGGCTTTACCCTGGCCGGCAAGCAGATGGCTGAGCATCGTGTAGAGGCGACTATGGCCAGTCAGGGCATCAATGCAGAGCAGATGTTCAGCACGCCGACGCCTTTCAACAGCCTGTTGTGGCGGGTGATCCTGGTGGATGGCGAGCACTATTATGAAACGCTGGTCAGTTGGTGGGACGACGCACCTCCGGTGCTGGTGCGCCTGCCGCGCAACGCTCATCTGGCCGCCAAACTGAGTGACTCAGAGCAGCACGAGCGATTGAGGTGGTTTACCGGGGACGTGCTTCGCTATGACGTGGATGGCAATCAGCTGCTGGTAACAGATTTGCGGCTGGGCATGACCGGCTTTCATCCATTCCGCTTCCCGCTTGCGGAGCGCGCCACCGAAGGTTGGCAGCTTATCGCGCAGCCCGAACGACTGCCGGCCAACCGGGGCGACATGAGCCGCTTGGTCAGCCTGTGGCAACGTATCTGGCAACAGGAACCAGCGCTCCCCCTGGCGGCCTGGGCAGCTGAGCTGAACGGTAATCGCTGAGTAAGCGGCTCGAAGGGTTCGAGCCGGCTGCCTCCCTACGAGCATCAGGTGCGGAACTGACGAACCAGCTCCTGCAGTTCCAGACCCAGCCGTGCCAACTCAGCGCTGGCGCTGGCTGTGTGTTCCGTAGCGCTGGCGCTCTGGTCGCCGATATCCCGCACGCGGGTCACGCTTTCGGAAATGTTCTCCGCTACAGCGCTCTGCTGCTCGGCCGCGGCAGCAATCTGCTGGTTCATCTGCTCGATGGTGGACACCGATTCAGTGATTCGCCCCAGCGCGACACCGGCTTCATTGGCCAGACCCACGGTGCGTTGCGTAAGATCGCGACTGGTCTGCATCTGCTCAACAGCCTGCTGCGCAACCCGCTGCAGATTTGCGATCAGCCCTTCGATTTCTTCCGTGGAATCATGGGTGCGCCGCGCCAATGCACGAACCTCGTCGGCCACCACCGCAAAGCCACGGCCCTGCTCACCAGCACGGGCCGCTTCGATGGCCGCATTGAGTGCCAGCAGATTGGTCTGCTCGGCGACAGCCCGGATTACCTCGAGCACGCTACCGATGCGCCCGCTTTCGGCGTGCAACGCTTCGATCGCATGGGCCGAATGATCCACTTCCCCCGCCAGGTTACCGATCTGCTTGACCGCATCCTGCACCACCAGATCTCCCTGGCGTGCCTGCTGGTCCGCCTGACGGGCAGCCGTAGACGCTTGCTCGGCGTTGCGTGCGACCTCCTGCACTGTAGCGGCCATCTCATGCATCGCCGTGGCCACCTGCTCGGTTTCAACCCGCTGGGTCTGTACACCAGCACTGGTCTGAGCGGTCACGGCTGACAGCTGGTCGGCAGCGGACGCAATCTGGCTGACACCGCCGTCAATACGACCGATAAGGTTGCGCAGGCTTCCAGTCATTCCGTGCATGGCATTCTGCAGCTGCCCGACCTCGTCACGGCGTGAGCTTGCCTCAGAGTACGTCAAGTCACCACCGGCAACCCGCTGCGCCTGTTGAACGGTGCTGCGAAGCGGCCCGACGATCATTCGCGAGATCAATGTGGCAGCAAGTAGCCCAACGAGGATTGCCAGCGCACCGATCACGCCAAGCAGCATGTAGCTGCTGCTGCGCTGTTGCTGCATGGCCTTGCTGGCGTTGGCCAGCGCCTCATCGGCGGCACCTATTACCACTTCCGACTGCTGGGCCATCGACCGTTCAAGCGCGAGCCGCTCACCACGGTTCTGACGAAACTCGTCAAAGGCCAACCGGTACTGGTCGAGCTCGGCCAACGCCTTGTCCATGGACGCCTTTTGGTCGTCGTTCAGCCAGATCTTCAGGTTGCTGCCGATGGTGGTCACGTTTCCGTGCAGGTCGCTCCAGCTGGTGGCCGCTTCGTCAGAGCTGTTGGCGACGAAGACATTCTCCAGGGTACGCATGTCCAGAACCTGCTTGGTCAGGCCGGAAGTCGCTTCTGCGACGGTAAGGGGGTCGCTGCCCTTGAGCCGATCACCCTCCAAGCGCAACACCCGCACCGCGTCGTACATATCCAGTTCGATGAACTCAAACTCTTCACGACTGACCTGTGCAGCGTCCTGCATCCGCGTACGCAGTGCCACACCGCGTTCGATCAACTGCATGTAACGGTCGAACTGTTGCCCGTACTCTTGCGCAGCCTGGCTTATCCGAGTCAAGTAAGCGCGCTCGGCTGCACTGGAGCTGGCCGTCAAGCCGGATAGTTCCTCGTTGAGCAGCTGCAGCGACGTATGCAACGCATCGGCAGAAGACGGCTGACGGGTCAAAGCGTAATCACGCTCCGCACCACGCGCCGCCAGGATGGATGCGTTGACACTAGACAGCTGCTCGATCTGCTGCGCGCGGCCAAGAATTTCGTCGACGGCAATGAATCCGGTACTGGCTACGCCGAGCGTGAGCAACAGCACTAGGCCGAAACCACCGATGAGCTTTTTGCCGACCGAGAGATTGGTAAATAAATTCAGCACTGGTTCCATCAGAAAGCTTCCACAAAAAGAGGCACGATTTGGAAGTCGGCAGAGATTGCTAATAGTTGAGTGTTCCAGCCGGATATTTTTGGCGCTTTAGAGCTGACGGACGGAATATCAAACGTCTGGGCCAGCGGTGCGCGTTGCTTTTCAACCATTTGACGGGCGACACCAGTTCGCGGCTCGGTCGCGTCTGCCAAAACCTACTCACTGGTCAGGCACAACATGCGTGCCGCTAGCTAGTGCTGCAGATGCCCGTAGAGCCGAGCGTAAAGCCCACCATCGGCAATGAGTTGCTGGTGATCGCCGTCTTCAGCGATACGGCCACCATCGAATACCAGTACCCGATCTGCCTGCTTCACCGCCGACAAGCGATGAGCGATGATCAGGGTAGTGCGACCTTGAAGGAAACGGTTGAGCCCTTGATGCAAGGCGTACTCGGTCGCCGCATCCAGAGCCGACGTGGCTTCGTCGAGAATCACGACTTTCGGCTCGGCAAGGATCATTCGCGCGACGGCCAAGCGCTGCCGCTGGCCGCCGGACAGGCGTACGCCGGACCGCCCGACGATGCTGTCGAGCCCCTTAGGCAACTGGCGAATCGTGTCCGCCAACTGAGCGATATCCAGAGCACGCCAGCAAGCCTCATCGTCGAGCTCACGACCCATCATCAGGTTGGCTCGCACGGTGTCGTTGAACAGTGCCGGGTGCTGCAGTACCACCGCAACATTGTCACGTACGGTACCGAGTCCGATGTCCTCGAGTGGCACGCCACCGAATTGGATCTGCCCGGCTTGCGGTTGATACAAACCCAATAGCAACTGCACCAGTGTGCTTTTTCCTCCACCACTGGCCCCGACGATAGCGACCTTTTCGCCTGGCGCGATGCTGAGGTCGAGTCCTTCGAGAATTGGCTCATCCTGATAAGCGAACTGCAAGCCACGCACTTCGATCGCGACCGTCGTCTGACCGGCGAAAGGGTCGCGACCACCGGCATACTGCGGCTCGTCCGCCCTTGCCAACAACTGGTTGATCCGCCCCAGCGCGCCGCCTGCAGCGTAGAAGGCGTACTGCAAGCTCAGCAGTTGTTCCACCGGGCCGATCATGAACCAGAGGTAGCTGAACACCGCCAACATCTGACCGATCGACAGATCTGAAAACAGTACGGTGAGCATCGCGGCGGCACGAAAAACATCAATACCGAACTGGAATAACAATCCACTGGCGCGGTTGGACGCATCGGTCTTCCACTGCGAGGCG
Organism: Pseudomonas sp. E45-MNA-CIBAN-0222; assembly: GCF_040310405.1. Classification (NCBI taxonomy): domain Bacteria; kingdom Pseudomonadati; phylum Pseudomonadota; class Gammaproteobacteria; order Pseudomonadales; family Pseudomonadaceae; genus Pseudomonas; species Pseudomonas sp. E45-MNA-CIBAN-0222. The sequence continues at coordinate 17,595 of NZ_JBEOPU010000026.1, forward strand.
ATCGCGAAGTCGCGCACTTCCCGTGCGCGCAGCCCCAGACGGCCGAGAAAAAATCCCTGACGGTTACCGGCGCGCACCTCCTGAATAGCATCGAGGGTCTCGGTCAGCGCCTGCGTGAAGCGCGACGTGCTGTCGTTCTCCAGCTTTTTCAGGTGTTTCACTCGCTTACCCAACTGCACCGTTGCGTAGATCACCAACGGATTGAACAGCAGAATCAATAGCGCCAGCTGCCAGTGCATCCACACCAATATGGCTGCCGTACCTATGATCGACAGCACAGCCACCAGCAGGCGACTGAGCGTATCGCCAATAAATTTGTCGATGGTCTCCAGATCTGTGACCAGATGCGCCGCAACCGTGCCGCCGCCGAGACTTTCGTATTCGGCCAGGGCAATGCGCTTGAGCCGCTCAATGAGGCGTATGCGAATGCGATAGACAATATCTTTGGACAATCGCGCGAACAGACGCGCCTGCAGCACGTTGAACACCAGCGCGCTGGCGCGCAACACTAACGTGACGCCCAGCATAAGACCGATGTAACCCGCTGCACTTTCCCAGCTGGCCGGCAGAAAGCGGTTCATGACCTGTAGTGCGGAGTCACCCGCACCGAGCAGCACTTCGTCGACTAACAACGGCAGCAATAACGGAATCGGTACGCTGCAGAGCGTCGCCAGCACGGCAACCAGATTTGCCAATATCAAGGCCTTGCGATGGTGCAGAGCGAGGCGGCGAATCTCCGCCCAGCTGAGTTGGTCAGCCATGGGCGTTGCGCTCCAGCCATCGAGCCAAAAGCGGCGCCAAAGCTAGCAGAGGCTGATAGCCATTGGTGACCAGCGCTACTTGCCCCTCATGTTCGGCCAGCAAGGTCGGAAAGCCGGCGATGCCCAGATTTTCCACCCAGGTGAAGTCAGCCGCGGTATCCGCCTTGGTCGCAGGGTCGTCGTAACGCTCGGCAAACTTGCTCCGCGATAGCCCTGCTGTCTCGGCCAGCTCCACCAACACTGACGGCTGAGTCACGTCGCGCCGGTGCTCGTAGAATGCCTGCTGCATAAGCAACGACAGCGGCCAGACAAGCGACTCGTCGAGGCCGCGGGCCGCGACAAGGGCCCGGCAGGCCGGCTCGGTGTCGTATACCAATGATTCAGGCAAACCCTGCTCCAGATCGAACGCCTGCCCCGTCGCAGAGTGCACAGCTTGCCAGTAGGACAGCGTGCGCTCTCGCCCGGCCTGATCCATCACGCCCCTTTCACGGCGCAAGCCGCCGACCCGCAGCCCGAGCGATACGCCCTGCCCTTCGGCTTGCTCGGCCAGCGCCTGCATTACCGGGGCGAAGCCCCAGCACCAGGAGCACATTGGGTCCATTACATAGATCAGTCGGGCCACTTCGATACTCCAATGGCAGGCTGGCGCAGCAGCCAGTTGGCTCAGCGGTCTAGTTTGCGCGGGTCGCGGCCGATGGGATGTGGCTGATTGCGCTGACGCGCCAGCTCAATCTGTTTCTGCCGTTCGCGAGCGCCGGCGCGCGTCTTCTCACTTAACGTATCCCAGCAATGCGGACAACTGATACCCGAAGCGTAGTGCTCCGATTGCCGGTCTTCCACGGATAGCGGAGCACGGCAGGCATGGCATAGATCGAACTCGCCGACACTGAGATCATGACGTACGGTCACCCGGTTATCGAACACGAAGCAGTCGCCCTGCCAGCGACTTTGCGTCTCCGGCACCTCCTCCAGATACTTGAGGATGCCGCCCTTGAGGTGATAAACCTCCTCAAAGCCCTCACCAAGCATATAGCTCGACGCCTTCTCGCAGCGAATGCCGCCGGTGCAGAACATCGCAACCTTCTTGTGCTTTGCCGGGTCGTAGTGAGCCTTGATGTAGTCAGGAAAGTCTCGGAACGATTTGGTCTTCGGGTCGACCGCACCTTCGAACGTACCGATTGCTACTTCATAATCGTTACGCGTGTCGATCAGCAGCACTTCCGGATCGGCGATAAGCGCGTTCCAGTCCTGCGGCTCGACATAAGTCCCAACCCGCCGATTCGGATCCACACCCTCGACGCCGAGCGTGACGATCTCCTTCTTCAGCTTGACCTTGGTGCGATAGAACGGCTGCTCATCGCAGTACGATTCTTTGTGGTCTATATCCGCGAGGCGGGCATCGCGGCGGAACCATTCGAGCAGTGCATCGACGGCCTCGCGTGTACCGGACACCGTGCCATTTATGCCCTCCTCCGCCAACAATAACGTGCCCTTGATGCCGTTGTGCATAAGGGTTTCGAGCAGGGGTTCGCGCAGGGCAATGTAATCAGGCAGCGATACGAACTTGTAAAGCGCTGCCACAACGATTCTTCGTGTCATGAGTGCTTCCACCAGTGGTCACCCGCGTAAAGGGTGGACCGATACAAACGAGAACGCCGGCGTGGGCCGGCGCGAGCGGGAAGTCTAACAAAGAACGCCCTGAGCGGTCCTGCGTGCCGCTCCTACTTATGCCCGCCAGCACATACTGGGGACGCCGGAACCGCGCGTTGCTGCGCCCATTCCTCTGGGGTATAGGTGTGCAGCGCCAGAGCATGGACCTGTTGCATCAGCTCGCCCATCGCTGCGTAAGCCTGCTGATGTCGCTTGACTGAGTTCAGGCCGGTGAACCGCGGACTGACGATCACTGCCTTGTAGTGGGTTTCCTGTCCCCGGCTGTGCATGTGACTTTCATCGAGCACTTCGAGGTGTTCGGGCTGCAGGGCCTCCTGCAGAGCATTCTGGATCGAATCGATTTTGCTCATTACCTGGGTCTCTCAAGGCTTCTGTTTTTCGAGCTCGGCCGTCATGTCGGCCAGCAACTTGTTCACTTCCGGCACGGCACCCTCCAGCTTGACCTGGGTGAGCTGAGCAGAACGCGCATTAAGCTCAGGCAACTTCGTGAGCATCTTTTTGCCCAGAGGAGACTGATAGAAGTCGATCAGTTGATTCAACTCGGTTTCGGAAAAATGGCTGGTGTAAAGGGCGACCAGATCGGGTTTCAACTTGTCCCAACCTATGGCCTTGTCCAGCGCCGTGTTGGCCTGGGCCTGGTAACGCTCGAGCATCGCTTTCTTATCTTCAGGCGCCTGGGCCTCGGCGAATCGTTGCGCGAACATCTGCTGCACCTGGGCATATACGGGTACCGCGAGCCGATCAGCATTAGCTAGCTGCAGGAACCGCTCTGCACTCCCAGCGTGACTCGCATTATCGGCCAAAGCCGATGAGCTGATACAGATAAACAGCATTGCAGAGCGCAAGGCCTGAGTCCGAAACGTTGGCATTGGAAATCCCTTGGGCAGGCTATAGGTAGCCATCAATGGACACATTCTGCGCCGGGAGTTCCAATGCCTCAAGCCGCGAGCGGTACGTTAGGGGAACCGCCGGCACCGCAAGGCACCCTAACCAGTACTATCGAGCAGGAGCATTTCATGACGCGTACAGAAACCGACAGCCTGGGACCAGTCGAAGTACCGGATCAGGCTTACTGGGGTGCCCAGACGCAACGTTCACTGAGCAATTTCGAAATCGGCACGGAGCGCATGCCGATCGAAGTGCTACACGCGCTGGCCTTGATCAAGAAAGCCGCAGCACGGGTGAATGATCGGATTGGTGACCTGCCGCCCGATGTGGCTCGCCTGATCGAACAAGCCGCAGACGAGATCCTGCATGGACAGCACGACGATCAGTTCCCGCTAGTGGTCTGGCAAACCGGCAGCGGCACGCAGAGCAACATGAACGTCAACGAAGTCATCGCGGGTCGCGCCAACGAGCTCGCTGGCGGCACGCGCGGGGGCAAGTCTCCCGTTCATCCCAATGATCATGTGAACCGTGCTCAAAGCTCCAACGACTGTTTCCCGACAGCAATGCACATCGCTGCGGCCAAAGCGGTCCATGCCAAGCTGCTTCCCGCGCTAGCGGAACTCTCTGGCGGTCTAGCAGAGCTCTCGGTCCGGCACAGCAAACTTATCAAGACCGGACGCACCCATATGATGGATGCCACTCCGATCACCTTTGGCCAAGAGATGTCGGCCTTCGTTGCCCAGCTGGACATTGCCGAACGCACGATTCGTCAGTCCCTACCGGCCGTGTACGAACTGGCGCAGGGCGGTACTGCCGTAGGAACCGGCCTGAACTCCCCACACGGGTTCGCCGAAGCCATTGCAGCGGAGCTTGCAGCGCTTTCGGGCCTTCCGTTCGTATCTGCGCCCAATAAATTCGCTGCATTGGCGGGACATGAGCCGCTGGTAGCTCTGTCCGGTGCATTGAAGACCCTGGCTGTAGCCTTGATGAAGCTGGCCAATGATCTTCGCCTGCTTGGCTCAGGCCCACGCGGAGGCTTTGCAGAGATACGGTTACCCGCCAACGAGCCTGGGAGTTCGATCATGCCGGGCAAAGTTAACCCGACCCAGTGCGAGGCATTGTCGATGCTTGCCTGTCAGGTGATGGGTAACGATATGACCATCAGCTTTGCCGCCAGCCAAGGGCATTTACAGCTGAACGTGTTCAAGCCGGTGATCATTCACAACCTGCTTCAATCGATTCAACTCCTTTCCGATGGATGCCGCAATTTCAACACTCATTGCATTGCCGGACTCGAACCGGACCCGGCACGCATGGCGGAGCATCTAGAGCGCGGACTTATGCTGGTAACAGCGCTGAATCCCCATATCGGCTACGACAAGGCAGCTGAAATTGCTAAAAAGGCCTACGGGCAGGGTACGACATTGAGAGAAGCGGCAATGGAACTCGGCTATCTGACCAGCGAGGAATTCGATCAGTGGGTTCGTCCGGAAACCATGCTCGAATCGGGGCAGCGGGAATAACCGAAAGGCCGGGCGGGACTACCTACTCGCCCCGTTTACCGACCTCACCCGGCATGTGAGCTGCTGGCTGCAGCCGGCCTGCCTAGTAAACGGTCGGAGGCACGTCAGTGCATGTGTCAGCCTTTAGCCCGGCAGCTTGATACTTTCTCACGCGCAAAAGCAAACCCCCGACCGGATTTCTCCGATCGGGGGTTTGGGATAAGAGCTTGACGATGACCTACTCTCA
>NZ_JBEOPU010000027.1:0-19553 GCF_040310405.1 Pseudomonas sp. E45-MNA-CIBAN-0222
CTGCTTCATCGGAAAACTCGGTGAGTGGAGTCCGGGGATCTTGCCAAAATCAGGAAGTCTTCTTCAGAGTTTCCCTAATATCCGCGAGAATCGTACGGAAGAGCGGTTATTGGAGCGAGAGCAAGCGACTGTACCTGACGGTATACGTGCGGATCCCGTTCAACCTGATGCTCAGAGCCCTTCCATTGTCAGAGAGTCGTACGCTGGGCCGCGCACCGCGCAGGTTATCGATTTACTCAAAAGAGTTCGCCCGGGGCAGCCCAAATGAGAGGTGCTAAAGCTCTTGCGAGCTATACGAAGCAGGCCATCACTGAGTACGCGGGAAACCCTCTGATCGAAGCGCTGCCACCAATTCTTGACGAAGCGGCGGCTGCCGAGCTGATATCAAATTTTCCCCAGCCGGTAGCACCTGAGGAGCTAGAGCTCGACGGGGCAATGCGGATTCACTGTATTGATCGCTTGAGGACGGTTGTGCAGCCGTTTCTGCTGCACCTAGAGCTAGAGTCCCTGTTATCTCTGCTGATCCGTCGTGGATATGTTGGCCGTAATCCAACTAGCGCCTCCACAGTCAGGCACCTGCATTCTTTGTCAGGGGCTCAGCGCTATCACGATGCTTTCAAATCAACAGCTGACACTTTCAGCGTTGTGGGACTGAGTGGTATTGGGAAGTCCACCGCACTGCATGCCATTTTAAGCTTGTACCCTCAGACGATCCGACATGAGCGTTATGAGGGTCAGCAATTCGTCCACACCCAGATCACCTGGCTCAAGCTTGATTGTCCACGAGATGGCTCGTTGGCTGGATTTTGTCAGCAGTTCTTCCACGCGGTTGGCCAGGCACTCGGCGATCAGGACTACCACAAGCGCCACCGGCATCGAAATATCAACGATGCGCTTCAGCAGATGGAACAGGTAGCCAGCACGTTTTTTATCGGCGCCTTGCTCATTGATGAGCTGCAGAACCTTCACCTGGCCAAGACCGGGGGTAAGGAAAGCATGCTGAATTTCTTCCTTCACCTGGTGAACAATATCGGTATCCCGGTCGTGTTCATCGGGACGAATTCGATGGTCAGTCTGTTCTCGGACGTAATGCGTGTCGCCAGGCGCAGTTGCGGTGGGGGGATGATCGAGTTCAAGCGCTTCGAGAAGGAGGATGACGAGTGGCGTTTTCTGGTCGAGAACCTTTGGAGCTATCAGTGGTGCAAGCAGGCGGCTGAACTGACTCCTGAGATTTTTGACGCGCTGTACGAGCACACCCAGGGTGTGACTGACTTCCTGGTTAAGTTATTGGTGCTGAGCCAGCGCTATGCAATTCAGAGTGGCTCCGAGTGTCTGACTGCCGAGACGATCGTCAAAGTAAGCAATTCCAAGATGCAAATACTCAGGCCAGCGCTATCGGCTCTGCGTAGTCGCGACCCTAGTCGCATGCGCAAGTTCGACGACCTGCTTCCCATAGAGGAGCAGTTGATGGAAATGATGGCGTTCAACGGACTTGGGCGAGCAGACCGTCTCGCTTTGCTTCGAGGCGTAACTCCAGCTGCACGGGCAAATACTGCGTTACCGGAAGCTACTGTGAGCAAACCTAATGCGCCTTCAGCAGTTGCCGTGGAGGCTTCTGAAGCGAAGGTGTTCAGCGAGCATCCCGACACCCTTGCAGAACTGAAGTCAGCTGGCTGGATAACCAGGGATCTCTTCGAGTTCTCGCCGGCCTACCGCCGATTATGATTCGAGGGTCGTGTAATGGAGCTGAAATTCCATTTCTTCCCTGCTGCGTTCCCCGACGAGACGCTTCACAGTGTCCTATCCCGCTATGCCCGGCTTTGTGGCGGGCATAGCCGAAAAGCCGCTTTCGCTGGCGATAGGGCTGCAATCTCATACACACAGAACGTAGCGTTTCCCTGTCGATTGGGTGACTTAGCCGAGTCACTTCCACCTGCCACGGATCTCTCGGTATCCAAAATAATTACATGCCATACCGTTCTGCCCTATTACGCGCCCTTTCTCACCGACGATCAGGTGCGGCATGCTCGTACCTCAATGGCCGGGGCCGGCAAGTGGCTGATGCTGAAATTAGGAGTCAACGCCAGTCGGATCGAGGTCGCTTCGAGAGTACGATTCTGTCCTGCTTGCCTCAATGAGGATATCGTTCGGGTTGGCGCAGCGTACTGGCACCGTGTTCACCAGCTTCCCGGTGTATTGGTATGTCCCCACCACGGCCATTCGCTCAAGGTGGTGGATCCCAGTTGGTATAGCCGCAACTCATGGCAGCTCCACCTGCCTGACGAAGACGATGTACAAGCTCATTCATATCAGGTCGATGCTGATCTGGAGGCTTATCCAGTGCTGCGTCAAATAGCGCTCCGATCAATGCAATTGCTTGCGCTAGACCTCAAACCTCTTTCACCCACTGCAGTGCGCTCTTGCCTTGTTCAAAGAGCTGTAGAGTTAGGCCTGACCCATGGCGCATCGTACCGGCTGGATCTATGCCGTTTGGCCGCACATATGGCCGGCGTTTTCAACGCTCTGCCTGCAGCTTGGGAATACTCGATTCTAGGAGAGTCACCCGCAGATCTACCCGCGACTTGGGTCACCAAGCTGCTACGGAGGCCAAGGCATACGCACCACCCACTCAAATACATTGTGCTGGCCACCGCCCTTGGGGTTGATCTGGCTCATCTCCAGTGCAGCGACAAACCATCAACGCCAGCTGTTAAGCGATCATCGCCAACTGGTGTCGGCTACCCAAAAGCGAAACTTTCTAAGGCCCTGCTAGAGGGGCTAGAAGGCTTACCTGCTGCTGTTTGGGAGCTAGCACTTGCAGGGTGCGAGGCTCGGCAGATCGCCTCTGTGCTTGGAGTCTCCCAAGTGTATGTGTATCGAACCATTCGTGCCGTCGATGGCGGCTCGCAGGTCTGGAAAGACGCAAGATTTCAAAGCAAGCGCCTCAGGCGCCGAGCAACTTTCGAGGTTGAATATCGGGGCCTGCAAGCTCACCAATGCAAAGATTACATGTGGCTGTATCGCCATGATCGAAACTGGCTCTCAGGCTGCATCGCCAAACATGCAGGTGCTCATACAAGCCGCGCTGATAACACCGATACATTCGCTACTCTCGACGCGAATCTTGCTGAACAGATCAGGTGCTGTGCGCAGCGCCTTCGAGCAGGATCGGGAAAGCCTATTTTGATCTCTCGCGCTAGGATAGGGCGAGAGCTGCATGTCCTTTCACGCCTTGAGAAACAACTCTCCAAGCTACCCCTTTGCGCCAGAGCACTGGAGCAGACGTGCGAGTCTATTGAGGAGTTTCACGTTCGTCGCCTGCAATGGGCCAAGGAGAAGCTGGCAGACGAGCAGCGAAGCGTAACCCGGTCAGCATTGTATCGGACTGCTTGCATCAGACCGTAGTCACGTGCACCACTGCGCGGCACTGTTTCACTTTTCTTCGTACATATTTTTAAGAAAGTGTGAGCCTTCGTAAGACCCTCATTAGGGTGTGGCTCATGATATTGCTGGTGCAAACCTGAGTTAACTGCTTTTCGCAAAAAAGTGTGAGAGTGCAAAATTGGTGTGGCTCCTGTTCGCCATATTTTCGTGTGCTTTTAATATACTTACTCTGTAAAACCTTATGTTATGTGTTAAAAATACGCCGCGTCGCAGAATGCGTGTACTTCCAAACATTATCTCGTTAGTTAATTATCGATGTCTGATCTGCTATTTTTCCCCATGTCCATGCCGGACGAGATGTTGCATTCTCGTATCACGCGCTACCACTTCCTTTCAGGTAACAGGACTGCAGCTGAAACCTTCCAAGACCTGTTTGGCTCGGCACCCTTCAGCGTAGGGCTCCTGCCAAAGCAGATTGAAGTGCTTGCTGCCAGACTACCTGGTGATCCAGAAAGCAATCTCGACGAGCTGATCTGTACCAATACGATGTTTCCAGCTTACAGGCCCTTTCTAGGGGTCAGCCAAGGGGTGGAGAATGCCCCAGCAGGCTCCAGTTTATTTGGGGTGGCTCGTATTCCCCGCCGAGAGGGTGCGGTCCACGGGAAGGCTAAGCTCTGCTCCACCTGTGTGCAGCAGGATCTGCTTGAAACGGGGTACGCATACTGGCATCGCTCACACCATTTGCCTGGTGTGTCAGTCTGCTGGCGTCATGGTGAGCCGCTGATTCACGCGTGCCCCAAATGCTCTCACCCGTTCTTCCGTAAGCTTCGGCTACTTCCAAATCCGACTGATCCGTGTGTATGCGGCTGGAGCGCTCTCGATCCTGCGACAGTTAGGCAGGGCACTGTGCTGGAAAAGAATTTTGCGCAGTTCGCCTACGAAGTACTGCAGCGTAAGTTTCCGCTAATGAGTTGTGAAACGTTAGGTGCAAGTTATGTACGACAATGCAGAAAGCGAGGTTTCGTACACGGAAACCTTGTTGGTACTGCGAAACTATTTGACAGTATCCGCACGAAATATGGAGATGAAGCCCTGTCTCGAATGGACAAAGCTTATGAAGCAGGTAAACACGATCAATGGATACGGTTTAGATTTTACAATGGCCAGATGGATATGCCCCTCGCCCGGCATATGATCATTGCGCAGCATTTATTTGGGAGCGCGGATGACTTTGAGTCCGCCTTGCAGAAAGAACTCATTCTTCAGCACGCGGCAGGTGCAAAATTACGTTTAAAGTTGGAAAAGCCTCAGCTTGGTAGGAAGGCGCAGCATCGTCAGAAAATAGACACGATCTTGGCTGTACGAGCGAATGTCGATTTGGGGTATCTCTGGGATAACGCTTACCAAGCCACCCGCTGGCTTACGGAGCACGACAACGCATGGTTGATGGAGAAGCTCAGTACGCCAAAGCACGTACCTGAAGTAGTCGAGGAGGTTAGCGATCCCCGAGACAGCGCGTTTGCTGCCGTTCTTCTAGCGGGTGCTGAGGATCTTTATCGAATTTCCAAAGGACAGAAGCGGGTTAATCTCAGTAATCTGCAGAAACTCCTACCCGTGCGTTTACCTCCCTGCCCAAAATTACGTAAACGTAGATTCCCCTTGGCTTCTCAGCAGGCTGAACTCCTCATGGAGTCTGTTTGGCACTTTCGATTGAGAAGGCTAATTTGTGCTCTTGCCGATATGAAGAGGCTAAAACTTCCGATGAACACTGGAAGCCTGGGTCTGGTTTCCAGCGTGTCGAACACTATTTTTCAAACCCTCGTCAGTTTTTTTGAGTGGGACTTGGAGGAGTTTTTAAGAAACGGCGTGGACTCAGAAAACCTGCTTAAGTCCACTGGTGTACCAAGGGATTGGCAGGGACCTCCTGACTTCAACCGGGTTCTGGGAGGTACTGCATACTATCGGAATAAGGCTGTAGCTGGGCAACTGGAAAAAAGCAGCGGTGAGTGAGGGGCCTGTGGCGCTGCCCCTGTTTCGGTTCAAAGTGACCTGCTCTATTACCCACCCGCTCGGCACACTATCGAATGGCTGGTATTCGGCCGCCGCACACCGGTGAGGTTGAATAGGCCTGCCAGCCCCCGTAGGTGCACCATTAGAGCAAGGAATTTTCCAGCTTCGCAATGAAGGGGCTAGAACTCTCTAGAGTGGGCATTATAGGCTTTTATAGTCAATTATAGAGTGATTATAGAATCCGTTCTGGGCGCCTGATTTACGCTGCCCGCTTCCGGCCAGAAGCGGGCGTTCACGAAGCTCAATTTGTGGTTCACAGGCGTCTACGAAACTAGGAGAGGTTCAAGCCCGTTGATCGGATACGACGAGTTCATGCTTTTATCGCCGCGCCTGTAGTCGCTCGCGAACCGCAGCCTGCTGTCCTGTCACCGCCTGAATTTGAAAAGCGCTGGCAGACCATCGCCCGTGAAACGGGCTTCCGCGACCGGCGCCATCTACGCGAAGCCTTCGTCCGCGGCTTCGGTGTGCCGCCTCAGGCCGTCAGGCGAGATGTACGGAGTATGCCGGCTTGACCCGGCAAACCCAGTCAAACGCCGGTATCTGCAGCTAGCGGGAAAGTCGTTAGCTGGGCCCGCAAATTGCTTCGAATGCCCACTGACACTTCGCTTATGTCAGACAAGGTAAGGCCATCATGAACAGCAGTGATAAAGAATCGGAGAGTTCACCCGCCTTCTGGCGGACTCAAGAGATGTTGCTGCTACAGCAGGTAACCGCACTGGCCGGGCGGGACTTTTCTCCCGAGACCGTAATGAGGGAGATGCTTCACCTACTGTCCGAACTGTTGGGGTTGAACCGCGGGCGAATCGTGTTGCTCGACGAATCGGGCCAATCGAGCCGAATCCGCTATGCCTACGGACTGACCGCAGACGAAGTCAGCCGCGGGCGTTACGCACCAGACGAAGGTGTAACCGGACGAGTACTGGCTCGAGGTCAGTTGATCATCGTTCAGGACATCGATAACGATCCGCTGTTTCTCGGCCGCATGGTCGCGCGTAACAACCTCCCTTCCGGGCCGGTTTCCTATATCGCATTACCGATCCAGATCGGCCAGCGCACCATCGGCGTACTGGCCTGCCATCGCATCCGCAGCCGAGCACGCCCATTGGCAGATGACCTCACCATCCTGAGAATCCTGGCGACGTTTGCCGGGCAGATCCTCCATCTGGAAGAACACCTTAGGGAAAAAACCGAGGCGCTCGAACAACGCAACGCCCTACTGGCCCGGGCACTGGAGACCCGCTCCAGCCGCTACGGGATTATCGGCAGCGCGCCCCAGCTGCTGCGCGCGCTCTCAGAACTGGAGCGCGTTGCGAATACCACCGCAAGCGTGTTGCTGCTCGGCGAGTCCGGAACCGGCAAGGAGCTGTTCGCGCGTGCATTGCACCTGTCCAGCCCCAGACGGGACAAGCCGTTTATCCGCGTGAATTGCGCAGCCATTCCCGATTCGCTATTTGAGTCGGAGTTGTTCGGCTACGAGCGAGGCGCCTTCACCGGGGCGCAAACGGCGCGTGCCGGCTGGTTCGAGCAGGCAGATGGCGGCACCATTTTCCTCGATGAGATTGGCGAGCTTCCGCTGGCCATGCAGACCAAGCTGCTACGTACGCTGCAGGAGGGCACCATCACCCGCCTCGGGGCCAAGCGCGAGCTGCACATCGACGTCCGGCTGGTGGCAGCCACTAACCGTGAACTGGAGACCGAAGTCGCCGCCGGCAACTTCCGCCAGGACTTGTACTACCGGCTAAACGTCATCCCGATACGCCTGCCCTCGCTGGCTGAGCGCCGGTCTGACATCCCCGTGCTGGTGCTGCACTTCCTCAACCGGATCAACCAGGCCAACCAGCGAAACGTCAGCCTAAGTGCCGAGGCGATTAAGCGCCTGCAGCGGCATGCGTGGCCGGGCAACATTCGCGAGCTGTCCAATGTCATTGAGCGAATGGTGCTGCTAGCCGACCACGCCCTGTTGAGCGCAGCGGACGTCGACCGCTACCTGCCACGGGAGAACGAGCAAGCTGCGCCGACACCTCCCCTGGCCACGTCACCGCCCAGCCTCCCTGCCTATATTGAGGACATCCGACCTTACGTCTCGGTGACCTCCCATACTGCCGATGCGCTGCGCCAGGCGCTGGACCGCTGTGGCGGAAACAAGACGCGCGCCGCTCAGCTGCTGGGCATGACCGCGCGCCAGTTCCACTACCGCTGGCAGAAATTGGTAGCCATTCGCTGAAGCCGAACACAATGTCGACAATGTCAACATTGTGTTCGACTCTACTCCGGTTCAGCGAAGGAAAAAATCAGACCAAAACCAAATTAGCACCCCGTAACAGGCTGAAATGTAAAGATATTTTTAAAATCTTCGACAGCTGGCATGGCAGTTGCGATATCCCATTCAGCCAGGACTGACATCGCGTTGGTACTGATGAACTGAATGGAGAGCACCATGAACGCACCTGCACCTACCACCGTTAAAACCTACCTGCGACCGATCGATCGAGACGGCCTGATGGCCTTCGCCGAGAAGGGCCGCAACAACCCGGCCAGCCGCGGCACTAACAAGGTCCGCACGGTCATGCAGGGCATGTACCGCAGCCTCAGCTATGTCGGTGACCACGAGGCCGTTGTGGTCGACGAGCCTCTGCACCTGTTCGGTGAAGACACGGCGCCCGCTCCGGGCGAGATCGTGCTCTCCGGGCTGGGTGGCTGTCTTGCCGTAGGAATTACAGCAGTGGCCACCTGGAAGCAGGTCAAGCTGAGCAAGCTGGAAATCTTCCTGGAAGCCGACATTGGCAACCCAGCGGCGTGGGGTGCCGGCGGTGCACCGATGCAACCGGAGCAAATGGGCTTCCAAGAGATTCGCGTAAAGGTCTTGGTGGAGGGCGATGCCACTCGCGAAGAGCTCGACGAGATCGTCAAGCACGCCAACTTCTACTCGCCCGTGGCCAATAGCATGCGCAATCCCATTCCGTTCAGCATCGCGCTGGCCGACTGAGCAACGCATCGAGGAGGTCGCCATGAACAGTGTCGCCGCGCCCGTTGCTGAGCTGACACCCAGCGTAAACGACAAAACCATGCTCCAGCGGGTATCCGAGATAGCCAGCGGGCCTCTCGCCGAGGCCGCCAACCGTATCGACCGGGAGGGTTACTACCCGTTGGACATCATGGCGCGCCTCGCCGAGGTGGGCGCGTTCGGCGCGCATCTGGACCGGCGCGGGGCCGACTTTGGGCTAGCGCTAGCAGCTAACAGCGAGATCGCCCGCAGTTGTGGGTCCACCGGCTTTCTCGCCTGGTGCCATAACGTCTGCGGCCTGTACATGGAGCAATCGGCGAACCCGGCTCTGCTGGCGCGCTTGAACGACCACGTCGAAGGTCGTAGCTTCGGCGGTACCGCACTGTCCAACCCGATGAAGGCCATGGCCGGCATCGAGCCGATGCTGCTGCGCGCACAGCGGGTGCCAGGCGGCTATCGGGTGAGCGGTTCACTGCCCTGGGTCAGCCACATCGCCCCCGGGCAATACTGCGGTGCGATCGCGGGTGTCGATCGCGCCGACGGTACTCGTTCCCACGAGATCATGTTTCTGCTCGATCTCGACGAGCGGGTCGACCTCAGGCATTGCCCCGCATTTTCCGGCATGGAAGGCACCAGCACCTGGGGCATCCGCCTGACTGATCACTTCATCGGCGAAGACCAGCTCATCGCCGACCCCGCCGGCCCTTTCGTCAACCGCGTCCGCGCCGCCTTCATCCTCCTGCAGGTCGGAATGGCGACCGGCCTGGTGCAGGCCAGCCTGGACGCGATGAACGAGGTCGAGCCGGTACTGGGGCACGTCAACCAGTTCCTTCATGACCGTCCCGACGTGCTCCAAGCCGAATTTGCCGAGCTCAATTCACGGGTCGCCGCGCTGGTGCGCACCCCTTACGAAACCGATAAGGACTTCATGCTCGACGTGCTCGATGCGCGCGTACAAGGCGCCGAGCTGGCCCTGCGTGCGACCCAGTCGGCCCTGCTTCACCAAGGCGCGCGCGGTTACCTGATGAGTGCCGGACCACAACGACGCATCCGCGAGGCGCAATTCGTGGCGATCGTTACCCCGGCGATCAAGCACCTGCGCTACCAGATGAACCGCCTGATGCAGGAGGCCCAGCCAGCATGAGTGCAATCACCCAAGCCTGGCGGCAGTTCATTTGCCGCGCCTGTGGCCTGATCTATGACGAAGCGCTCGGTGATCCGGACAGCGGGCTGGCGCCCGGCACCCGCTTCGAGGACATTCCGGATGACTGGGAATGCCCGCTTTGCGGCGTGACCAAGCTGGATTTCGAACCCTACGTGATGCGCGAGGCGCCAGCTGCCGTGGCGATGCCGGTCGGGCCTCGCGAGACAGGCATCGTGGTGGTCGGTGGCGGACTGGCCGGCTGGTCTGTCATCGAAGCCATCCGCGCCATCGATCAGAGCACCCCCATCACGCTGGTCAGCGGTTGCAAGGGCGACCTTTATCACAAGCCCGAACTGTCCGTTGCGCTCAGCCGCGGTCAGTCGGCCGACAAGCTGGTGCGCGAGCGCGCCGCCGAGGCCGCTGCTCGGCTTGGCGTGCGCCTTTTGCCGGAAACCTTCGCCGTAGGCCTATCCCCACGGCTCCGTCAACTGCGCACCACACGCGGCAACCTGAGCTACACCCGGCTGGTTCTCGCTCAGGGTGCCCGCCCCGCACTGCCCGTTGCGCTGCCGGCCGAGCTCTGCTGGCGCGTCAACCACCTGCACGGCTGGGCCGGCCTGCAGGCGCGGCTGGCCGAGCGCAGCCCCCAGGACGTGGCGGTTATCGGTGCCGGGATGATCGGCTGTGAGATCGCCGAGGACCTGGCGCGAGCGGGTCACCGGGTCACGCTGATGGATCGTCAGTCTTTACCACTGGCGAACCTGTTGCCCGAGCCGGCGGCCCGCCGTCTGAACGCCGCGCAACGCCAGTTGGGCATCGAGCTGCTCGGCGACGTCGAAATCGCCTCGCTGACCTCGCTCGCCGACGGCCGCAAGCGCCTGCTGACTCGCTGTGGCCAGCGCCGTGACGTGGATCAGGTGATCGCCGCTACCGGCCTGGCCACCGAACCCCGCCTGGCGCGCCTGGCCGGTCTGGACTTCGCACGCGGCATCAGCGTCGACCCCGCCACGCTGCAGACCAGCGACCCGGACATCTATGCCCTGGGCGATTGCATCAGTCTTGGCGGTATGCCCTGCCGCTTCATCGAACCCATCGCCCGTCAGGCGCGAGCCATCGCCGCCCATATCGCCGGCATGCCGGGCGCGCTCTATCGCCACAGCGATCCCGTCATCAGGCTGAAGACCGCCTCCTTGCCGATCGCCCTGCACGGCATGCCTCATGCAGACGGGCATTGGCATGTCGTCCAGGAAACCGATGGCTTTCTGCTCATGGAACAACGAACCAACGGCACGACTACGTCAACGCTGCGGGTTGGCCGCGCCGACGCCGCGTGACTGCAGACCAAACTGGAGGGTACAGACATGAGCGACAATAACTTCTTCCGCCCCTATTCGGAGCATGCCACGCTGACCGGTTGTGCCTGCGGAAAGCACGAAAGCCCCGAAGCGCATGATCGCGCTGCGGAACAGGCGCGACTGGCACGCTCGCGCGACCGGGAAATGCTGTCGCAGGACTTCGTCGAGGCCGCGGCGGTGCGCGCGCTCTTCCCTAACGACGTGACGCGCCGGCGCTTTCTCCAGGCGGTCGGTGTCGGCACGGCAATGGCCGCCATCTCCAGCGTGCTGCCGCTGACGTCACTGCAGGCGATGGCCGATGAGCGCGGGCCGCTGGAAAAGACCAATCTGAAGATCGGCTTCATCCCCATCAACTGCGCCACGCCGCTAATCATGGCTGACCCGCTCGGGCTGTATCAGGAGCAGGGCCTGTCGGCAAGCCTGCAGAAGACCGCCGGCTGGGCACTGGTGCGCGACAACATGCTCAACGGCGAGCTGGACGCATCACACATGCTCGCCCCCATGCCGTTGGCGATCAGCATGGGCCTGGGCTCGAATCCGCAACCGATGCGGGTCGCCACCATCCAGAACATCAACGGCCAGGCCATCGTTCTGGCGCTCAAGCACAAGGAAAACCGCGACCCGAAGAACTGGAAAGGCTTCAAGTTCGCCATTCCCTTCGAATATTCGATGCACAACTTCCTGCTGCGCTATTACCTCGCCGAGCACGGGCTGGACCCGGACCGCGACGTGCAGCTGCGGGTAACGCCGCCGGCCGAGATGATCGCCAACCTGCGGGCCGGCAACATCGACGGTTTCTTCGGCCCCGAGCCGTTCAACCAGCGCGCCGTGTATGACCAGGTCGGCTTCATCCATGTGCTGTCGAAGGACCTTTGGGATGGCCATCCCTGCTGCTCCTTCGGTGTATCCGAAGCCTTCATCAAGGAAAACCCCAATACGTTCGCCGCGCTCTACCGCGCCATTCTCAACGCCGCCGCCATGGCTCAGGACAAGGCCCAGCTGCCGACCATCGCCAAGGCGATCTCGACGCCGAATTATCTCAACCAGCCGGAGACGGTGATCCTCCAGGCGCTTTCCGGGCGTTATGCCGATGGCCTGGGCCAGGTACAGAACGAACCGCAACGCTCAGGCTTCGACCCCATGCCCTGGTACTCCATGGCCACCTGGATGCTGACCCAGATGAAGCGCTGGGGTTACGTGAAGACGGATGTTGATTACAGCGCGCTGGCCGAGCAAGTGTTTTTGCTCACCGACGCACGCCGGCAGATGGCTGCGCTGGGCATGGCCGAAGCCGAGGCTCAGCTGGCCAGTGGCTACAAGCCGTTCGAGGTGATGGGCAGGCCATACGATCCGACCGCCCCGGACGACTACCTGGCCGGCTTCGACATTCCACGCATGAGGACCCGACCATGAACAATCATCTTCGCCTGAAGGCGGCGTTGGTCTCGGTATTGTTACTGGCCGCACTGTTGCTGGTCTGGCAGACCGCCACCCATACCCCCGCCCAGCAGACCGACGTGAGCGCGGCAGACGCCGAATACGCCGCGCTCATGGGACAAACGGCCGAGGCGCCGAAGAAGGACGGCTTCCCCACGCCGGCGCAGTTCTTCGAACTGGCTGGCCAGCAGCTAAGCGAACCCTTCTACGACCGCGGCCCGAACGACAAGGGCATCGGTATCCAGCTTGCGCATTCGCTCGGGCGCGTCGCGCTCGGCTATCTGATCGCACTGGCCGTAGCAATTCCACTCGGCTTCGTGATCGGCATGTCGCCGCTCCTGTACCAGGCACTTAACCCCTTCATTCAGGTGCTCAAGCCCATCTCGCCGCTGGCCTGGATGCCGATTGCGCTCTACACCATCCGCGACTCATCGGTCTCGGCAGTGTTCGTGATCTTCATCTGCTCGATTTGGCCGATGCTGATCAACACCGCATTCGGTGTAGCCGGGGTGCGCAAGGACTGGCTGAACGTCGCACGCACGCTGGAGGTATCGCCGCTGCGCAAGGCCTTCTGCGTGATCCTGCCGGCCGCGGCTCCAACCATCATCACCGGCATGCGCATCTCCATGGGTATCGCCTGGCTGGTCATCGTCGCGGCCGAGATGCTCATAGGCGGCACCGGTATCGGCTACTTCGTCTGGAACGAGTGGAACAACCTTTCGCTGGCCAACGTGATCTTCGCGGTACTGATGATCGGTGTCATCGGCATGCTGCTCGATCTCCTTTTCGCACAACTGCAAAAGAAGGTGACCTATGTCGACTAAAGCATTCCTCAAGGTCGAAGGGCTGAGCAAGCGTTATCAGCCAAGCCAGCCTCCCGTATTCGAGAACATCAACTTCAGCCTGGAACAAGGCGAGTTCGTCTGCGTGATCGGCCACTCCGGTTGCGGCAAGAGCACCATTCTCAATGTGCTTGCCGGCCTGGAGGAGCCAAGCAGCGGTGGCGTCGTCATGGCCGGCAAGGAAATCGCCGGTCCGAGTCTGGACCGTGGTGTGGTGTTCCAGGGGCATGCGCTGATGCCCTGGCTGACGGTCGAGCAGAACATCGCCTTCGCCGTGAAGTCCCGACACCCGTCCTGGTCGCGCCAGCAGATTGCCGAGCACGGTGCACGCTTTATCGAGATGGTCGGCCTGACCGGCGCTGCGCAAAAGAAACCGGCGGAGCTGTCCGGCGGCATGAAACAACGCGTCGGCATCGCCCGGGCCTTTGCCGTCGAGCCGAAGATGCTGCTGATGGACGAGCCATTCGGCGCACTCGATGCGCTGACCCGCGGGGTGATCCAGGACGAACTCGTGAAGATCTGCGCGGCGACCCGGCAGACCGTGTTCATGATCACCCACGATGTCGACGAGGCCATCCTCCTTGCCGACAAAGTGATGTTGATGAGCAACGGGCCCAACGCGCGGATCGCCGAGATCGTCATCAACACGCTGCCGCGCGAGCGAACCCGCGAGACCATTCATCACGACCCGCAGTTCTACCGAATCCGCAACCACCTCGTGGACTTCCTGGTGCGTCGCTCCAAGACCATCCAGCAAGGTGGCGAAGGCGTGCTCGGCGACCAGCCGCTGATCGTCCGCCCGGGCCTCGATGATACCGACCCACCACCGCCAGACCCGCGAACGCAGCAACCGCTGCGCCGCATCCACGCTGTTTGACTCCACCTACTGTAGGAACCGATCGATGATTACCGACCGCGCACAAGTTACCGAGATGATCATCTCCGCCAAGGTCACCAAGGGCATCAAATGGAGCCAGGCCGCCGAGGCCATTGGCAAGAGCAAGGAATGGACAACCGCCGGCCTGCTCGGGCAGATGGCCTTCGACAAGTCCCAGGCCGAAACGCTTGGCAAGCTGTTCGGCCTCACCGACGAGGCCGTGGCCTGGCTGCAGATCGTGCCGTACAAGGGCTCGCTGCCTACCGCCGTGCCGACCGACCCGCTGATCTACCGCTGGTACGAGATCGTCAATGTCTATGGCGGCACCATCAAGGAGCTGATCCACGAGGAATTTGGCGACGGCATCATGAGCGCCATCGATTTCTCCATGGATATCCAGCGCCAGCCGGACCCGAAAGGCGATCGCGTGAACGTGGTGCTGTCGGGCAAGTTCTTGCCCTACAAGAGCTACTGACCGCGCGGCCTTCCGACCCCTCGAACTTCTGTATGCAGGTTCAGCGCGCCGCGGCCATCGGCTGCGGCGACGAACCGACGTTCATCCTTGCCCAGCGGAGAACCCGTATGGATCCACTGTTGCTTGGCGGCGTCGCCGGCGTGCTGGTTGGCCTGAGCATGGGGCTGACCGGGGCGGGCGGCGGTGTACTGGCGGTTCCGGCACTGACGATGGTGCTGGGACTGGACTTGCACCAGGCCGTACCGCTTGGCCTGCTGGCGATCGGTAGCGCCGCACTGCTGGGCAGTCTCGATGGCTTGCGCCACGGTTTGGTGCGCTACCGGGCCGCGCTGTTCATGGCGGCGATCGGTGTGCTCACCGCATCGCTCGGTACCCGCCTCGCCCATAGGCTGCCGACCGACGCGGTGATGCTGCTGTTCTGCCTCGTACTGATCGTCATCGCCGTGCGGCAGTGGTCGCAGGGCATGACGCCGATCGCATCCGGCATCGCTGACGCTGCCCTGTTCAAGCCGTGCCGGCTGGCCCCGGACAACTGGCGCTTCTGCTGGACGCCCCGTTGCTTCATGCATTTTGGCGCGATTGGCGCCTCGGCCGGATTGCTCACCGGGCTGCTCGGGGTGGGCGGTGGATTCGTCATCGTTCCGTTCATGCGCCGCTACTGCGAGCTCGGCATGCAAGGGGTGGTGGCCACCTCGCTTGCGGTCATCGCGCTGGTTTCGCTGTTCAGTGTCGGACAGGCGTTGCATGCCGGGATCGTCGTGCCCCCGGCAGGTTGGCTGTTCATCGGCGCGTGCGCGCTCGGCATGGCAGCCGGGCGGCTGATGGCGGCGCAGTTCAGGGCGCGCACCCTTCAGCTCGGTTTCGCCGCGCTTGCCGCTGGCGTAGCCCTGGCGCTGGGCGCGCGCAGCCTTACCCACCTGCTTGCTTGAGAATCCTAATGACTCTGGATATCCGCTCGTTCTTCGATCCGGTCACCTCGACCTTCACCCATGTAGTTCATGCGCCAGGCCAGGCGCAATGCGCCGTAGTCGATGCAGTGCTGGGTTATGACCCGGTCACCCGCCTGACCGATACGCACATGGCTGATGAGGTGAAAGCCTATATTCAGGCCAGGGGGCTGCAGCTCCAGTGGTTACTGGAGACCCATGTCCATGCCGATCACCTGTCGGCCGCCAGCTACCTGCGCGCCGAACTTGGCGGGCGTATCGGCATCAGCGGCCGGGTCATGAAGGTACGCTGCACGCTCGTCGATCGGTACGGCCCGTTCCAGCAGAGGCCATACGACCACTTGTTTGCCACGGACGAAATGTTTTACATCGGTCCGCTGCGGACGCAGGCGCTTGCCGTGCCGGGGCACACGCCCGCCGATATCGCCTACCTGGTGAATAATGAGGTCGTGTTCGTTGGCGACACGCTTTTTCCACCGGACGTCGGCACAGCGCGTTGCGACTTCCCAGGGGGCAGTGCCAAGACACTGTATCGCTCCATCCAGCGTCTGCTGAGTTTGCCCGCGCATGTTCAGATGATGATGTGCCACGACTACCCGCCTCGCGACCGCGCGCCCATTGTCGAGTGCACCGTTGCTGAACAGCGCTCGACAAATATTCATGCGCGAAGTGGCATTTCAGAGGCCGAGTTTATCGAGATGCGTACCCAGCGCGACCGGACACTTCCAGCCCCACGCCTTTTGGGGCCATCCATGCGTGCGAATCTAGGGGGCTTGCAAACTGATCGTTGAGAAGCGGATAGGATCAGGCCGCTTCGCCTCAAGTTGCCAAGCGAGTAGCCGCCCCGCTACGGAAAAGCATGTGCGCCCGGACGGGTCTACTACGTGACCGCAATCAACAGCGCTGTTGAGAGCCCCCGGCGGAATAAGGCCCGGACTTGCTGTCGTTTGCATCCTACGGGCCAAAACAACTTCGTCGATATCAGCGATGCACGCCCATCTGCCAGACATACCCTCCTGCCATCAGCGAAACATGAATATTCGCTCAGCCGGCAAGCGCGACTTTCCAGGACCGTCTCCGTTGTCACGACTGCGATAGCCCAACGCGACCAAGAGCACGCCGGTCAGCCCATGTTGTGGCAATTGAAAGGCTGCATCGACCGAGGCCTGATCGAAATGCTCCATGGGTACGGCGTCAATGCCCAGCGCCGCCGCGCGGGAGATCAGAGAGCCAAGAGCGAGATAGACGTGCTTCTCCATCCAATGAGCCAGATCCTTGCGCTCATAACGGTGCAGGTTGATTCGACGTGCACGGGCGTGATGCTGAGCGATCTGAGCGCTGTCGTCTGAAAAGCGCCCCTCCGCAGCCTCCTGCGCCAGTAAAGCCTGGAGGTGCGAGTCACTCATGTCGGAAAGTCTGCAGAGCAATATGAAATGAGAGGCATCGAGCAGTTCGAGCTTTCTATTGGCATCGACCTGTTTGGCTGCATTTGCAAGCTGCGCTTTGGTTACCGCGCTTTCGGCAACTGAACTGGGCGATGAGTTTTCTGCTGCATTACGATGGCTCGCGATGACAAGTGCTCGCCATGAGCAACGTCGCGCACACGGAGCTTGGTTAAATCGCAGGCTCGCAGTTTGCTGTCGATGGCTAAATCGAAGAGTGCCAGATCTCGGGTTCTCTCGGCGATTTACAGTCTCACTCGGATCGCCCAGATATCTCTCAGGCAGCGGTGCCTTCTGTCCGACTAATTTTCCTTTGTTCCAGGGCTGATGGCTGTACGTAGCAATGATGTTCATGGAAGTGTCCTCCGCATACGGGAGGACAAGGATGGTTAGCTCGGGCAAGGGACGCTAACCGGCCAGAAGCGGTCATTCTGTGTCTAGTAAAACCAGGGCGATTGAAGATTACTAGAAAAGGGCCGCATCAGCGGCCCTTGTTGTTTGTGGATTAGACATGAATGCGATGAACAGAAAGAGATTTGGAGCATCAACGCTTTCTCTCTACGGCGCTCAAACACTCATGCAATTCATTTTTTCTTGGATGAAATACTACTCGGCCTATTTAGCGAAGAGCTCAAGCGCTAACCAGCAGGCTTTTCAATAGATTTGGAGCCAACAACAGCCTTATCACTCTCGATTTGATTTTTCACAGTCACTAGACGCGCTTCATTTAGACTAAGAGCAGATGCCACTTCGGCATACTTATCCCAAGTTATTGGCTCCCCCTTAACCTTGCCATTCAAAGCAAAATGATCACGGTACCTGCCAATTAGGCTTTCACGGCCACTGGCATCCATATATCTCTTGGGGGTCAATCTAATTTGCACAGATTTTGCATCTTGCCAAGATGTGGTTTCCAAAAAGTTATTCGTAATACCCTCTTCCCCGCTTACGGAAAATTTCACCTTGCGAGTTTCTCCGGGTTTAAGTCCTTTGACCGATTCAATGCTCGTGAATTTATCAGTCTTGAACGCGCGACCTTGACCATTCAGGAAAATGTCGGCAGAGAAAAACATCCCGTCGACCGTCATTTTTGACGTATTCTTGACTTCGGCTGAAAAGACTATTTTTTTGTCGAAAAATTTGGTTTCCACCATGCCGGTATTAATAAAAACTGGCTGCATCGACATGTATTCGTTTGTTAATAACACGCTTCTACCGCTGGCAATCGCCTTCTCAGTTTCGGCAACGACTGGATAGAGCTCTTTGAGCTGCGCGTTGAGTTCAGAAATGGTTTTTTCCAGGCGCACCAGTTCTGCCTCGTTTCTTATCAAGCGGGCGCTAGCATACGTATATGCTTGATACTCGGCATAAGAATCAAATCCCTTTTTCTTTGCGATTTCTCTCTCGTAAGTATCCTTGATAAGGCCATATACATTCGTCGCGATGTAATTAAATGTATCTGCGTAAGAATATTGGCTTCTGGTGGATTCAGCGCCACCAGAAACTGTTTGATTCTCATATTTTATGTCTTGGAATGCCGTGTGCTCTGAAACGCTGGTGTGAACGACGACTTTAGCCTCACAGGAACGAGACTGCGCGTTCTTGTCTGCAGCGAGTGTTACGATTTCGGCAAGTTCTATATTCGTAATGTAATCCATTGCCCCTTCAGGCATTTCCTTTTGGATTCTCGCCTTAAAGTCTTTGATTATTCTTTCTTTCGTAACTGACGAATCACATTCCACTTCACTATCGAAGCATCCGGCCAGGCTCAACGCGATGCTCAGGAAGACTACTTTCTTTACGTGCTTTATTACCATTACACAACCATCCAATTGCATATATAGATGAAATATCAGCATCCACACTGGTTCCTGCCAAGAGCAATAGCCCTTATCTATCCCTTGAGCCAGCAGAGATAATGAATAGCACTTAATGAGCGCCTAATCCGGAGCCACAAAATATAGATGCTCCCCCTTATTGAGTACCGACTTAGGAACTGAATTTCTCGCGCCCGGATTATAAATGTAAAACCAGTCCGGGAGAGTTTCGGAAAGGCGCTCTAGCTCTTCAAGTTGCTTATAGCTATTCAAGCGACCAAAACCAAGTACCAGCGGGCCGTAGACCTCACCATTGCGCTGCATAAAAACAGGGGCAGGCTCTTTTTCAGGCGTTACACCAGCCACCATGTCAACTAGCTGGGTAAAGGAACCGGTTAACCGTTTTCGCCATATGGCTCATCCAGAATGTATTGAAGCTTCCTCGATGCGATAGCGGCCTTTTCTTCCGGTGACTTATCAGAAATTTCCGCCCACGCCTGATTGACGGCCTTTTCAGCTACCGCAACCGCCTCTTTTCCTCCGGAGGGAGCCAAGTCGGCAGGAACCCACGCCGCAATTTGGTAGTGGCTGCTAGCGGACGCTGGAGCGAAACCAGATAGGAGGATCATGGACGGATCTAAAGTTACGGCGGACATGACCAGCTGCCCGTTACGGTAACCATTAGGGATGGTCTGAAGTAGCCCTGTATTTCTGGCTGACTTCAGCCTCCGCCGATTTTGAAAGCGGTCAACCGATCAA
>NZ_JBEOPU010000028.1:0-15633 GCF_040310405.1 Pseudomonas sp. E45-MNA-CIBAN-0222
CGCGTCCGCTTAAAAAATACGCGGACACCATCGTCCTTAATGCGGGAGTTCGGAAGGTGACTTGGCTGGACGCTTACAATACATCAGCGCGAGCATCCTGCCTAGTGCTGTAGATCTTTCGCCTGATCCGCTCCCGCTTCAGCAGTTGGAAAAAGCTTTCCGCTACCGCATTATCATGGCAGTTGCCACGTCGACTCATGCTGCCAAGCAAGTTGTTGGCTTTCAGAAAGCTCTGCCAGTCACCGCTGCTGAACTGGCTCCCCTGGTCTGAGTGAATCATCACCTCCTGCTTTGGTTTGCGTCGCCAAACCGCCATCAGCAATGCATCAATAGCCAGATCGGTGGTCATTTGCAATTTCATTGACCAACCGATTACCTGCCGCGAAAAAAGGTCTAGCACCACCGCCAAATACAACCAGCCCTCATAGGTGCGGATGTAGGTGATGTCCGTGACCCAGACCTTGTTGGGTTCGGTGACATTGAATCGACGCTCAAGATGATTCGGTGAGGCCACTGGAGGCTTGCCACCATAACGGCCCGGCCGACGCCGATACCCTGTCTGCGAGCGCAGTCCTTCCTGGCGCATTAATCGAGCAACGCGATGCCTGCCGCACTGTTCGCCAAGCTCACGCAGGTCCTCATGAATTTTTCGGTAACCGTAGACACCACTGCTCTCTAGCCACGAGTGCTTGATCAGACCAAGCAGGCGTTGGTCATCCTTGGCTCGAGCCGACTTCGGCTCTGTCCTCCAGGCGTAATAACCGCTGGCATGCACTCTCAAGGTCTGACAAAGACGCCGAACCGAGTAATCCACTGACAATTGACTGATGAAGGCGTACTTCAGCCGCACTCCTTGGCAAAGTACGCGGCGGCCTTCCTAAGAAACACTTTCGGCAGCCTGTAGCGTGAATCCAAACTCGGCTGCTCGACGGTGCAACCCTTTTACCACGCGCTCCCGATACTTCTGCTCATAATGATCGGCACCTGGATCCTGATAAGCCATGCCGAAGCGCATCGCGTTGTAGAACAGGATGGCGATCTTTCGAGCGGTAGCGGTCACTGCCTTGGCCTTGCCGATACGCGCAGACAAGCGTCGGTAGAAAGCGCCCAATGCCGTATTCGTTTTGCCGATGGTCACAGCGGCCAGGCGCAAGTGCGCTGTAACCCGGTTCTTGGTCTTACGCGTATGCGCTGACAGTACCTTGCCGCCGCTGATCCGGCAGCCTGGTGCCAGAGTCAGCCAGGAGGTGAAGTGATGAGCGGTACGCCAGCGACTCAGGTCAGTGCCGCACTCAGCCACCAAACGCAACGCCAAGTAAGGTCCGATGCCATGGATCTGGGTTAGGTCGACACCGACCAGTTGATAGAGCACGGTGCGTACGTCGAAGTTAAGCGCATTTGGCTGCCGAGTACGGTGACGTGGTTTTGGTAGCGGCTTGCTGGGCGGGGACTTCTGCTGGGAGAGCCGCTGCAAACTCTGAGCAATCTGCTGATCGCAGATTTCGAGCTGTGCCTGATAGGCATCGTACATGGCTAACGCTTGCGCCAAAGCAAAGACATGCTCCGGTTGGTAGTTGCCAACCAGGGCACTCTGGATGGTCTCAACGCTCGACTTGCAGCGGGTATCGCGCATGGTTGCCAGTGTCGCAGCGTTTCGCTCGCCGGCGACAATCGCACGGATGATCCGCATACCTGTAGCCCCAGTAATGTCGGCGACCACATGGTGCAACTGCAGATTCATGTGGGTGAGCGCCTTCTGCATGTGCTGGATATGCGCAGCGGCGTAATCGAGGTGGCGTTCTCGCAAGCGTAGATAACTGCGTAACGCGGCGATCTCCCGATCAGGATGGAAACTGGCACGCAGCAAGCCACAAGCATGTAGGCGCTGGATCCATTGCGCATCGTTAACGTCGGTTTTGCGCCCAGGAACTGCGCGGGCATCCCGCGCATTGGCCAGCACGACATGCAGGCCATGGCTTTCCAGAATCTCGTAGACCGGAATCCAATACACCCCGGTCGACTCCATCGCCACAGTAGTGATCCCGAGATCGGCCAGCCAATTGGCCATGCGTTCCACGTCGGCGGTAAACGCCTTGAAGGTTTGCACCGGTTCTTCAGTGATGTCGGCGGGCACCGCCACGACATGGAAGCGCGAGCCGATGTCGATACCGGCTGCGCGCTCATGAATAACCGGCAGGCCATGACGCTCCGAACTGGACTTTTTCATGAGTTCCCTCCATTTACAGGAAATGCTGGACGGGGACTCGGATCAAATCACATTCCTAAACGGGGTCACGAAACGCGCCACCACTAACGGGTCCGCAGCTTCCCCTGGGTCAGGTTTTTTGACGGGGACTCAGCCTCCAAAAAGCAGACGACCACTGTCCAGCGGTGTCAGTGTAGTGGGCGTGTTTCTAACCCAATGGGGCGCGGAGCGCCGGGGAGGCGGTTTTTTAGGATGTCTCGCTCTTCGGTCACACGCTTGAGTTCAGTCCGCAGACGACGTAGCTCCGCGTGTTGATCGTCCTCTTGCGCCCGCTGCTCCTGGGGCTTGCTGTAGCGCTTCACCCAGGCATACAGACTGTGTGTCGACATGCCCAAACGAGCAGCTACCTCAGCCACTGGCAGACCTCGCTCGGTCACCTGTTTGACTGCTTCGATTTTGAATTCTTCGGGGTAACGCGGGTTGCTCATGACGCCTCCTAATGGGCCGCATTATGAGGCCTGGAGGTGTCTACGAAACTAGGGGCGATTCAGTCTTCACAAAAGTACTCCGTCAACCAACACCTGATCGAAACTCTGCTGAGTTGGGTTAAATCCGGCGAAATCGCCATTCCAGAAATCCAGCGTCCTTTCGTGTGGGATGCCACAAAGGTTCGAGACCTAATGGACAGCCTGTATCAGGGCTTTCCTGTCGGTTACATCATTGCTTGGCGAAACCCCACGGTGAAGCTCAAGGATGGCTCGCTGGCCGAGGGGAAGAAGGTGCTGATCGATGGCCAGCAGCGGGTGACGGCGCTGACTGCTGCCATCGCCGGGCAGCAGGTGATCAACCAAGATTACCAACAGGTGCGTATTCGCATCGCTTTCCACCCCATGGAAGAGCGCTTCGAAGTTAGTAACCCGGCCATCGAGAAGGACAAAGCGTGGTTTGCCGATATCGCACCTATCGTTAGTGGTGAGCTGAAGGCGCATAAGCTAGTGCCAGGCTATGTCGCCGCTAATGCCGGGGTGAGCGAGGATCTGGTCTACGAGCGGCTGGACAGGTTGTGCGATATTACCAAGAAGCAAATCGGCCTGATCGAACTGGCGGCGGACCTCGACATCGAGACGGTGACCGAAATCTTTATCCGCATCAACTCAAAGGGCGTGGTGCTCAGCCAGGCGGACTTCGTCATGTCGAAGATCGCGGCCAACTAGGAGTTTGATGGCAACACCTTGCGCAAGGCCATTGACTACTTTTGCCACCTGTCCATCGCGCCGGAGTTCTACGCGCATATCGAGAACAACGATAAGACTTTCGTGCAGACCGATTACTTCAAAGCTATGCGCTGGCTGAAGAGTGAGAACGACGACCTCTACGACCCCAGCTACTCGGACATGCTGCGGGTAGCGTTCACTACCAAGTTCAATCGTGGGAGGCTGTCGGATCTGGTCGGGCTTCTCTCTGGCCGTAACTTTGAAACCCGCAGCTATGAGAAGGAAATCGAGGAAGCGTCCTTCAAGACCCTGAGCGAAGGAGTCAGGGAGTTCATCAACGAGACGCACTTCAAGCGCTTCCTGATGATCATCCGCTCGGCTGGCTACGTGGACAGCTCACTGATCGGCTCGGTAAACGCACTGAACTTTGCTTACGTGCTCTATCTCAAGCTCAAACGCGACCTAGGCAACAATCCCAATATCGAAAGCTGGGTGCGTCGCTGGTTCGTGATGTCGCTGCTCACTGGCCGCTACTCTGGATCGCCGGAGTCACGGTTCGACAAGGACATCAAAGCTGTACACGACCGGCCGTTTGCTGATGTGTTGGCGGAGATCGAATCGGCTGACCTTTCCGACGCCTTCTGGGACTTCGGCTTGCCGCAGGCGCTGAACACCTCTTCAGTGAATGCTCCGGCCATCAAGGTGTTCTGGGCCGCGCAGGCCAATCGGGGTGACAAGGGCTTCCTGTCTAAGGACATCACCGTGCGTGACATGCTCACGCATCATGGCGACATCCACCATATCTTCCCGAAGAACTTCCTTAAGAATCGAGGGTTGGCCAAGAGCAGGTACAACCAGGTGGCTAACTTCGTGTTTGTACAGCAGGAAGTGAACATCAAAATTGGCCATACCGCACCGGCTACCTACATGGCCGATGTGTTAGCCCAGTGTGAGTCGGGTGAAGCACGCTATGGAGCCATCACTTGCCTGGATGACCTCAAAGGCAACTTGGCCGCCAACTGCTTACCGGAAGAATTGGCCGCCTACCGGCCTGAACGGTTTGATGAGTTTCTGGCTGAACGTCGTAGGCTGATGGCGCAGAAGATCAAGCAGTATTACTGGGGGCTGTGAGCAACTGTATCGGGGAGTTCTGTGATGTCATGGCCTGCGCATGTATTATTTTATGGTTAAGTGAGCGTTGTGGATACGATATCGTCCTTGGCCAACGAACCAAAGTCCGGAATGCGATATAGAAAGGATAGAATTTTTGCACCTTTGCAATGTTTGGCTTTTGGGGTTATATAAAAAATAATGCTCTGGTTGTTGTTTTTTTGTTTTCGTATTTGCAATAATTGATTGTGTGGCATGTGTCACGCAAATAATAATAAGAAGAATAATATGAATGCAGAGACTCAAAGCGCCTATATTAGTTTGGCCAGTAATTTTTATGCGACTCGGATGCAGGGCGTTGAGCTTGATGAGCTCAATATTATTGGTGCTTTACTACGGGCGGCCCCTGATTACCGCCCGGATTATTACCGGCGCCTACGTAACGCTTTGGCGTTTGATCAAAAGCATCGAGGAAATTTCTGGGCTGCCCAAGAAATCAATCGTACGCTCAATCCGGTCACTGTGTTAAATCTGCCGCGAAAGAAAAAGCAGCGACGTCCGCAGAAGCTTTCTACCGCTGATTTCGAAGCGTGGCTACGGTGTCTGGCTGAACGAGATATGCCTGTCGAAGCGGGAGCTTTAATGGTGATATCTCTTACCGGAGCGCGACCATGCGAGCTTAACGGAATTTCTATCGATGGCCGGCGCATCCATATATCCGGTGCAAAGCTTAGCCACAACGGTTTACGCGGCGCTAGCCGAACGCTTGAGGCTGATGGAGACGTCTGCAATATCTTGAGAAACGCTCTCGCTGCTTTTAAATGTCAGCCGCGCAGTATGGATTCAATACGCGTTGCGCTTCACCAAGTCGCTACTGAGCTATTCGGTAGGAGGAAGGTGCCGAGTATGTACACACTTCGTCACCAGTTCGGCTCAAATCTGAAAGCCTCAGGCATGTCCGCAATAGAAATGGCATACGTCATGGGGCACCAGGCTACCGATTCGATTAGCCGCTATGGCGATAAAAGATTTGGACGTGCAGAAGCGGTTAAGGTTAAGCCTGCAAGCGATGCTGACTTTTCAAAGGTGAGAGATACAGTGCCTGCTCGAATGCGTGCGGACGCCGTGGCTCTTAATGATCAGCGAGACTTGGATCGTAGGACTGAGGTCGCTGACGGCTGAGGTGATGTGGTCATTTCAGCGGACAATCATGAATTCCTTAGGCTATAGAGCGTTTGTATCTAGCTCTGGTTTTGATAGCGGTTTCCACCTTTACGTCGTCAACGCTCAGGTATCTGTTACGTAATCTTGGACACATGGGTGTCGCTCACCGGCAGCGCCCGGCCAATAGCTGCCTTTTTGTATTCCGGAAGGGGATACCTGAACGCGTATGCTTACGCACTCGCGCTGTAGGTACTAGGACATGCCCTCAATTCATACCCTGAACGCTCGCGGCAACATTCTGCTCCCTGTAATGCGTGAGTGCTTTTCCCTCAGCGATGCACGTACCTTTGCTGAAATACAGAATTTTCATGGCGAGTGCGTCGGTATCCTTAAAGCCAAGGGGATCGACTACGCTGCGCTCAGAACAGCCCTGACCCCGCAACCAACAAAGCACGAGGCGGCGTTCCTTTTCGATACGGATCTTTGTGCCCGGAGCTTCGTGCCTGGAGTGGAGTGCGCCGAAGCGCTATTTAGCGCGCTGGATGCCCAAACGACCCACAGCATCCTGGGCGGAGAGCTTTTCGGCTCGGGCGATCGGCTTGCGCGCAAGCTGCTGGATCCCGCAGTAGTCAGCACAAAACCGAGTTTTCGTCTGCCCGATACGTGCTTCGTCTTGTACGTGAACAACCTGTCCGAAGGTGCTATTTCTGCCGTCGCCTCCAAACTCCAGCAGCTTCCTGCCTACGTAGGCTACTTGCCGTGCACTTACTCAAGCGCAGCCAAAACCTTCACGTCGCTGAACCTGATGAATTATGTGATCAAGCATGGCAGCACAGTCATCATGGGGCACGAAGATGATCGACCGAACACGCAGGATTTCAACCTCCACCAGCATGACTACGTGAAACAAGGTTTCCGACTCAGGAGCATTCAGTCGATCTACTTCGGCACATTCCTCTCGTACAAGCCTGAACGCCTGCTGCTCGATGTCACCGACGACGACCTGGAGATCGCGGTAAGGGCCATGTCGCCTGCTGTAGCACCGCTGGCAGAGTTCACGGTCCTCATTGAGGATGCCAAGTTCGAGAAGTACCTTCAGACCACGAAGCTAGGAAAACTGCAAAAGGCCGGCTTGGCAGAACTGACCAAGGCCGAGCTTGAGACCGCAATCCGAAGCAGCCTGCGGATGAACTACCTGTACAACCTTGAGTGGGTGAGCCAACCGACCCATCAGCTCAGCAAATTCAACATCCTGCTTGAGTTCCCGCGAGTTGGCGGCCACCCGGAACGTGTAGTTGTGGCCCTGGAGTACCGCCCGGTCGACCGCATCCTTCGCCTTGTCACCATTACCTGACTACCTCAAGCCTTCAGAACATGGTCTTGCCTAACCGCTGCCGGACTGACATTGCTCCTTTCAAGGTCGGGTGTCTTATGCTGCGGTTAGAGGGTAAAAAGGCATAGCACCACCAAGGACGAGCTGTGGCGACTGTGACATGAGCAGAGCCCCCAGTTTCAATACGAAGTTATGGAGAACGTTGCTCGGTGAAAATCAGAAAAATTACGATCAAGAACTTTCGTGGGGTGAAAGAGCTTGACTGGGCCCTTCCTGAATCCGACATCTTCTGTCTCATAGGGAAGGGCGACTCCTCCAAGTCGACAATCCTGGAGGCAATCCGATTTACGTTCTATCCCCAATGGAATCTCACGCTCAGCGATTCAGACTTCTATCAATGCAAGGTCGAGAACACCATCGCCATAGAAGTCACGATTGGCAAACTGGCTGAAGAGTTCTGCTCGCTACACAAGTACGGCCCCTACCTCCGCGGCTGGAACGCAGCTGCTCGAACTCTCACGGACGAGCCGGACGACCATCTGGAGAATGTTTTGACCGTACGGCTCACGGTCGAAAAGGATCTGGAGCCGAAGTGGATCGTGGTCTGTGATCGCAACCCCGAGGGGACACCCTTCAAGCAAGCTGACAGAAACAAAGTCAGTGTGGGCCTGATCGGTGCGTACAGTGAGAAGCAACTGTCCTGGGCGAATGGAACAGCGCTGGCCAAGATCACGGAAGCACAGAGCTTGAATGAGCTGCTGGCGAATGTCTCCAGAAACGCCAGGACATCGCTGGACACTGATCGTGATGCCAATCTTGTGAACTTCGATGCCGCGGCGGCGAAATCACAAGAGATGGCCAAGCTGCTCGGCGTACCTGTGGTGGATTCCTACAAAGCTCACCTTGATCTGAGCTCCATAAATCTGAAAGTGGGCGGGCTGTCGCTGCACGACGGCGACATGCCGCTACGTCAGTTGGGCCTTGGATCGCGCCGGATGCTGCTGTGTGGCATTCAAACTGTGGGGCTAGAAGAAGGCCACATCACCTTGTTTGATGAGGTGGAGTTTGGCCTAGAGCCACACCGGATCACCCGCCTGATCAAGCACGTGAGAGATGACGAACGAGGGCAGTACTTCCTCACGACCCACTCTCCAGCCGTGCTGCGCGAACTCACCGTGAATGAGCTTCATGTAGTTCACAATTCCGACGGCGTGGTTCAGATCGTTTCCGCTGCCAAAGAAGGCCTTGAGGATCACGAGGTTCAAGGGAAGATTCGATCAAGCACCGAAGCATTTCTGGCAAAGAAGGTAGTGGTTTGCGAAGGCGCAACAGAGGTCGGCTTCCTGAGGGGTTTTGACGACTTCCAGATGGCGAGCAAGAAGGATCCGTTTTCCTTCCACGGTGTTGCGCTGCTAGATGCAAAGGGAGGCAGCAAGGTAAAGGCACTTGCAAAAGCCTTCAAATCGCTTGGCTATGACGTGACGGTGCTCGCTGATGGTGACGCCGAAGATCAGTTCTCTCCAAAGGATGAGAAAGAGCTAGCGGCTCTGAACATCCCAGTTCTGATGTGGAGCGACAAGCTTTCACTTGAGGAGAGGGCCTTTCAGGATCTTCCGTGGCCAAGCGTGCTAGCTAGTTTAAAACTCGCTCAAGACGAGCTGAGCTTCCCTGTGTACGACCATGTGCGCTCTAGGTTCCTTGCAGGTGATTTAGATAAGGACACTGGCACTTGGATAGATCGTCCTGAGCTGCGTACAGCCATAGGTGTTGCGGCGAAGAAGTCCTGCTGGTTCAAGGACACCACTAGGGGTGACTTATGGTTTAAGGCGGTAAGCCAAGCCTTCCTCGACGCTGATTTCGCCCAAAAGAACCTTGCACTTGAGCTCGGCAAGCTTTGGGCATGGACAGAACATGTCTGAGGAGCTAGCAACCAAACTCAGCAACTGCCCAAACCGAGGGTACGTTATCGCACCTGCTGGATACGGCAAGACGCACCTCATTGCGTTGGCAGTGCGGGCCGCTGGCGGCCGGCAACTGATCCTGACTCACACCTTTGCGGGCGTAAACTCGATAAAAACCAAGATGACGTTACTTGGTGTTCCTGCCTCCAAATATCAGGTGGATACGATTGCAAGCTGGGCGCTGCGCCTTTGTTTGGCCTACCCCAAAAGCTCCGGTTGGGCGACTGAAAATCCGACCAGCAAGCAGTGGAGCAAGCTCTATGAAAGCTGCTCGGGATTGCTGAAGAAGCAGTTCATTCGCCATGTCGTATCGGCCACTTACACGGGAGTCTATGTAGATGAGTACCAGGACTGCTCCGATTCACAGCACTCGCTGGTCTGCGCCTTGGCAGATGTCTTTCCCTGCCGGATCCTGGGCGATCCCCTGCAGGCCATCTTTGACTTTGAGGATGGTAAGCCTGTGGACTGGAACGCAAGCGTGTATCCCACTTTCGACTGCCTGGGCGAGCTAGACACCCCTTGGCGTTGGAAACAGGCTGAAGCACATGAGCTGGGCGCCTGGCTGAACGAGGCGCGGAAGAAGATTGAGCAGGGGCAGAAAATTGATCTAGTTGGTGGACTGCCACGCAGCGTGATTCGCGTTGCAACCGCCCCCGCGTTTCTGGAGGCCAAACAGTATTCATCGCTCTGCGGCCAGCTAGGGCACAACGAGAGCGTGATTGCTCTGCACGGTGGAGATCCCAAGTCCAAGAGTAAGACCCACCTTTTGGCCCGAAGCATGGCAGGTCGATTTTCTTCTATCGAGGAAGTTGAAGGCAAAGACCTTCACTTATTCATCAAGAAGCTCGGAGCCGCGAAGACTGCCCAAGCGGGATTTCTTCTCGCCTTGGATTTTGCGAAGAAGTGTTTTACTGGCGTGACCAAGGCCTTGACTGCCGGAACCCAGAGATGCGAGGTGGCGAAACTTAGTAAAAGCACAAAGTACCCCCTAGTCCTGCATGCAGCGAATGACTACCTCAACAACCCATCCAGCAGCCACCTCAAGTCGTTTTTTCTGGCGTTGAAGTCAAATCCAGAAACATCGCCCTATCGCCGTGACCTCCTGTATCGCTTACTCAACGTGCTGAAGCTACACATAGATGGAGAAGGCGCAACTCTCTCAGAGGCCGCAAACCTGTACCAGCGCGAAATGAGGCATACGGGGCGGCCTCTCAGCCACAGGAAGCTCATTGGGACAACGCTGCTGGTCAAAGGTCTGGAATACGACCATGCCGTCATCCTTGATGCAGACTCGCTTGACGCTAAGCATTTGTATGTCGCGATGACACGTGGGTCGAAGTCGCTCACCATCATCGGTACGGGTAGATACATTCCAGCAAAATGATCTGATGCTATAGACCCATAGGGCAGGGACCTCCGAGGCGCCTGTGAGCCCCTTTTCAGTCTTGAGCAAATCAGTCCGCTTTTTGGCCGAAAGCCGTCTTTCACAATGGCAACTACCGGCCAATAGCGGTCGCTCACCAAGGGCTGTTTCCGACCCAGGCTGGGTGAAAACGCATGCGTCGTTTTGAAGTCTGCGTTGCTACGTAAAATCTGCCAGCGTTTGGTTGGTCAGCCAGACCTGAACTTTGCGTAGGAACGCGATTTTGATTGCGATTCTGACTGCCAAACTCGCTCTAAAACGTTTTCACACAGCCTGGACCCCAAGCGGACGTTAACTGTTTGTCGACTGTACATGGATCGCTAAGCTTCGCGCAGGTGCGCATGGCAGCGCCACTTTCCGGGCGGACTGTTAGTCCAGCGACTGAATGCCCGCGAAAAACTGGCCGCCTCGGCGTAGCCTAGACGTTGGGCGATGCTGGTAAGGTCCAGACGCGAGTCGCTCAGCAGGCGCTCGGCCAAACGCTGCTTGATTTGCTCGTTGAGCTGTTGGAACGAGTGACCTTCACTCGCCAAACGGCGCAACAAGGTGCGCTCGGAAAGGCCCAGGCGCTGGGCCACCATCCGGCTGCTGAGCAGCGTGGCCGAGTCGCGGATCAACACCTGTTGCACCAAACGCGCGGTGGGCGCCTTGACCAGGCTGTGGGAGATCTCGGTACATAGCCGCTCACACAGTTGCTCGCCCTCACTGTGGGCACTGATGTGCGCCTGCGGCAGGGTGAAGGTCAGGTCGGCATTGGAAAACAGGATGCCGTTGCGCCCGGCCTCGAACTGCACCGGATAGGCAAATTCCCCCTGCAACGCGGCGAGATCCGCAGGTGCGCTGCTGGTCATCTCGATAGCCAGGGGGGCAAGGGGGCGCTGCAGTAACTCGCACGCCACGCCCAGGCACGCGGAGAGTCCGCGCTCGATAACAAAGGCGCGAGCATCCTGCGGCAGTACGCTGGCATCGAACAGTAACCAGCTACCGCGTCGCTCCACTTCGATTCGCGCCGGGCACAGCGTCAGCGCTAACAGTTGAAAACGGCTGAAGGTGGCAAACGCCTCTCCCAGCGTGCGACTGGCGAGCATGGTGAAACCGAGCAAGCCCAGTGACGTCAGGTGATAGCGCTGCCCGGCAGCGAATCCCAGGCCCGGTCGGCCGGCGTGTTCGAGCAAGTTGCGGATTACCGCCAGCTCTTGCCAGGCCTCGATCTGCGCGTTGCGCTGCTGCAGTGTTTCGCTGGAGATGGCGCTGCCTATCAGGCAGCTCGCGGCCTCCACCCCTTCGGCCTGGGCGGTTTCTAGCAGGTAACGTACGCCCGTCAGGGCACGGTTTTGGCGCCAGTCCACCGGGCAACCCTCCATTCAAAATAGTCTTGGCGGTAATTATCATTTTTTGGCTGTAATAATCATGGCTAGCCTAGCAGCCGCCACGCATTCTGTAAGCACTCCAACAACAAAAGAGTGCGAGCCATGAGCGAGTTCATCTACACCCTGCCTAGCCATAACCGTGCTGCCAGTTACAGTCACATTCGTGTAACCCCGACCACCGGCGCCATCGGTGCGGACGTCGAAAATCTTGATCTGACGCGTCTGAGCGACGAGGGCTTTGCCGAGTTGCGCCAGGCGCTGCTCGCCCACAAGGTGATCTTCATCCGCGACCAGGCCCTGAGCGTTGCTGACCTGGAGCGGGTTACCCAGCACCTCGGTGAGTTTGGCCGCGAACCCTATGTGACCTGCATGGCCGATCATCCGCACGTGGTACACGTGGTCAAGGAAGCCTCCGAAAAAGCACCCTTCGTATTCGGTGGTGCTTGGCATACCGACTGGACCTTTCAGGAGCGCCCGCCAGCATTCACCCTGCTCTATGGGCACGACATTCCTCCCTATGGCGGCGATACCTGCTACGCCAATCTGGCCCTGGCGTATGAGTGGCTATCGCCTGGGATGCAAGCGCTGCTGGAAAACCTCGACGCGGTGCACAGCCCGGAAATGGCCTATGGCGTTAACGCCAAGCACAACGCGCTGCTGGAAAACATGGCGATCAACTACGGTAGCGATACCTCGGCTGACGAGCGCAGCCACCCGTTGGTAACCCGCCACCCGGAAACCGGGAAAAAGGTGTTGTTCATCAACCCGGCCTACACCACAGGCATCAAAGGCCTGCGTACGGAAGAGTCGCGTCCACTGCTTGACTACCTGTTCAAACTGGCCACCTCGGAAGCCTTCACTTGCCGTATGCGCTGGCGTCAGGGAACCCTGGCGATCTGGGATAACCGCAGCACCTGGCATATGCCAGTGGCCGACTACCACGGCATGCGGCGCGAAATGTTCCGCACCACCGTGATCGGCGAAGTACCCAGCCGATGAGTGCGCCGGTGGCAATTACCGAACCGCGCCTGCTCGGCGCGGCCCACTGCCTGGCAACGGCACGGCTCGAGCGGCATCCCGTGCCACGGGTTAGCGAAACTTTCGCCCTGGCCAACCTGGATGAAGCCTATGCCGTGCAAGCCGCTGGCATGCAGCAGGCGTTGGCTCAAGGCCGCCGTCTTTGCGGGGCCAAGGCTGGGCTGACCTCGGCGGCCCTGCGTGCAGCGCTCAAGGTCGACGAGCCGGTGTATGGGCGGCTGTTCGCGGACACGGCGTGCCTCTCAGGTGAAGCCATCGCCTGGGAGCGCCTGCTGCAACCGAAAGTCGAGATCGAGCTGGCATTGGTGCTCGGCCACGATCTGCCGGCTGGCGAGATCAGCCATGAGCAGTTTCTGGCCTGTATTGCGGGTGCGGTGCCGGCACTGGAAATCAACGACTCGGCCATCATCGGCTGGCAGTTGACCTTGATGGATGCGGTCGCTGACAACATTTCATCCGGGCTTTATGTGTTGGGTGATCAGCCCGTGCCGCTGGCGCAACTGCCTACGCCAAACCTGCTGATCAGCCTGCATAAAAATGCCCAGCCGGTGCTGCTCGACACCAGCGTAGCGCTGCATGACTGCCTCGCCACCGGCCTTTGGCTGGTGCGCAAGCTGGCCCGGCGCGGCCAGCCATTACGTGCCGGAGATGTGCTGTTGACCGGAGCGCTGGCGCCGATGCTCGACGTCGGTCCTGGCGATCACGTGCGCATGGTGATGGGCGAGCACGGCGCAGTGGAGTGCTCATTCGCAGGCACCACAGCCTAGAGAACCACGCATCGGGCACAACGGCCCATTAGAAGCGGCGCTGATTGAAATCCGCCATAAAAAGTACAAGAAGCGAGAGCCATCAGAATGCAGTACGAAGAGTTTGATTACGTCATTGTCGGTGCCGGTTCGGCAGGCTGTGTATTGGCCAGTCGCCTGAGCGAAGACCCCAGTGTGTCTGTCTGTTTGCTGGAATCCGGCGGGCCGGATAAGAGCGTGTTGATTCACGCCCCGGCCGGCTTCGTTGGCATGGTGGCAACCTCTTACAACAACTGGGCATTCGACACCGTCCCGCAGCAGCACATGGACAACCGCAAGCGTTACCAGCCGCGTGGCAAGACGCTGGGTGGTTCTAGCTCCATCAACGCCATGCTCTATGTGCGCGGTAACCGCTGGGACTACGACCATTGGGCCAGCCTGGGCAATCCTGGTTGGTCGTATGAGGATGTGTTGCCGTACTTCAAACGTGCGGAAAACAACGAGACCCACGGCGCCAGCGAATACCACGGCGCGGGTGGCCCGCTGAACGTTGCCGAACTGCGCACGCCAAGTGAGCTGAGCAAGGCGTTTATCGATGCCGCAGTGCTCAATGGCATACCGACCACCCGCGACTACAACGGCGTCGATCAATTCGGTTCGTTCATGTACCAGGTAACGCAGAAAAATGGCGAGCGCTGCAGTGCAGCCAAGGCTTATCTGACGCCTAACCTGTCGCGCCCCAATCTATGTGTGAAGACCCATGCGCTGTCGGCCAAGATCATCATGCAAGGCAAGCGCGCCTGTGGCATTGCCTATTACCAGGGCAGTGAAGCTAAGGAAGTCCGGGCGCGTCGTGAAGTCATCCTCAGTGCAGGCACCTTTGGTTCGCCGCAGCTGCTCCTGCTCTCGGGTATAGGCCCGGCCAAGGACTTGCAGGCGGTGGGCATACCCGTGGTACACGACCTGCCTGGCGTCGGCGAAAACCTGCAAGATCACATCGATCACGTGCAGAGCTACATCAGTGCCAGCGACAGCCAGACCTTCGGATTGTCCTTGAATGGCGCTATAAAAATGGCCAAGGGGGTGTTCGAATGGCGCAAGCAGCGTACCGGCATGATCACTAGTTCGATCGCCGAAGCCGGGGCTTTTGTACGCTCCTCAACCGAGGTGCAAGCACCTGACTTGCAACTGGTTTTTGTGGTGGCGCTGGTTGATGATCACGGTCGCAAAATGCACACCAGGCACGGCTTTTCCTGCCATGTTGAAGTGCTGCGCCCCTACAGCCGTGGCACGGTCAAACTGGCCAGCGCCGACCCGCGAGTGCCACCGAAGATCGACCCCAATTTTCTTGCCGATCCACGCGACCTCGAGCTGTTGGTCAAGGGTGTGCAGTTGCAGATGGACATTCTGCAAAGCAGCCCGCTGCAACCGTGGCGCGGCAAGATGCTCTATCCCGTCCAGCGCGATGACACGGCAGGCATTATTGCCGATATCCGGGCGCGGGCCGACACCCAGTACCACCCGACCAGTACCTGCAAGATGGGGCCGGCCTCTGATGCGTTGGCCGTGGTCGATGCGCAATTGCGTGTACACGGGCTTGAGGGGTTGCGGGTGGTGGACGCCTCGATCATGCCGACAGTGACTGGCGGCAACACCAATGCACCGACCATCATGATTGCCGAGAAAGCCGCCGATATGATTCGTCAGGCGCAGTAGCTGGTGAGCAACTGCACAGACTTGAGTCGAGGGGCCACCCTACTGCCTCTCGGCGTTTCACCTCTGCGTCGGCGGCGCGGAGTTGGTCAGGTTCCTACGTTAAATCTGCGCTAGTTCGGCCATTCCAAGAGCTAGAATTTTCGTAGAGGCGTGATTTCTGCGTCGATTTCGACGACTGCGTCTGCTCAAAAGTATTTTTACACAGCCTCGGCCGAAACCGACGACCACGACGGGCAGCTATTGGCCGAAAGCTGCCTCTAGCAGGTGACCGCTTCCGGCCGATTCTGTTGAAAAAGTAGGTTTAGCGGCGGCCTGCCGATCAGGTGTGCCTGCTGTCGAAGTGGCTGCAAGC
>NZ_JBEOPU010000029.1:0-14246 GCF_040310405.1 Pseudomonas sp. E45-MNA-CIBAN-0222
CTTGCAGCCACTTCGACAGCAGGCACACCTGATCGGCAGGCCGCCGCTAAACCTACTTTTTCAACAGAATCGGCCGGTTAGCGACGGTCTGACTTCGACCGTCGCAATATATGGTCAGACCTCGGTCTGCTCCGCCATTTCCAGAGCGTCATCGACCTCAATCCCAAGATATCGGACGGTGCTCTCAAGCTTCGTATGGCCGAGCAGAATTTGAATCGCCCGTAGGTTCTTCGTCCTGCGATAGATCAGCGATGCCTTCGTACGTCTCATCGTGTGTGTGCCATATATGGCAGGATCTAGGCCAATGGCTTTTACCCAGCCTTTGACGATACGAGCGTATTGACGAGTGGATAGATGGTCTGATGTATGCAGCCTGCTCGGGAAAAGGCAGTCCTGGCTCCGGAGCTGTGCTTGATGTATCCAGGCGGCGAGAGCAGACCGTGTTTCCCTAGTGTGCGCTCTCTTGCTTGGATGGCATTACGTTCTGGCCCAACGTTACTGTAGCGAATCCGCAGCAGTATCAATCAAAGCCTCCTGTATCCCGCGTGAAGAAAGACGCTACGTTGCGCCCGTTCTTCCACGGCTTCGCTTGCCGCCCCGCTACGGCAGATTCGAAGTATTCATCGAAATGTCATCCTTTAGAAGCAGTGCGTTAACAAGGAATTTCTACCCTTTGCATCGCGAACCGCAATTGTGCGGCCAGCAATATTGCGAAAGGTGATCAAATGACGCCCCATCCGATACAGGACGCCGTGCTGCGGGTCGACCGGTTGAGCGTCGTCTATCCAGGCGGCGTGACAGCCCTACGCGATACCTCGATTGCATTTCGGCGTGGTGAGTTCACCGTGCTGCTTGGTCTCTCGGGCGCAGGCAAGTCGACCTTGCTCCGTAGTCTCAATCGACTCGTCACGCCCACTGGCGGCAGTGTCACCAGCGAACTCGGTGAGCTCGGCAGCGGCTCGGCCTTGCGTCAGCATCGTCGGCGTACCGCCATGATCTTTCAGCACCACCAGCTAATCGAACGTCAAAGCGCACTGGCTAATGTGCTTACCGGTCGGCTGGCCTTTCACAACACGCTCCGCTCGCTGTTTCCTCTGCCGCGTGCCGATCAGGAGATTGCGCTCAGTTGCCTCGCTCGGGTCGGTCTGGCAGACAAGGCGCTAAGCCGGGTGGACAAACTGTCCGGTGGCCAGCAGCAGCGGGTAGGCATCGCGCGTGCGCTAGCGCAACAGCCGGCGATCATTCTGGCCGATGAGCCGGTAGCCAGTCTCGACCCGGCCACTTCGGTCCGTGTTCTCGGATTGCTGCGCGACATCTGCAAGGAAGACGGCATCACCGCCATCGTTTCGCTGCATCAACTCGAATATGCCCGCCGCTTCGCCGATCGCGTCGTCGGGCTGGCCGATTCTCAGATCGTTTTCGATGCCGCGCCCTCGGAACTCACCGATGCGCAGCTTGAGCGCATCTATGCAGGCCGCTCTACGACTCAGCCAGCGAATGCTCCGGCTGAACCACCTGTCATGCTCGAACCTTCACTGGAGATGTCCCGATGAAACGCTTATCCGCGCTCTTATTGACTTGCTTGCTGTCCGCTGTTTCAAGTTTGTCCGCCCTAGCGGCCGATGCCGATCCGGATGTGCTAAAGGTTGCCCTGCTGCCGGACGAAAACGCCTCCGAGCTGATCAAGCGTAACCAGCCGCTGAAGGATTATCTGGAAGAGCATCTGGACAAGAAGGTGCAGCTGATCGTAACCACCGACTATTCCTCGATGATTGAGGCGATGCGCTTTGGCCGTATCGACCTGGCGTATTTCGGTCCGCTGTCCTACGTCATGGCCAAAAGCAAAAGCGACATCGAGCCCTTCGCTGCCATGGTCATCGACGGCAAGCCGACCTATCGCTCGGTGATTATCGCCAATGTGGCGTCAGGCGTGAATGAGTATGCCGACCTTAAGGGCAAGAAGATGGCCTATGGTGACCGGGCATCGACGTCCAGCCATTTGATTCCCAAAACCGTGCTTCTTGAGACGGCCGATTTGACGGGTGGGCAGGACTACGAACAACATTTTGTGGGCACGCATGACGCCGTTGCCGTCAACGTGGCGAACGGCAACGCCGATGCGGGTGGGCTGTCGGAGGTAATTTTCAATCACGTAGCCGAACGTGGCCTAATCGATCCGAGCAAGGTGAAAGTACTTGGTTACAGCGGCGAATACCCCCAGTACCCCTGGGCGATGCGCTCGAACCTGAGCCCCGAGCTGAAAACCAAGGTGCGGGATGTATTCGTCGGTATCGACGATCCCGAAGTGCTGCGCAACTTCAAGGCCGAGGCCTTCGCGCCAATCACCGACGCCGACTACGATGTGATCCGCAACATGGGATCGCTGCTCGGCCTCGACTTCGCCACGATGTGAGCACCGATATGTCTACTCATTACGACGTGCAGGCGCTGCCTGCAGAGCAACGCGAGCACATCCTTCGAGGCTTCGGCCTCGGTTGGTGGCGCCAGCTGGGGCAGGTGGCGATTGTATTCGGAGTGGTGCTGTTGGCCTGCTGGTACGTGGGGCTGCTCGATGCCACCACGCTGCTGAACGGGCTGCCCTCCATCGCGACCCTGGCAGGCGAGGCCATGCCGCCAGACTTTTCGGGCTATCGAAGCTGGATTCGCCCCTTGATCGACACCTTGGCGATGAGCATCGCCGGTACGGCCATCGCAGTGGTGTTCTCGCTGGTGGTGGCCTTCGTTGCAGCGCGCAATACGGCGCCGCACCCCCTTGTGTTCGGTGTTGCCCGGGTGCTGCTCAATGCCCTGCGGTCGGTGCCGGAGCTGATCATGGGCATCATCTTCGTTGCAGCCGTAGGGTTCGGCGCCTTGCCGGGCGTGCTTGCCCTGGGTCTGCATTCGGTCGGCATGGTCGGCAAGTTCTTCGCCGAGGCCATCGAGCACGTCGACGAAGCGCCGGTGGAAGCCGCTCGGGCGGCGGGGGCTACGCCGATGCAAGTGCTGCTGCACGCGGTTTTGCCACAGGTGACGCCGCAGTTCGCCGACGTGGCGATCTACCGCTGGGAATACAACTTTCGCGCCTCCACCGTGATGGGCATGGTTGGCGCCGGCGGTATCGGCTTCGAACTCATGGGCTCGCTGCGCATCATGCAGTACCAGGAGGTTGCAGCAATCCTGCTGGTCATCCTGGCCATGGTCACGCTAGTAGACGCCTTCAGTGGCGTGCTGCGCAAACGTTTCAAATAGGACAAACCATGCTGCCGAAACTCGTTATAACTCACCGAGTACACGATGAGATCCTGCAACTGCTGGCGCCACATTGCGAGCTGATGACCAACCAGACCGACAGCACGCTGACGCGCGAGGAAATTCTGCGCCGCTGTCGCGATGCTCAGGCGATGATGGCGTTCATGCCCGATCGGGTCGATGCAGACTTTCTTCAAGCCTGCCCTGAGCTGCGTGTAGTCGGCTGCGCGCTCAAGGGCTTCGACAATTTCGATGTGGACGCCTGTACTGCCCGCGGGGTCTGGCTGACCTTCGTGCCTGATCTGTTGACGGTCCCGACTGCCGAGCTGGCGATCGGACTGGCGGTGGGGCTGGGGCGGCATCTGCGGGCAGCAGATGCGTTCGTCCGCTCTGGCGAGTTCCAGGGCTGGCAACCACAGTTCTACGGCACGGGGCTGGATAACGCTACGGTCGGCATCCTTGGCATGGGCGCCATCGGACTGGCCATGGCTGATCGCTTGCAGGGATGGGGCGCGACCCTGCAGTACCACGAGGCGAAGGCTCTGGATACACAAACCGAGCAACGGCTCGGCCTGCGCCAGGTGGCGTGCAGCGAACTCTTCGCCAGCTCGGACTTCATCCTGCTGGCGCTTCCCTTGAATGCCGATACCCAGCATCTGGTCAACGCCGAGCTGCTTGCCCTCGTACGGCCGGGCGCTCTGCTTGTAAACCCCTGTCGTGGTTCGGTAGTGGATGAAGCCGCCGTGCTCGCGGCGCTTGAGCGAGGCCAGCTCGGCGGGTATGCGGCGGATGTATTCGAAATGGAAGACTGGGCTCGCGCGGACCGGCCGCGGCTGATCGATCCTGCGCTGCTCGCGCATCCGAATACGCTGTTCACTCCGCACATAGGGTCGGCAGTGCGCGCGGTGCGCCTGGAGATTGAACGTTGTGCAGCGCAGAACATCATCCAGGTATTGGCAGGTGCGCGCCCAATCAACGCTGCGAACCGTCTGCCCAAGGCCGAGCCTGCCGCATGTTGAATCCGGTCTGGCTGAAGAGCCTGGTAGCGATCGTTCAAACAGGCAGTTTTCAGAGCGCGGCGAGGGCGTTGGGGCTGGCCCAGCCGACGGTGTCGCAGCACTTGCAGAAGCTTGAAGAGCAGGTCGGCGTAACGCTGGTGCAGCGCAGTCGTAGCGGCTGCCAGCCTACCACACGGGCGCTGGCCTTCATGCCGCATGCGACCGCCTTGCTCGACATGCACGCCCGGGCGCTAGAAGCCCTGCATGGCAATCGTGAGCGCGTCGGGGCCAGCTCCAACATCGGCACCTACCTTCTCCAGCCATTCGTGCGCAACTATCTGACGACCGCAAATGAGAGGGGCGAGGTGGATCTGCGCATCGCCGCCAACCCGGATGTGGCCGACCAGCTACTGGCGGGCCAGCTCGACGCCGCGATCATGGAATGGTGGCTACCTCACCCCGACTTC
This sequence comes from Pseudomonas sp. E45-MNA-CIBAN-0222, assembly GCF_040310405.1. NCBI lineage: Bacteria > Pseudomonadati > Pseudomonadota > Gammaproteobacteria > Pseudomonadales > Pseudomonadaceae > Pseudomonas > Pseudomonas sp. E45-MNA-CIBAN-0222. Next base: position 4,715 of record NZ_JBEOPU010000029.1, read on the forward strand.
GAATACCGCCTCTGGCGGGTCGAGCCGCTGGTGCTTATCGTCAGCCCCGACCATGCGCTGGCTGAAGCAGGGTGCATAGAACGTGATCGTCTGGTGGACCTGCCGATGCTGGGAGGTGAACCGGGTAGCGGTACCGGACGGCTTCTGACCGAATACTTTGGCGAACTGGGCGTGCCTCGCAGCGGTATGCAGCTAGGCAGCACCGAGGCAGTCAAACAAGCAGTGAGGGCGGGACTCGGCGTGTCGTTGGTGATGGCTTCCGCAGTACAAGACGAAGTTCGCAGTGGCGCGCTGGTAGCTCTTCCCATCCCGGGGCTTGAAAAGCGTCTCCAACTGATCTGGCGCAAACCTCCCGGAAATCTGCACCCGCCGGGATTTGTGCGGCACTTATTGGAGGAGGCAGATCTAGCTGGATAAGGTGATGGATGGTTGCGATCCAGCGCTTGGCTTGTCAGCCTAGGGAAACTCTGAAAAAGACTTTCTGATTTGGCAAAATACCGCGACCCCACCCACCGAGTTTCCCGATGAAGCAGATGACCTTCGCCGACGCCGAGTACGCTGGCAAGCGCAAGCAAACCCGCAAGGAGTTGTTCCTGATCGAGATGGATCGGGTGGTGCCGTGGAAGGGCTTGATTGCTTTGATCGAGCCACATTATCCGAAGGGTGAAGGTGGCCGTCCGGCCTACCCGTTGATGGCGATGCTGCGTGTGCATCTGCTGCAGAACTGGTTCGGCTACAGCGATCCAGCGATGGAGGAAGCGCTGTACGAAACCACGATCCTGCGCCAGTTTGCCGGGCTGAACCTGGAGCGCATCCCCGACGAAACCACGGGGTGCTGCTGGTCCGCAAGTGACCCGCTGCGATTGAACGCCGGCGGCCAACCGGCGCTCACATCCGTAACCCTCACGGATTACGGAGGCACACGCATGCTGGTATTCGAGTCGATCTACACCGAAGGTCTGGCGCAGATTTCCTATCTGGTGGGCGACAGCAAGGCCGCCGTCGCCGCGGTGATCGATCCGCGGCGCGACGTCGAGGTCTACCTCGACCTGGCGCGCGACAAGGGCCTGCGCATCGCCTATGCCATCGAGACGCACATCCACGCCGACTTCGTTTCCGGCGCCCAGGCGCTGGCCGAACGCTGCGGCGCCGAGATCATCGGCGGACTACGCCTTCGGGCTGCGTCAGGTGGACGACGGCGAGGTGCTGGAACTGGGTCAGGTCAGCCTGGAAGTGCTGCACTCGCCAGGCCACACCCCCGAGCACATCTCGCTGCTGCTACGTGACAGCCAGCAGGGCGAAGCGCCCTTCGCGCTGTTCACCGGCGATACGCTGTTCAACCTCGACGTCGGCCGCCCCGACCTGCTCGGCGAGGACAGCACCAAGCAGCTGGCAGCGCAGCTCTACGCCACGCTGTTCACCCGCTACCTGCCGCTCGGCGAACGCATCGAGATCTACCCCTGCCACGGCGCCGGCTCGGCCTGCGGCAAATCCATCGGTGACCGTCGCCACTCCACCCTCGGCAAATGGCCAATCGCTTTTTCCACCGGCCAGAGGCACAGGTACTGCCGGATAAGGCTGCGCCGTTATCCACCCTACGCCCCGTCGATCACCCGATGCGCAGGGTGGAAAACGGCCAGCGGCCTTTCCCACACGTCAGTATTCGACTTGCAGTTCGGCGCTGCGCGGTTCGGCTTGGCAGGCCAGCGCCCAGCCCTGACGCACCTCGCTTTCGCTCAGCACCTGGTTGCTGCGCATGCTCACGCTGCCCTCCACCACCCGGCACTTGCAGGCGGCGCAGACACCCGAGCGGCACGCGCTCGGCGGTTGCAGGCCAGCCTGTTCCATGGCCTCCAGCAGCACCTCGCCGCGCGGCACGTCCAGCTCGTGACGGCGACCGTCGAGCGCGACCCGCAGGCGGCTGCGGCGCCCGCCCGGTGCGGCCGTCGGCGCTGCGGCGGCAAAGCGTTCCAGATGGATACGCGCCGCATCCACACCCCGCTCGCCCAGCGCGGCACCCGCGGCATCCATGAACGGTTGCGGCCCGCAGATGAAGGCGTCGGCGGCTGACCAGTCAGCGATCTTCGTGGCAATCGCCGGGCCGCTCGGCACACCCTGCTCGGCATCGAGCCAGATGCGCAGCTGCAGGCGATCGGGGTAACGCGCAGACCACTCGGCCAGCTCCTCGGCAAAGATCAGCGAGGCGGCATCGCGGCTGGCATAGAACAGCCGTACCTGCCCGCTGCCCTCGACCAGCGCCGCCTGCAGGATCGCCATCAGCGGCGTGATACCGCTGCCGGCGCCGAGCAGCAGCAGATCGTCATCCAGGTTGCGCGGCACGAACACGCCGGCCGGCGGCAGCGCCTCGATGCAATCGCCGGCCTGCAGGTTGTCCAGCAGCCAGTTCGACGCGCGGCCGCCGGGCACCCGCTTGATGGTGATGCGCAGCGCGCCATCCGCCTGCGGTCGCTGCGACAGCGAGTAGCAGCGCAGCAGCGCCGGCTCGGCAGCGGGCACCTTCAGCGTGAGGAACTGCCCCGGCTGCGCGGCAAAGCGTGCGCGCTGGGCGGCCGGCACCTGCAGGGTGAACGAGCAGCTGTCGGCGGTTTCGGCCTGGCGTGAGACGATGCGCAGACGGGTGAACTCCCCGGCGGCAGGCGCTGGCGCCGATGCGAACGCGGTCGCGACCGACGTCGTTGCCGGTGTCGACGTCGAAGCCGAAGGTGCAGTCGAAGCCGGCCCCGCCTTGGGCACGCCGCGCAGCATCGGCCATACCGACTTGCGGCGGAACAGCAGCACATAGCCGACATGCAGGCCGATCAGCCACAGCCCCAGATTGGCGAAGAACTCGTGCACCTCCTCGGCATCGCCCATCCAGCCGATGAAATCGATGTCGCTGGCAGCGCCGAAGACATCCGGCCCCACGCCCGGCAGGGCGGCCAGCACATCGCCGTTGTCGACCATACCCAGGCCGACCACGCTGGCAATGGCGAAACTGCCCAGCGCGCCGACCGTCAGCCACTTGCCGACGCTCGACAGGCCCGGCTTGCTCCGCTGGCCCTTCGGCGGCAGCAGCTGTGGGAAGCCGCGCAGGCGCAGCGGCACGATCAGCAGGCGCCACACCAACAGCGCCACCAGGCCGTAGCCCAGCCAGATATGCAGCGTCTCGGCGTCGTCACCGCTGAGGTAGGCGCCAAGAAAGAAACCGGCCAGCAGCCAGTGGAACAGACGGAAACGATTGAAAGCAGCCACGACGGCGATCCTCATTGAATGGATGCCGCCTTTGTATTCCTGCGAGCTGAAACGAAACTGAACGCCGCCAGCCGCTGCGGTTCAGCTTGGCGTAAGGCGGCGCGCCTAGGCTGCACTCATTCCCAACCGGAGAGCGCACCATGAAAGCCCGCTGGATCATCCTCCTGTCCTGCTGCCTGAGCCTGCCCGCCCTGGCCGAAACCGAACACCCACTGCTGCCCGGCTACGCCGCCCAGGCGCGTCAGGAGAATCCGAACTTCGCCGGTTTCTCCGCCGAGCGCGGCAAGGCGCTGTACTTCGCCGAGGAGCAGCGCAATGGCAAGACCATGAGCTGCACCACCTGCCACACCGCCGACCCGCGTCAGCCCGGCAAGACGCCGGCGCATCGCAAGGTCGATCCGCTGGCGCCGGCAGCCAACCCCGAGCGCTTCACCGACCTGAAGAAGGTCGAGAAATGGTTCCGCCGCAACTGCGACGACGTCTACGCCCGTGAATGCACCGCGCAGGAAAAAGGTGACTTCATCAGCTGGATCGACAGCATCAGATAAGGAGCCTGCCATGAAGATCGCACCCCTCGCTGCCGTCGCCGGGCTGGGCCTGACCCTGGTACTGGCCGGCCTCAGCTTCGCCGATGACGACGACCATCGAGAGCGCAAGGGCTACAAGCGGCCCAAGCGCCTGACGGTACCCAGCGACGCACCGCTGGTGTGGAAGGAAGAATGCGCGGCCTGCCACATGCTCTATTCTCCCGGCCTGCTGCCTGCCGATGCCTGGCGCGAGCAGATGCGCACCCTGGGCGATCACTACGGCAGCAACGCGTCGCTGGACCCGGTGCAGGAAAAGGAAATCCTCGACTTCCTGGTCCGCGCCTCGGCCGCCAACCGCCTACCGGTGGAGCCGTCACCCACCGCCGGCGAGCCGCCACGCATCAGCCAGACGCGCTGGTTCGAGCACAAACACGACGAGCTCAGCGAAGCCAAGTTCGCCCGCGAGTCGGTCGGCGGCCGCTTCAACTGCGTGGCCTGCCATCGCGACGCGGAAAAAGGCGACTTCGACGAGGACCGGGTGAAGATTCCGCGCTGAGACAAAAATAGCCGGAACATTTCGCCAACCGTTGCGTTATATCCCTGCGGCAACCCGGCCGGCAGCGCACGGGCACCGGTAAAAACCGAGGCGTTGGCAACGCAGCAGGTTTTAGCGGCGCCCTGCGCGGTCAACCCAGACGAGCGCTTAATGAACGACAGCGAACAGGACCTCATCCAGCAGGCCGCGCGTGGTGATCGCCAGGCGTTCGGCACGCTAGTGCGCGTCCATCAGGCGCGGGTCTTCCACTTCCTCCGTCGCCTGCTCGGCAGCGCCGACGAGGCCGCTGACCTGACTCAGGAAACGTTCATCCGCGCCTTCCAGGCGCTGCCCAGATGGCGCCCGGAAGCACGCTTGCAGACCTGGTTGCTGCAGATCGCACGCAATGCCGCGCTGGATACGCTGCGCCAGCGGCAACGCTACGTCGACGTGGCGCCGGAGGAACTGGCCGAGCCGGTCGATCCAGCGCCATCGCCGCTGAGCCGACTGCAGGCCGGTCGCGATCTGGCATTGCTGGAACGCTTGCTAGCCCGCCTGCCCCACGAACAGCGCGAGATCCTGCTGCTGCGCGAGGTGGAGGGGCTGGCCTACGACGAACTGGCCGCCACGCTGCAGCTCGCCGCCGGCACCGTCAAGTCGCGCCTGGCACGCGCCCGCGAGGCGCTGCTGCACGGCTATCGCCAGGCCAACGGAGGCACCCTCGATGACTGAGCATCTGGACATGGCGATCCTGTCCGCCTACCTCGACAACGAACTCGACGCCGCCGCACAGCGCCACGCCGCCGCCCACCTGGCGGGTTGTCCGCAGTGTCGCGCCACCCTGGCCGAACTCGACGGGCTCGGCCAGGGCTTGCGTGCGCTGGCCTGCCCGGAGTTGCCGGCCGAGTTGCAGGCGCGTCTGCAGCGGCCCTTCGCGCCGCCGCCCGTGCGCAGCTGGTGGGCCCGGCACTGGGCGCAGGGTATCGGCGCCGCGGCGTCGGTCCTGCTCGGCCTGCTGCTCGGCTATGCCCTGCCCGGCCAGCCGCCGGGCAGCTCACCCAGCCACGACCTGCTCGCCGTCCTCGGCAGCACCCCACCCGGCGCGCTCTGCGCGCGCCCCGAATTCTGCTACCTGAAGGTAAACCTGAAATGAGCAACACCACCCTGCGCAATGCCCTGGTCCTGTCCGTGCTGGTCAACGTCGGCGTGCTCGCCGGCCTTGGCTGGCAGAAACTCAGTCGCGATGGCCTGCCGATGCCCTCCGGCGCACCGACCGAGCTGTCGCGCGAGCTGCAACTGAGCGCCAGCCAGCTGCAGCGCTGGCACGATGCCGAGGCGCCGTTCCTGGCCTACCTGCGCGCCTCCAACGCCAGCCTCGGCGAACACCGCAACCGGCTGATCGAGGCGATCTTCGCCGAACAGGTGGACCGCACGGTGATCGACGCCGAGCAGGCGAAGATCGCCGAACTGCAGAACGAACAGCAGCGCCTGCTCATCGACCAGCTGCTGCAGGAGCGCGAGATCCTCGAACCGCAGCAGCGCGCGCGGCTCGCCCAGGTGCTCACGCAGCAGTCGTTCGGCGCCGACAGCATCGAGCAATTGCACCGCAAATGACGGATTGCACGGCGCGATGGAACAAAACCGTCGCGCCTGCGTTAGAACATCAGGAGCCGCACTTCGCCGGCTCGCTCAATGGAGTTCTATCGATGATCCGCAAACCTTACGCTCTCGCCCTCGCCATCATCCTCGCCGGCACCCTCGGCCACGCCGGCACCAGCCTCGCCGCCACCAGCCATGACCACGGCCACGGCGAAGGCGCGCCGGCGCTGCAACTCGATGCCGGCAAGCGCTGGGCCACCGACGCGCCGCTGCGCCAGGCAATGGGCACCATCAACAACGATATGCGCCAGGCGCTGCCGGCGATCCACGAAGACCGTCTGCCCGCCGCCCGCTACGGCGAACTGGCCGAGACGGTGCGCGGCCAGGTCGCCTACATGGTGGAGAACTGCAAGCTGAGCGCCGAGGCCGACGCGCAGCTGCACCTGATCATCGCCCAGCTGCTCGCCGGTGCCGACGCCATGAGCGGCGCCCCGGCCGGTCAGCGCGACGGCGCGGTGACGGTGGTCGGCGCGCTGGGCGACTACGCCACTTACTTCGCCGACGACAGCTTCAAGCCGCTGGAACACTGATCGACCGCCGCGCTCAACCCTTGTCCGGCCGTGCCGGCGGGGCCGCTTTCACCGCGAGCGGCACCTCGGCGGCCACCGCTTCCGACTCGCCCTCGCCGCTGCGATCTCCGCTGGTGTTGGCCAGCAGGCTGGCGGTGGCGGTCTGCAGGTAGGCGTGCAGCTGGCGCAGCAGCTGCGGCTGATCCTCGGCAGCGGCGATCCGCTCGCCAGCCGGTTCACCGCCCAGGCGATAGCGATACAGCCGCGCCGGCTGCTCCTTGGGCTGTACCAGCACCCGATCACCGCGGATCAGCGCCACGGTCTGGTCGCTGCCCGACGGCTTGACGATGCCGAAACCCGGATCGTCCGCCGGCAGGCTGAGCAAATCGCGGCCCCAGCATTGATGACGCACCTCGCCACCGAGGCGGCCCATGATGGTCGGCACCACGTCCACCTGCGTACCGACCACCTCGCGACGGCTGCCGAAACGCTCGGTGACGCCCGGGGCGATCAGCAGCAGCGGCACGTGGAAGCGCAGCAGGTCCATCTCGGTGACTTCCTCCGGCGCGCCGAAACCGTGGTCGCCGACCACCACGAACAAGGTCTGCTTGAACCAAGGCTGGTTACGCACCTTGTCGAAGAACTGCCCCAGCGCCCAGTCCGAATAACGCATCGCCGTCAGATGCTGATCCAGCGCGCCATGCCCCTCGACAGCAGCGACCGGCAACTGCTCGGGCAGCGCATACGGCGTGTGGTTGGACAGCGTCTGCAGCAGCGCATAGAACGGCGCGCCGTTATCCAGCTTGCCCAGCTCCTCGGCGGCGCGGGTGAACATGTCCTGGTCGGAAACGCCCCAGGTCGGGTCGGAAACCACCGGATTCACGTAGTCGTTGCGGCCGACGAAGCGCTTCATGCCCTGGTTGCCGAAGAACCCCGCCTGGTTGTCCCAGGCGAAATCGCCGTTGTAGACGTAAACGTCGTCGAACGCCCGCGCACCGAGCAGCTGCGGCAGGCCGGAGAAGCGATGGCCGCCTTCGGGCGTCTGCATCAGGTACTCGAAGCCCGGCAGGTTGGGAAAGCAGGCCATGCTGGCGAACATGCCCTGGTGGGTGTGGGTGCCGTTGGCGAAGAAGCGCTCGAACAACAGCCCCTCGCCGGCCAGGCGGTCGAAGTTCGGCGTGATGCCGTCGGCACTGCCGAGCGCGCCGACATAGCGGCCGGCGAAGCTCTCCATGAGGATCACCACCACGTTGCGCACCGCCAGCTGGCCGTCCGCCGGCGGCTGGAAGTCACGGCGCACCGGCGCCAGCTCGGCGTCCACCAGCCGGTCGTTGGCGGTCAGCAGCAGCTCGCGGGCGATCGCCTGCGCATCCGCAACCGGCAGTGTCGCCTTCCAGCTGTTGTCGCGATGGCTCGAGAAGCGGTTGCGCGCCGCATCGTAGAGCGACAGCGTGGCGTTCTGCCCGAGGTGGTTGGCGAAGGTCGAGGCGGTGGTGAAGGCATCGCCCCAGCGCAGCGGCGGGCCCTGACGCAGCGTGCCGCGCGCGGCCACCACGCTGACCACCAGCAACACGCCGAACACCGCGAACCGCGCCGGCCAGCTCGCGCCGCGGCGGGCCGGCGCGCTCGCCAGGCTCACCGGAGCGGCGCGGGTGCGGCGCTCCAGCCAGCCGAACAGCGCGAACAGCGCGGCGCTCGCCGCGAGCCAGGCGGCCAGCAGCCGCAGCACCGGGAAGCCGTGCCAGAGCATGCTCAGCACCGTCGCCGGGTCTTCCTGCAGGTACTGGTGTTGGCGCTGATGGAAAATTGACCCACCCTGCCGATTGAAATTTGACCCAGGGCGGATTGCTGATTTTGTTACCAGCAACTGTGGATAAGTCTACCAGCGCAGCTGCTGTTGCCCCCACTCCTTCGCTAGCCCAGTTCAGTTGTTTAAGACCTGCCACACGCAGCCATGTAGCAGGCCGTCGTCGCCATGAAATCAGAACGGCTCATCGTCCTCCGGTTCCTGGCCGCCCTTACGCTTTCGCTCCCGTGATTTGATCTTGGCCTGGGCCGCCAAGCTACTGTGTTGCAGGCGATAGGACTCGTTACCGGTTTCGACGATGTGGCAGTGGTGGGTCAGCCGATCCAGCAGGGCGGTGGTCATCTTGGCGTCGCCGAACACGCTCGACCATTCGGCGAAGCTCAGGTTGGTGGTGATCACCACGCTGGTGTGTTCGTACAGCTTGGACAGCAGGTGAAACAGCAACGCACCGCCAGCCTGGCTGAACGGCAGATAACCCAGTTCGTCGAGGATGACCAGATCCATGCGCAGCAGTGCCTGGGCGATCCGCCCGGCTTTGCCGTCGTGTTTTTCGCGCTCCAGCAGATTGACCAGATCGACCGTGGAGTAGAAGCGCACGCGCTTACTGAGCAACGTCGCACACACGGAGTTTGGTTAAGTCGCAGGCTCGAAGCTTGCTGTCGATGGCCAGATCGAAGAGAGCCAGATCCCGGGATCTTTCTGCAATTTGAAGCCTTACTCGGATGGCCCAGATATCTCTCAGTCGGAGTGGGGTTTTCTGCCCGACCAACTTACCTTTGTTCCAGGGCTGACGGCTACAGGTAGCAATGATGTTTCATGGCAAGTCCTCCACATGTGGGAGGGCAAGCATGGCTAGCCAGAGCAGTGGTCGCTAACCGGCCAGAAGGAGACCTCCGCTAGCGCCAAGTCTGCGCACTCAACTTGGAGTGGCCAGGTGCCATCAGTTAGAATCAGTGCTCATTTTACAGAGCAATGGAACGGTTGAGTGTGTTAGGGAAAGGCGCGGTTTTTGCTCTTGCTATCACCTTGGCAGGTTGTGGGCTAGTTCCCCGTACTGGAGAACCTTCTAGAGCACTTCAGTTTGCTGAGAATCTAAACCTCTCCGCAACGGATGAAAGCCGCGAGGAGTTTGAGACAAACGCAAAAGCTTCCGGGGCTGACCCTAAGGAAACTCTGAAGAAGACTTCCTGATTTTGGCAAGATCCCCGGACTCCACTCACCGAGTTTTCCGATGAAGCAGATG
>NZ_JBEOPU010000030.1:0-12270 GCF_040310405.1 Pseudomonas sp. E45-MNA-CIBAN-0222
GGCGCACTCAGGAGGATTCGAACCTCCGACCGCTCGGTTCGTAGCCGAGTACTCTATCCAGCTGAGCTATGAGTGCGCTGAGCGTGCGCATTATAGGGAGTTGAGATCGACGGTCAAGCACTTTGCCGAAGCGCTTTCTGAGATGAAAGCAGGCTGTCGCGAGAACCAAAACCCTAGAACACAAAATGGCGGAGAAGGGGGGATTCGAACCCCCGACACCCTTTTGAGGTGTACTCCCTTAGCAGGGGAGCGCCTTCGGCCACTCGGCCACCTCTCCGCAACACGGGGCGCATCATACCCATCTTTACCCCGTTTGCAAACCAAAAATCACAGAAAAATTAGTGGCTTGGTTCCTGATCCTTCTCTTTCTGGATCCGTTGGTAAATCTCCTCGCGATGCACCGCCACCTCCTTGGGCGCATTGACGCCGATACGTACTTGGTTTCCCTTCACACCCAACACAGTGACAGTCACATCGTCACCCACCATCAGGGTTTCTCCAACCCGGCGTGTCAGAATCAGCATTCCTTTCTCCTTAAAAACGGATTCAGTTCAGTAAACAGTCTGCAAAGATAAATACGGAAAATATCCGTAAAACATGAAGCTAGAGCCTTTCAACAGCTATTGACCCGCGCGCGGCAACCTAAAGTTCCTTTACGCCCAGCCCAATACGACAGAAGGCGCGTGCTAGCGCGCCTTCTGCGAGTCATTCCGCAGTATTGCTGGCTGGTGCATCCAATTCAAATGCGGTGTGCAAAGCACGCACAGCAAGCTCCAGATACTTTTCCTCGATGACTACCGAGACTTTGATCTCAGACGTGGAAATCATCTGAATGTTGATATTTTCTTTAGCCAGCGCCTCGAACATTCGGCTGGCAACACCAGCATGTGAGCGCATACCGACCCCGACAATAGAAACCTTGGCAATGTCGGTGTCGCCAATTACTTCCCGAGCACCCATTTCCGCAGCGATGCCCTGCAAAACCTGAAGCGCGTTGTTGTAGTCGTTGCGATGCACGGTGAAGGTGAAGTCGGTGGTGTTATCGTGCGCGACGTTTTGCACGATCATGTCCACTTCGACGTTCGCGGCGCTGATCGGCCCGAGTATTTTGAAGGCCACACCGGGCGTATCAGGCACCCCACGGATAGTCAGCTTGGCCTCGTCACGATTGAAGGCGATGCCGGAAATGATGGGCTGTTCCATGGATTCCTCTTCATCAAGGGTAATGAGGGTTCCCGGACCCTCTTGAAAACTGTGCAGTACCCGCAGCGGTACGCTGTACTTGCCGGCAAATTCGACTGCTCTGATCTGCAGCACTTTGGAGCCGAGGCTAGCCATTTCCAGCATTTCCTCGAAGGTGATTTTGTCCAGCCGCTGGGCCTTCGCCACCACTCGAGGGTCGGTCGTGTAGACACCGTCCACATCAGTATAGATCTGGCACTCGTCTGCCTTTAGCGCCGCCGCCAGGGCCACGCCAGTTGTGTCGGAACCACCACGACCCAGGGTGGTAATGTTGCCCTTCTCGTCAACACCTTGGAATCCGGCCACAACAACAACACGACCCGCTTTGATGTCGCGCTGAATGCGTTGCGCGTCGATCTGGAGGATGCGCGCCTTCGTATGCGCACTGTCGGTGAGAATCCGTACCTGATTCCCAGTGTAGGACACCGCAGGGACGCCACGCTTGATCAGCGCCATTGCCAGCAGGGCGATGGTCACCTGCTCGCCGGTGGAGACCATCACATCCAACTCTCGGGCGACCGGCTGATCGCTGATCTGCTTGGCAAGATCGATCAGGCGGTTGGTTTCACCACTCATTGCGGAAACGACCACGACGATATCGTCACCACCCTCGCGGAACTTCTTGACCTTCTCGGCCACCTGCTCGATCCGCTCGACGGTGCCGACCGAGGTGCCTCCAAACTTCTGTACGATCAAAGCCATTGTTAGCCGCCTAGAGCCCCTGAAGGGCGATCATTAAACATACAACCCCGAAAACCGCCAAAAAACGCCCCACCACCAATCGTGGATCGTCTTCCCTCGCGCCGAGGGCCTCAACAAAACCTGACCTTAGCGATCAAAGCGCCTGCTCTGCGAATGGCTGAGCCAACGCGAGCGCTTCGTCCAGCCTTGCCGGCTCGCTGCCCCCTCCTTGCGCCATATCCGGACGGCCGCCACCCTTGCCGCCCACAACCGCCGCGGCCTGCTTCATCAGGTCACCAGCCTTCAGGCGAGAAGTCAGATCCTGAGTCACCCCAGCGACCAGTACCACCTTGTCGTCCTGAACGCCACCCAGAAGGATAACCGCGCTGCCCAGCTTGTTCTTCAGCTGGTCGACCAGTGCGAGCAGTGCCTTGCCGTCCAAACCATCCTGGCGCGCAGCAAGGACGCGCACACCCTTGACGTCGACCGCGGAGGTTGCAAGGTCGTTACCCGCAGCACTGGCCGCCTTGGCTTTGAGCTGCTCGAGCTCCTTTTCCAACTGCCGGTTGCGCTCGAGGATGCCGCCGAGCTTGTCGAGCAGATTGTCGCGGCTGCCCTTGACCAGATTGGCCGCCTCTTTCAACTGCTCCTCGGCCGCATTGAGATAGGCCAGTGCCGGTGCGCCAGTGACTGCCTCGATCCGCCGCACGCCGGCAGCCACACCACCTTCGCTGGTGATTTTGAACAGACCGATGTCGCCGGTACGGCTCACGTGAGTACCGCCGCAGAGTTCGACCGAGAACCCTCCGCCCATGGTCAGCACCCGTACGGAGTCGCCGTACTTTTCACCGAACAACGCCATCGCGCCCTTGGCCTTGGCGGTATCGATATCGGTTTCCTCGATCTCCACGGCAGAGTTGCGGCGGATCTCGCCATTGACACGATCTTCCAGCGCACGGAGCTGCTCGGGCTTGATCGCCTCGAAGTGGCTGAAGTCGAAGCGCAGGCGCTGACTGTCCACCAGCGAGCCCTTCTGGCTGACGTGTTCACCGAGAATTTCGCGCAGCGCGGCATGCAGCAGGTGGGTTGCCGAATGGTTGAGCGCAGTCGCCTGGCGCACAGATGCGTCGACAGTCGCCTCGACATCCGCACCTACGCGTAGCGTGCCGCTGTCGACGATGCCGTGATGCAGGAAGGCGCTGCCGGCTTTGCTTGTATCGCGAACATCGAAACGCAAGCCTTGAGCTTCGAGATAACCACAGTCACCGATCTGACCGCCAGATTCGGCATAGAACGGCGTCTGGTCGAGTACCACAACGCCCTGCTCCCCGGCACTCAGGCTGTCGACCACCATGCCTTCCTTGAACAGGGCCAATACCTTGCCGGTGCCCGAAGTGCCCTGATAGCCGATGAAGCGGGTTTCACCCTCCACCTTGACCAGGCTGTTGTAGTCCATGCCGAAGGCGCTGGCCGAACGCGCACGCTCGCGCTGGGCCTGCATTTCACGCTCGAAGCCTTCTTCGTCGAGGGTCAGATTGCGCTCGCGAGCGATGTCGCCGGTCAGATCGACCGGGAAACCGTAGGTGTCATAAAGCTTGAACACCACATCGCCTGGAATGACGGTGCCGGTGAGGCCCGCCAGGTCCTGCTCGAGGATCTTCAGGCCCTGCTCCAGGGTCTTGGCGAACTGCTCTTCCTCGTTCTTCAGCACACGCTCGATATGCGCCTGCTGCTGCTTGAGCTCAGGGAAAGCGTCGCCCATCTCAGCAACCAGAGCGGCAACGATACGGTGGAAGAAGCTACCTTTGGCGCCGAGCTTGTTGCCGTGGCGGCAGGCACGGCGAACGATGCGGCGCAGCACATAGCCACGGCCTTCGTTGGACGGGGTCACACCGTCGGCGATGAGGAAGCCGCAGGAACGGATATGGTCAGCGACGACCTTCAGCGAAGCCTGGCCTTCGTTGGTGCAGCCGATGGCGTCCGCCGCTGCGTTGAGCAGACTCTGGAACAGGTCGATTTCGTAGTTGGAGTTGACGTACTGCAGGACCGCACTGACGCGCTCGAGCCCCATGCCGGTATCCACACTCGGCGCTGGCAACGGATGCATGACGCCATCAGCGGTGCGATTGAACTGCATGAAGACGTTGTTCCAGATCTCGATGTAGCGATCGCCATCTTCCTCCGGCGAGCCGGGCGGGCCGCCCCAGATGTGCTCGCCGTGGTCGAAGAAAATTTCGGTGCAGGGACCACACGGGCCGGTGTCGCCCATCGCCCAGAAGTTGTCAGACGCGTATGGGGCGCCCTTGTTGTCACCGATTCGCACCATGCGCTCGGCCGGCACGCCGACTTCCTTCGTCCAGATGTCGTAGGCCTCGTCGTCGCTCGCATAGACGGTGACCCAGAGCTTTTCCTGGGGCAGATTCAGCCACTTCTCGGAAGTGAGGAATTCCCAGGCGTAAGTGATGGCGTCGCGCTTGAAATAGTCGCCGAAGCTGAAGTTGCCGAGCATCTCGAAGAACGTATGGTGCCGCGCGGTATAGCCGACGTTTTCCAGATCGTTGTGCTTGCCGCCGGCACGCACGCATTTCTGGCTGGTGGTGGCGCGGGTGTAGGCGCGCTTCTCCAGGCCTAGGAAGCAGTCCTTGAACTGGTTCATACCGGCGTTGGTGAACAGTAGGGTCGGATCGTTCGCCGGAATCAGCGAACTGGAGGCCACGCGAGTGTGGCCCTTCTCTTCGAAGAAGCGGAGGAAGGCTTCACGGATTTCTGCGCTTTTCATAGATTTCTTCCAGAGGACTGCGGCCGAACGGCTGCAAAACGACACGGCGAGGCGGGACCACCGAAAGCCGGTTCGCAACTACCCAAACGGATAGCCGGCAAAGGGCCGCATTATATCGGGCCAGCGCGCCGGGTATAGGGGATAAAGCCGATTGAATCAAGCAATTCGACGTCAACTACGAGCGATGTTTTCGGCAAATTCGGCGAATGCGCTCAGCACTGCTTGAACATGCTCATCATGCACGTCCATATGTGTGACCAGTCGTAGTCGCGCCGCTGGCACCAGGCGGATGCCACGTTGCGCACAGAACGCAGTAAGCGCAGTTGCTTGCTCACCCATCGCCACGTAGACCATGTTCGTCTGCACCGGCTCGACCGCAAAACCGAGTGCTGCCAGGCCGCTACCAAGCTGTTCTGCTCGCTGGTGATCATCGGCCAGGCGCTCGACATTGCGCTCCAGCGCGTAGAGGCCAGCGGCAGCGAGAATGCCCGCTTGGCGCATGCCGCCGCCTACCATCTTGCGCAGGCGCCGGGCCTTGGCGATGAATACGTCACTGCCGCACAGCACCGAGCCAACGGGCGCGCCCAAGCCTTTGGACAAACACACCGATACCGTATCGAAATGACGGGTAATTTCGCGGGCATCGCAGCCAAGCTTCACCGCAGCGTTGAACAGCCGTGCACCGTCAAGATGCAAGGCCAGGTCGTGCTGACGAGTGAACTCCCGCGCAGCCGCCAGATAGCTCAGAGGAAGGACCTTGCCGTGCATAGTGTTTTCCAGCGCCAGCAAGCGGCTGCGAGCAAAGTGGAAATTGTCCGGCTTGATGACCGCCGCAACGCGCTCCAAGTCCAGCGTGCCGTCCGCCTCCATCTCGATGGGCTGAGGCTGGATCGAGCCAAGTACGGCGGCACCGCCACCCTCGTATTTATAGGTGTGGGCTTGCTGCCCGACGATGTACTCGTCGCCCCGCTCGCAGTGCGCCATCAAACCCAGCAGGTTGCTCATGGTGCCGGACGGCACGAACATTCCCGCAGCGAAGCCCAGATCCCCCGCAAGCTGACGCTCAAGCTGGCTTACAGTTGGATCCTCCCCAAAGACATCATCGCCGGTTTCGGCGCGAAGCATTGCCTCGCGCATCTCAGCAGTGGGCTGGGTAACGGTATCGCTGCGCAGATCGATGAGGGTCATTAGCTCTCCAGGGGAAACGGCTCGGGACAGCGACTGTGCCACACGGCGATCAGCGCAACAGACGGGTGTTGAGCACCTTCGAGCCGCCGCCTAGCAGCGTCTCGGTCATTTCGATGAAGTCATCGGTGCTGACCGTATCCATGCGCATCAATCCACGACTGACATCGTCGAGCGAATGGCGGCTCTTGCTGCGTTGACGAATTTCCTTGTCCAGGTCCTGCAATAGCAGCACCGCGCGGGCAGTCACCGGCCCGGTAGAATTTTCGGTGCGCAGGCTGTCGACCTTGCGGCTCCACTTGGTCAGATGCGCACGCACTGCCTGGTAACGGTCCTCGCTCATGCCGCCAGCACGCCGCACCAGCTCGATAGCGTAATACTCCGCCAGGCCTTCGCTGATCCAGTCGCTACGATCCCTATCCTTGATACGGCTGAACACATGAACCAGCTCGTGCACCAACGAGCTGGTGCCATTCTCGCTGACCATCGGGCGGTCGGCATGCATGTATAGGGAGTTGGGACCAGAGAGCCCGCCCCGCCACATAGGGTCGCCAGCACCAACGATGAGTAGCTTTGCCGGATCGCGGGGAAATACGTTCTGCACTTGCGGCCAGACGAAGGTCAGCATCGTCAGCATATCCATCCGACGGACGCCTTCGCCAACCGGCGCAGCGATGGTGACGTCCGTTTCTCCGAGCCTGGCGCGCCGGGTACCGAGCTTACCGGCCAACATCCAACCGGTCGGCCGATCGAACAGGCGCTCGCGGTTATCCACACGAAAACGGTTCTTACCGATGCGCGGCCAACCGGTTTCGATGCTCTTCCAGCCCTCGGGAAGCTCGAAGGTGATGCGTGAAACGAGGGTCACGCCATCAACCTGATCCAGCCGAGCAGCGGGCACCAGGTCATCCCCGCGAAACAACGCCCAATCACTGGTCATCCGCGCATCGAAGCGTCCGTTACTACGCGGGTGGCTGATGCGTACGCGGTAGCTCAGCCGCGACTTGCCCTCCGATGGCCTCCACGTGCCCCGCTCCGGGGTTTCCTGCTGCCAATCACCGTCCGCCTCGAAGTCACTGTAGTAACCCTCTTTACCCAGATTGAAATCCAGGCGCCGAACCACCTCACCTTTCTCCAGGATCAACTGCACCACAGCCTGATCTTCTTCAGGCAGAAAGCGAACGTGATAGTCCAGATCGACACGCTTGGCTGCCTGTGCCTGAGCGCCAAGAAAAAGGACAAGGACAAATAGCGACAGCAGTCGAGCAAGCATCGAAGAGAACTCCACGGATCGGATAAGCGCGAGGGGTGCGCTGATCTTGAGACGATGCGAACGAAGTTTAGATTCAACCGGCACGAAAAATCAGATGATCTTCCCAGTGCTCCTCAGGCACGCTGCCCTCGGCCAACATTCTGCCCGCCTGGGAAATACGCTCGACATGCACCGCTTCGCGATCACCGCAAACCAAGTGATGCCAGAGCGGCAGATCCTTGCCCTCGGCCACCAGGCGATAGCCACAGGTTGGCGGAAGCCACTTGAACTGCGATGCATCGGAGGCGTTCAGTTGAATGCAGTCCGGCACGCTGGCACGTCGATTGGGGTAGTCGCTGCACTGGCAGGTCTTCAGGTCGAGCAGTTTGCAGGCGACGCGCGTGTAATACACGGTGCCATCTTCCTCGTCCTCGAGCTTCTGCAAGCAGCAGAGGCCGCATCCATCGCACAGGGACTCCCATTCAACAGGGTCGAGCTCGGCAAGAGCTTTACGCTTCCAGAAGGGTTCGACTTTTGCTGCCATGGTGGATGCCACTACCGATAAAACGGGCAAGTCTAGCTACTGGCGGATATCCGGCCAATAGCCGGCAGGCGGATGCGGTTGTAGCGGTGACCGTCCGCCGGGGCGGCGGACGGCCTACTTGGGTCATTGTTTATCGAGCATCTGCCGATGGCTACGCATTTGCTCGAGCATCTGCTCCATGTGCTGAATGCGCATATCCAACATCTCCTTCGTTGGCGCGCCCATCATCCGGCCACCACCCATACCACCCTGCATCGCCTTACCGCCCTGCTTGCCCATACCGGCTCCGGGTCCGCCCATCGGGCAACCACCCATGGCCCCCATGCCGGACTGCATACTTTGCCAATGCTCGTCTCGCAACTTCTGCCGCTCTTCCGGCGTCTTCGCAGACTGCCAGGACTGACGGTATTCCTGCATTTTCTGCCAGTGCTGTTGCCAGGCATCACTGTCATTAGCAGGGGCTTGCTCGGCACTGGCGGACATCGCTAGGCCGGCCATGATCGAACCGATGATCCAGGTGCGCGTTTTCATCAGGCGTCTCCTTATGCATGTGCAGTCAAAAGAAGATAGCTCCGTTCAACACACCAAACCTTGTCGTCGGTCAGAGCCGACAGACTGACCGTCACATCGGATCATTACGACGCAGCAGCTCCTCAGGCAAGTGTTCGATGTAGTCGTCCTCGGCCGGCGGCATCTGCAAGTGATAACCCTGCGTCTGGATGTTGGAAAGGACTGTCGCAATATCTTCGCGCGCCAGCTGCCGCGCAGGTGTCAGGACCATTTCGAAGGCGAGCTGTGGCGGGCCGAATGCAGCAAGCAGCCCTTCAGGCACGCGCTTGAGCGCTTCACGCTTTTCCACGTAAAGGTACATACCGTCCTTGCGTGGGCTTTTGTAGATGGAGCAGATGAGTTTCATGGTCGTTTTTCCAGCACTTCGAGCAAGGCCTGCCCCATCAGATCACGGCGCCAGCCGCGCAGCGAGTCAGGCAGGTGATAAGGACCGTCCGGGTAGCCGCTTTTGAGCAGCGCTTCGAGCGTTTTCTTGCGCAGCATCAGCTCCGGCGCAATGTCCAGCGCCTGCCCCTGACTCTGACCGACCGCCCGCAGCTTTTTCAGTACGGACGACACCTCCAAGGGCAATGGCTCCGGCAGCGGGGCCGGCCAGTCCTGTTCGGGCGTCGCCGCAGCCTGACGGATCATTTCCAACAACACCTCCCCGTCTTGCCGCACGGTGCGCGGATGCATGTCTTCGATTCGCGCGAGCGTCACAAGATCACGTGGCTGAGTACGCGCCAGCGGCCAGAGACTGGCTTCGCGCAATACACGATTTCGCGGCTGGTTGCGGATGCGGGCCTGGCGCTCGCGCCACGCGGTCAGCACTTTAAGTACCGCGAGCTGCTGGGGCTTGAGTCGCCAGGCCTGCTTTACGTCGCGATAAGCCTCGTCCGGATCGGACTCGCGCTGCAGATTGGCTACCAGCTCCGCACCATCGTCCAGAACCCAGGCGCGCTTGTCATCGGACAGCTTCGGCAGCAACGCTTCGTAGAGTTCAGCCAGATGCTGGGCGTCCTCGGCAGCATATTGCACCTGCATTTCGCTCAAGGGCCTCTGCAGCCAATCAGAACGCGTTTCACCTTTGGGCAACTCGATGCCAAGTACCGCCTGCACCAGCCGCGAATAGCCCATGGAGAAGCCGATGTTCAGGTAGCCAGCCGCCAGCTGAGTGTCGAATAGCGGCAGCGGCAGGCTGCCGGTCAGGCGCAGCAGCACTTCCAAATCCTCACTGCAGGCGTGCAGCACCTTCACCACTGCCGGGTCTTGCAGTACACCAGCAAACGCGGACCAGTCGCGCACACTAAGCGGGTCGATCAGATAAGCGCGCCGTCCGTCACCGACCTGCACCAGCCCGGCAATGGGATAGAAGGTATCAACCCTCATGAATTCGGTATCCACTGCCACATAGGGCAGCTGGCGCCATTCGGCGCACAGGCGGGTCAGATGCTCATCATCCAAAACCCATTGAGTTTCGATGGCCACACGGCCCTCCTTTTCGGCTGACGACCGGCGCGCGGCCGAACGAGGCGCGCAGTATATATCGAGCACCCGACCGGCCGGGGCATTCATGGCCGGCGCCTACGCTGGTAGTGTTGGCCGATCAATCCGCCTGGAGCCGCACCGATGCCACTGGCCCAACTCATAACCGCCGCTGAGCTTGCCCAGCGCCTGCACGCCCGCGACCTGTTGATTCTGGATTGCCGGTTCGCCCTGGAAGATCCGACTTATGGTGAACGTAGTTACAAGGACGCGCATATTCCAGGCGCGCAGTTCGCCGATCTGGAAAAAGACCTCTCCGGCCCGGTGCTCCCCGGCACCACCGGACGCCACCCGCTGCCGGATCCTGAGCAGCTGCTGACTCGCCTGCGTCGATGGGGACTCGACGAGCAAAGCGAAGTGGTGCTCTATGACGACGGCCCTGGTGCATTTGCCGCACGGGCATGGTGGCTGCTGCTGTGGCTGGGCAAGCGTGAAGACGTCTACCTGCTGGACGGGGGCCTCAACGCCTGGCGGGAAGCTGGGCTGCCAATGGAAAGCACCACGCCCGTCGTGGAACCAGGCCATTTCGACGGGAATGCAGACGACAGCATGGTCATCGATGCAGCGCGACTGCAAGAACACCTGCATAGCCCCGAGCTGACGCTGCTCGACGCACGCGCCCTGCCCCGCTTTCTCGGTGAGGTCGAGCCCATAGACCCGATCGCCGGGCATATTCCCGGTGCCGTTTGCGCACCCTTCAGCGAAAACCTGGGTAGTGATGGCCGCTTTCTCGATGCGGAGCAGCTACGCGACAGATTCGATCTGCTGCTAGACGGCAAATCACCACGAACCGCAGTGGCCTATTGCGGCTCTGGCGTAACCGCCTGTCACAACCTGTTCGCGCTCTGTCTAGCGGGTTACCCACTGACGAAGCTGTATCCGGGCTCCTGGAGCGAATGGATCACCGACCCACGCCGGCCCCGGGCCTGATACCGGCGAGACCGCTGTGTCCTGCGCACAGCGTGGCTCGCCAGTCAGAATACGTCCACAGGGTTTTCACCGAAGTTGCATTTATTTTCACGACCGTTAGTCGTCATCTTTACGAAAAATTGCAATTCATTGTCTTGCTACCTGTCCGAAAAAGTTGCTAGGTTCCGACCCGCTTTCATCCCGGAGTAGTAGAACAATGAAAACAACATGGTTGAAGACCGCGCTCGCGGTAGCCGTAGGCGCCTTGTCCACCCAGGCCATGGCGGCCGGTTTTGCCCTCAATGAACAAAGCATCAGCGGCATGGGCACCTCGTTCGCAGGCCGCTCATCTTCCGCCGACGACGCCACCACCCTGTTTGGCAACCCAGCCGGCATGTCTCGCCTCAAGCGCGAAGAAGTCAGCTTCGGTCTGGCGGCGATTCATGCGAAGACGGAGATCAAGAACACATCTGCCACCACAGCGCTAGGCACGCCAGTTGGCGGCAGTAACGATGGCGATATGGTCCCGTTCACTGCGGTGCCGATGGGCTACTACGTCAAGCCGATCGATGACAAGTGGGCCGTCGGCGTGGGCTTATACGTGCCATTCGGCATGATCACCGACTACGAAAGCGGATATCAGGGTCGCTATCACGGTGACTACAGCGAAGTCCGAGTAATCACGGTTCAGCCGACGATTAGCTACCGCTTCAATGAAAAACTATCCGTTGGTTTTGGCCCAACCCTGAACCGTGTCGACGGAGAGCTCCAAAGCGCGACCTTCTTGGGAGCGGCCGACGGGCGCGTGAAAGTTAAGGGTGACGACACCGCTGTAGGTTTCAATGCCGGCATCCTTTACGAATTCACCCCCCACACCCGGATGGGCCTGACCTACCGTTCGAAAGTCGAATACACCCTTGAAGGTGATACCAAGCTGAAAGAAGGTTTCAGCCAAACTCCACTTGGGGGCAAGTACGATGCCTCGCTGGATCTAACGACGCCCGAGTCCATTGACATCTCTGTCACGCACGAGCTCAACGACCAGTGGACACTGTACGCAGGCGCAATGCTCACTCGTTGGAGCCGCTTCGAAGCGATCGTCATCGAAAATGATGGTCTGCCCTCCGGCCCGCTCAACCCAATCGTGGAAGATCAGGAATGGCATGACACTTGGTCCTATGCCATCGGTACATCGTACAAGCTGAACCGCGAGTGGACCCTGCGTACCGGCCTGGCTTTCGACCAGAGCCCTACCAACAACGTGGATCGTTCGCCGCGCATTCCGAGCGGGGATCGTACCGCCGTGAGCTTCGGCTTGGGCTGGAACCCGACTGACGACATCACCGTCGATCTGGCCTATTCCTATCTATGGGAAGAAGACACCAAGGTTCGTCGGGATAGCCCGACTCGCGGCACATACTACGCAGACTACGAAAACAGCGCCCACGGCTTCGGCGCAGCCCTGAGCTACCGTTTCTAACGTAGCAAAGACATAAAAGCCCCGGTTCCAGACTGTGTGAAAACCTAGCAGTCTGAGTGCAAGGTGAAGACAATGCCTCTATCGGTCGATAGGGGCATTGTCGT
>NZ_JBEOPU010000031.1:0-11179 GCF_040310405.1 Pseudomonas sp. E45-MNA-CIBAN-0222
CGCCCGACGGCCATGGCGGCTGGCTGCTTCGGGGGGCTTGCCTTGGGCAGGGCTGCAGCTTAGGTTGATGACATTGGGGGAACAGCATGCCCTGCAGAACGACACACGTCACTTTTGTTAAATTAATAAGCTAGCTACCTATTGGGCATAACCTTGCAATTTGCTTCAATTTACGCACATGCACTTGCGACCTCAAAATGCAACGTAAGCCCCGAATATCTCCATTATTGTCGCCGCCAGCCTTAGTTACAGCTGCTATGATGAATGAGATCGAAAACTGAAATCCCCCACTAGAATTGTTGACTGGAGTCAAAATGAATAAAAAGCGGCCGGTTAATCTTGATATTCGAACCATTCAGCTTCCTCTCACGGCGCTTACATCGATTCTGCACCGGATTTCAGGAATTATGCTCTTTATTTTTCTGGGACTGATACTGTATATGCTGAGCAAATCGTTGGAGTCAGAAAAGGGTTTTAATGAAGTCAAGGAGATTTTTTCTTCACCTTTCGGCAAAGTTAGTTTCTGGTTGGTATACTCTTCATTTATTTATCATCTCGTAGCCGGAATTCGACACCTAGTTATGGATGTGGGTGTTGGTCATACTTTGAAAGGCAGCAATCGCGCCTCTACTATTGTTTTAGTAGTGTCGGGTGTTTTAATGGTTGCTGGCGCCGTATGGATTTGGTAGCTGTGGAGTCGTAATGCGTATTTACAAGGACTAAAAGCGTCCTTTAAAGCTAACTTACGAAAGTATTTATAATCGACGGTTCACGCTTAAACGGTTGAATCCTTTCGGGCTTCCGAATAGCTGTTAGCTGAAAGCTATCATGAGCTAAGTTTTCTGTGCATCATCAAATGTGTTAATGGGAGCGCCATAGTACTAGGTACAAATATGGCTCTAGGACAATGTTAGATGTTTTGGATTTTGAGGCGGATCGCTCTTATCGAAGATCGTCTAATTCGCTCTGAAGCGCAGGTTTTTTGAAACTATCACCTGGTTGGCACACTGTGCGAATCAACATCAGATATGAGAAAGCCAATCAGGTGAACACTACCCTCGAGGGCTCATCTGTCCAGTTAAAGCCTCGAGTCTTTCTGGGTGCGCAAAAGACAAGAAGGTTATATGGGAAAATTATGAGGCCTGGATACCATGCGTCATGGGCGTGCCGATGCTGTGAGTGACAGAGCGAGAAGCAAGTGAAAGTCCCTGAAGTAGGGGCGGGATGCGCCCGAGTGGCATTTTTTGTCTTAAGGTAGATCGCGTAGCTGTTCTTCAGAATAATCTTCAGAGCGTTGACGACAGCCATCGCTGTGCATTCCTCAAGAATAGAATGTGTCGGAAGGGTGGCGTCATTGGTGTTAGTCATCGCTTAGGATTTCTCAATCTGGCTTACACGGGCGCCTGTACCGATATCCCCGCGGATGGCGACGTATCGATGTTGAATTCCTCGCCAGACGAAGTGCAATGAGCTGCGGCTATAGGCTTGCGCAGCCTTAGATAGCCGGCCGTCGCAGGCGCGCCGGTTGGCCGGGATCTTCTTCTGCCCGTCAGGTGTCCGGTCGGAACTCCAGCACGAACGCTACGACCTTTTCGGCGGACATTTCGCACGGCTTCAACAATGTCCTATCTGATGTAACGCGGAAGAGGTTGAAGCTGACAATGTCAGTCCCGTCCAACTCCCTGGCGAACAGACTGTTGCGACGTCCGTCCCCAGATCGCCGGACGATCAAGCTGAAACGCCGGCCTTCATAAGTCCCTTCTCTGTATCCCTCCGCAAGCTTCGCGAAAGCGGCATCGAACTCGGAATGCTCCATGTCATCCATCCTTATTGATAGAACAGAGGCGCGGCGGGTGCGAGACCGCCAGTGCCGGGTCGCGCTAAGGTGCCGGGCAGATTCCTGCAGCCGACGAGGCCCGGGGTGGGCAGGATAATTGAGATGTCGGCGCCCGCATGGCTATCAGCGAAGTCGTCCGTCCAGTCTGCTAGGCAACGTCCACGCCTTTCCAGAAAGCGATGTAATCCCGGATACCCTCGGCATCCGGAGTGGGGGCGGGATAGGTCCAAGCGGCGTTCACGTTGAGCGCGTCACCCGCGCGAACATGAAAGAAGCGCGCGGCGCCTTTGATCGGACAGACAGATGTGTGCGGGCTCATCTCAAGCAGGCTCAGGTCGACTCCTGACGGTGGGAAGTAGTGATTTCCCTCGACGATGACTGTTTCGTCGCTTGTGGCGATAGTAGTGTCTTTCCAGATGGCTGAGACCAACGGACTCTCCTTTTGTATTCATCAACCGGCGAAGGCTCGCGGGCTGGCTGCCCCAAGCCGCACCTCCTCAGGTGGCAGGCGGGTTGCGCCCGAGAAGTTTGTCGAGCTCGCCTCTGACATCGAGCGCGAATAGCTCATCGGAGCCACCGATAAGGGTGCCATTGATGAAGATCTGCGGCACGGAGCTTCGCCCCGACGCTTCCGCCATGGCCTGCCGGTGAGCCGGATCCGCCTCAATATCGAGCTCCTTCCATCGCACGCCCTTTTCCTTGAGGAGCGCCTTCGCTCGGCGGCAGAACGGGCACCAATTCGTGGTGTACAGCAATACATCAGTTGTCATATTGCATCTCCGGCAGTTGCACGCGGATCGCTGTCATGGCGTTGATCTCCAATTCGCGGCGTTCAAAGATGGCGACTGCACCTTGGCCGACATCGGAGCAGATGCTGACGATTGGCCGCTATCCAGGCGACATGGCCCAAAGTGCTTTCACCGCCAGGCAGAGGCCGCACGCGCCTCCTGTAGCGCCGAGCCGATGCTCTAAGGTAACCGAGCCTCGATTGGGACGGAAGCGGTCCCGCTCGAATCGCCCATCATGCTGGTCGAGCATATCAGGACGACGGATAGTGCAGGAACTTTCAAATTGAGCTTGATGTCGAGCCAGGTATCGCGAGCGAAGGCGTTCTAGAGGCCGGGGGGTACGAAGACTGTGTTCGGCAAAACGGTTCACGTTGATCGCCAAAGCTTCCCAGGGCGCACGTCTACGATCGGCGCGACGTGAGATAGCTCGCGCCGCTAGCCCCCGTAGCGCTCCGTCTTGATGATGGAGGCGTCCAAGCCCGCCAGCAGCGCGCTATCGGTTGCGATGTTGACGAATCCGTTAGACCCGCAGACGAACACTTGCGTCGGCTTTCCCTGAAGCCTGGTTAGAATTTCTTGGACCATCATGCCGTCGATCCGTCGCGCAAAGTCCGATGCGCGAACCGGTTTCTCGCGCGTAATCGCGAGCGCCAGGACGAACGCCGGATCGCTGATTTCGATGCAATGAAGTTCTTCTGAGAAGAGAACGTCCTCGGCGGTTCGTGCGGACAGGAGCAACGCTGTCGGAACGGCTTGGGCCAATGCGCGGCGCTGCCGGATCATTGCCATCAACGGCACGAGGCCGGAGCCTCCCCCGATCAACAGAACCGGATCTATGGCAGGCTCAGGCCAAAGGAAATGGCCACCGAGCGGACCGCGAACTTCGATTTCGTCACCAATCGCCGCGATGTCGTGAAAAAACGGCGAAACTTCGGCATCCGGCATGCGCTCGATAGCTATCTCGACGATCGGGGTCGAAACTGCCGATGACGCGATCGAGTAGCTGCGCATTGCACTGTAGCCGTCGGGCGCGGTCAGCCGGATATCGACGTGCTGACCTGCGGTGTGCGCGAACGGCTTGCTCAACCGAAGGAAGAAGCTCTTGATACTCGGTGTTTGCTGGATGATGTCGTCGATCACGCATGATTGCCACGAACGGACTTGCGCTTCGTTTTCAGTCATGGGTGTATCGTTGTTCGCGCCACGGATCGCCGTAGATGTGATAGCCGTGCAGCTCCCAAAAGCCGGCCTCGTCACGCGTCGTGAATTGCAGCGCATTCACCCATTTGGCGGATTTCCAGAAGTAAAGGTGCGGCACTAGAAGACGCGCCGGCCCCCCATGATCGCGGGAAAGTGGCTTGCCCGCATAACTGAGGGCGACCATCGCTTTCCCGGAAAGCAGATCCGTCAGAGGGACGTTTGTCGAATAATTATCGTAGCAGTGCGCCAAGACGAAATCGGTAGGCCGATCAAGCTCTGCATCTGCAAGGATGTCTTCAATGAGTACACCCTCCCAAACGGTATCCAGTTTGGACCAAGAGGTGACGCAGTGAATATCCTTTGTCACCTGGGTCTTTGGTAGAGTGTTGAATTCGCCCCAATTCCACGTTTTGACGGGCTTCGGACCAATTTTGACTGTGAATTTCCAGTCGGAGGGCTCTACCCTCGGCGTAGGGCCGGCCGACAGAACAGGGAAATCCTCCACCAGATGCTGACCTGGCGGAATCCGATCGGACTGGTCGCCTGAACCGCGACCGGTGAAACCTCTGGTGACCATAGTGACCCCTCTTGCTCGATACGGCAGACCGAAGCCGGCCTTCATTTCAGTACTCTGCGTAAAGCATTTGCCCGCACATCCGCCGAATAAGCCAATCGACTAAAAATCAGATACAGATGCTCTATCATCGTAAAAAATCGCGTATCGAACATAGCGTCAGGCCAGCATGATTCCCAATACCCAATGGCTATAGGGTAGATAACCCCAAGGCTGCGTACGCTGATCTGCGGTATGCGGAGCGGAAGTTGCAGGTTCGCTCTCAAACGGATGGGCAGCGTGCAAAGCTCAAGGCTCACCAGCGCATGGTTGCCCAGTTCGCGCTCGCCGGCAGCTTGAGTATATTAAGGACGAAATGTCGATCTGATCTATTCTGGCTTCAGGAAATAGGGAAAATAAGGTCGGACGTTCGCGCACCGTCGCGACGCGCGATCATCCACTAAGCTTCTGTATCGGGGTTGGAGGATCAGATGAACGAGATCGAACGACAAGCGCCTGAGCTGCGGGTGCAAAAATGGATTGGCAAAGATGGGGAAAGTATCGCGCCGTTCAAACTGTCAGATATCGGGCCCGGCCCGAAAATCTTGTTTGCCTTCCAGCATTGGTGCCAAGGTTGCCATTTGCATGGGTTTCCGACGCTACAAAAGTTGCATGCAGCGTTGAGCTCAAAAGACGTGGGGTTCGCAGTGATCCAGACCGTCTTCGAAGGAACGCATGAGAATACCTTCGAGAAGTTGCGCGTGAACCAGCTCAAGTATGAGCTTCCTATCGTTTTCGGTCACGACGAGCAACCGACCGGCTCGCCGTTTCCAACCTTCATGGAAGACTACCGCACACGAGGAACTCCGTGGTTTACGGTTATCGACGCTGGCGGTAGCATTGTTTTCTCGGACTTCCATCTCGACGCGGAGCGACTAGTGAAGCAACTTGAGCAAGGTTAATCGTTGGAAGGTGGGCAATCATCCTGATTGCCACCCATCCCCTGATGCCCACTACAGGCGTTGCGCGCTGTAACTCTGTTGATCAGCGTGCGAAAACCCGGATCCGGATAGGAGGAGCGTCAACGATTGAATCAATCCGTTGGGAGAGGGCGGCTCCGCTCCGTCAGCTCGGCAATAGATAACCCATTCTCGCCGAGCAACTCTCTGATCCGATCGACGATATGAGCCCCTAGCGCCGCTGTCTTGGTCCCCCCCACAGATTCCCAAGATGCGAGTTCACACGCCGATACCTCGTGGTCAGCGCCGAAGTGCTTCTGTCGGTATGTCACCGCCGCCCTTCAATGATAAAGGCGCGGTAACGGGAACCGGCAAAGCGATGAGCAGCGATGGTTTGGTAGGCGGGACTGTCATACCAGTCGCGAGCGGCCTGCATCGTCGGGAAACGCAAGATTACGGCCCCTTCGATGGGCGGCCCCTCCAAATGCTGGATCGCGCCATAAGCGGCGAGAAAGGTAACGTCGTGACCATCGAACGATGGTCCGACGCCTGCAGAATAGGTTGCGAGTGCATGTGGGTCGCTGGTTTCTTCCCGCGTAAAGACGACGAACGCTTCCATCATTAGGCCTCTCAAAGGTTGGATCTGTTGGCCATTACCACCGGTGATGGCCTCACAGTCGTCAGGCTGGCAACTGGAACCCGATTTTCATGAGTGCCTCGACGCACGCATCCTGATCCTGCTGATAGTTGCCTCCGGAGATGCCTATGCCGCCGATCAACTTCCCATCCTCCAGAATCGGATAACCGCCGCCGACAGCGACCATCCGAGGGCGATAGGCTAGCGGCGCCACTTTTGGATCGTTGGTCACATAGTCGTTCCAGACATGGGTCGGGAACCCAAACGAGGCGGAACTCCAGGCCTTGTCGATGGCAACATCGACGGTAAGGAACGGCGCATCGTCGGTGCGCTCGAACGCGCGCAGGTTACCGGTGGCGTCGACGACGGCGACGGCAGCCGGGATGCCGATGGCACGGGCCGCAGCGAGCGCCGCGTCGATGAGGGCGACTGCGGTTTCGCGGTTGATCGAGGCGGTGGCAATAGATTTGGTCATGGGATTCTCATCGCTGGGGCATAACCCGTTCGGCTTTTTGAGGTTGGACAAGATGTTTGGCGATCGCGGTCGTTAGAAGCCTTCGAGGACGATCTTGCCTTTAGCCGCGCCACTTTCGATCAGTGCATGCACCGTCTTCAGATTGGCGGCATTGATCGGCGACAGTCGCCGGGTCAGCGTCGTGCGGATTTTGCCGTCGTCAACCAGCGCTGCCATCGCATCCAGAATCTCGCCCTGCTCATTCATGTCGGGCGTGCCGTAGATCGACCGCGTGAACATCAGCTCGTGGTGGATCGACACCGCCTTGCGCTTGAAAACCATGATATCGAATGCCTTGGGATCGTCGATCAGTCCGAACCGTCCTTGTGGGGCGATCAGTTCGGCGATGTCGGCGACATGTTGCTCGGTATGTGTGGTCGAAAAGACGAAAGCGGGAGCACCGATGCCGAGTTCGGCGATCTGTGGCGCGAGCGGACGAGAATGGTCGATGACGTGGTGAGCTCCAAGCCCTCTTACCCACTCTTGGGTTTCCGGTCGAGAGGCTGTGGCGATGACGGTGAGGTCCGTGCGCTGTCGCGCGATCTGGACGGCGATCGACCCAACCCCGCCCGCGCCACCGATGATGAGGATCGCCTCCGCCGCACCGGGTACGGGCTTCGCCACGTCCAGGCGGTCGAACATCGCCTCCCAGGCCGTCAACGTCGTCAGCGGCAGCGCCGCCGCTTCCGCCCAGGAGAGCGACGCAGGTTTGTGACCGACAATCCGGGCGTCGACGAGATGGAACTCCGCATTGGTACCGGGCCGTGTGATCGATCCGGCATAATAGACCTCGTCGCCTAACTCGAACTGCGTGACGTCGGGGCCGACCTCGCGCACAATCCCGGCGGCATCCCATCCCAGCACCTTCCAATCGCCATCTGCCGGCGGCGTGCTGTTGCGGACCTTGTAGTCGACCGGGTTGACCGAGACGGCCTTCACCTCAACCAGGATATCGTATCCTGCAGCGACAGGCCGAGGCAGATTGATGTCGACCAGCGCGGCATCCGCGGCGATGGGTCCCGGAACCTTGTAACCAATGGCTTTCATAAATGTCTCCAGCTTGCTTGATCGGATGACGCGAATGCTCGTTAGTCAACTTCTTCTACATTGAGGTCCCGACTCTTGAACTGGGTCGCGGTAGCAGATTTCATCGAACACGTCGATCAACAGGCCCTTATGCTCGGTCGCCGGATCGGTGATCGCGTAGAGGGTGGAGGCGTTATCGCCATCATCACCGCTTCCGAGGCGAAACGCCGCGTCGACGCAGATGCCGCACGGACCGATGGTTGATCCTGGCTCGAGATCGACGAGATTGCTGTCCTTGACGCGCTATTCGCGGTCTTAGCCCTTGGCGATGAAGGACTGAACTGCTTGTAGAGCGTCGGTCAGCTGCTATGTCATGGACGCACCTTCATCTTGAGTTGGATTGGACAAGCTTCCGTATAAGGCCCGCTGTAACCGTCAGATGACGGCGAAGAAAACGATGGGCAGTATTCACAGCCACTTAGCCTTCTTGAAGCGCACAAATAGGAAAACGCACGATATCGCTATCACTCCGAGCACGACAAAGTATCCGTAGGCCGTGTCCAGCTCCGGCATGTGCTTAAAGTTCATGCCGTATATTCCAGCGATCGCCGTCGGGACTGCCAGTATTGCCGCCCAAGCCGCCAGCTGGCGGGTGATCACCCCCGTCCTTTGCGCTTCAAGAAGGCTGCTGGCCTCAAAGACCGTGGACAGGACAAGCAGGAGGCCGTCGACCATGGACTGCACGCGGTGGACATGGTCCGCGACGTCGTGGAAATATGGTGTCATTTCGGCGCTGATGCAGGGAAAGTGGCCGCGAACGAGCTTTCGCACCAGCTCGGCCATAGCCCCGAGCGTGCGCTGGAACCGCGTGAGTTCGGACCTTAGTTCGAAGATTCGCGCCACCTCTTCTGGCCCGAGGAAATCGTGCAGCGACCGTCGCTCCATCGCCAGGACGTCGTCCTCGATCATTTCGAAGATGGGCAGATACTGGTCGACCACGCGATGCAAGATCGCGTGCAGCACATAGTCGACACCCTTGCCGAACTGCGTCGGCGATGCCTCGAGTTGCTCCCGAAGTTTGCCCAGCGCTCCGGCATTGCCGTGCCGCACGGTGATAAGGTGATTGTGACCGGTGAAGATCGCCATCTTGCCGTAGCTGATCCGGTCGCCGACCAGCTCGGCGGTCTGCGCGACGACGTACAACTCATCGTTGTAGACCTCGAGCTTGGGCGGGCACAGCGGGTGCATCGCGTTGTCGATCGCCAACGGATGAAGATTATATGTCCTTTGGATCGCGAGTAGTTCCTCGGGGGTGGGTTCGCTAAGCGCGATCCAGCAGAAGCCCGAGCGACTCTCGCCCAACTTGACGTGCTCATCGAGCGCGATTTCGCGAACTCGCTTGCCTTCGTTGTAATAATAGGCGGCGATGATGCTCATGCTGGCCTCGCGGGAATGTGGAGGCCACGCTGGACGGCCGGTCGAGCCAGCCCGCGTCCAAGCCATGCGCGGACGTTCGAAAAGCTGCTGAGGCCAAGGATGTCACCCGCAGCGTAGAATTCCACCAGCGCATTCACCCAGCCGAGCGTCGCGATGTCCGCGATCGAATAGTCGTCGACGATCCAGTCGCGGCCTTCCAGCCGGCGATCCAGAATCCCCAGCAGACGCGTGGATTCGTCGATAAAGCGCTGTTGCGGCCGCTTGTCCTCATAGTCCTTGCCGCCAAATCGCAGGAAGAAGCCGAGCTGACCGAACATCGGCCCGATGGCCGACATCTGAAAGAACACCCACGCTAGGGTCTCGTAACGCTGGCCTGGTTCGGTGGAGATGAACTGACCCGTCTTGTCGGCCAGATAGAGGAGGATCGCACCGGATTCCCATAAGGCGATGGG
This sequence comes from Pseudomonas sp. E45-MNA-CIBAN-0222, assembly GCF_040310405.1. NCBI lineage: Bacteria > Pseudomonadati > Pseudomonadota > Gammaproteobacteria > Pseudomonadales > Pseudomonadaceae > Pseudomonas > Pseudomonas sp. E45-MNA-CIBAN-0222. The sequence goes on from NZ_JBEOPU010000031.1 coordinate 9,404, forward strand.
TCTACCGTCAGGGCCAGCCGGATCGATGATCGCCGGTATGCGTCCGTTCGGGTTCAGCGACACGAACGCCGGATCCTTCGACTCGTTGTTCGAGATGTCGATCAGGTGGGGCTCGTACGCCAGGCCAGTCTCCTCAAGCATGATCGAGACCTTGACGCCATTGGGCGTAGGGGCTGCGTAGAGTTGCAGGCGATCGGGATGAGATGCCGGCCAGCGCTGCGTGATCGGAAAGGACGAGAGGTCTGGCATAAATCTGCGATCCTGGTGTTGCGATGGCGACTGACTGGAACGAGCCGTCACTCTGAAGTAGGGTTCGATGACCGCGTCGCTGAACGACGCGGTCACGAAGATTGCGGACCGGATCGGCGCAGTGGCAACGGCAGTGAAGCCTATTCCGCCGCGGTCCCGGCCGCTGGCTGTACGTCGTCAACCTTTTGGCGCTTCGGAAGCACCCAGCCGGGACGGACGAAGTGGCAGGTGTAGCCGCCCGGGCGCTTCTCCAGATAATCCTGGTGATCGGGCTCGGCCTCCCAGAACTCGCCGACCGGCTGGACCTCGGTCACCACTTTGCCATCCCACAGCCCCGAGGCATCCACATCGGCGATCGTATCCTCGGCGACGCGCTTCTGCTCCTCGTCGACATAATAGATGCCCGACCGGTAGGAGAGCCCACGATCATTGCCCTGGCGGTTCAGCGTCGTCGGATCGTGGATCTGGAAGAAGAATTCCAGGATGTTCCGGTAGCTCGTCACTGTCGGGTCGAAGACAATCTCGATCCCCTCGGCATGCGTGCCGTGATTACGATACGTGGCGTTCGGAATATCGCCGCCCGTGTAACCCACACGGGTCGAGATGATGCCGGGCCGCTTGCGGATCAGATCCTGCATGCCCCAGAAACATCCTCCTGCGAGAACAGCGCGCTGATGCATGTTAAGCCTCCTCTACTTGATCGAGATATTCACCGTATCCCTCGGACTCCATCTCGTCGCGCGGGATGAAGCGAAGGGACGCTGAGTTGATGCAGTACCGCAGACCGCCGCGGTCGGAAGGACCATCGGGGAACACATGGCCGAGATGACTGTCTGCGTGTACTGACCTGACCTCCGTCCGGACCATGCCGTGTGCGCTGTCCCGCACCTCGTTCACGTTTGCCGAAACGATCGGCTTGGTGAAGCTGGGCCAGCCAGTACCCGAATCGAACTTGTCCGTCGAAGCGAACAGTGGCTCTCCCGACACTATGTCGACGTAGATGCCAGGCTCCTTGTTGTCGTTGTACTCGCCCGTGAAGGGCCTTTCGGTGCCCGCCTCCTGGGTAATTCGGTGTTGCTCGGGAGTCAGGTGGTCGATTGCTGTCTGTGACTTTTCAAACTTCATTACAGTCTCCAATACTTATCTAGAGGGCCAGGCACGCTACCGCTAATTTTTTATGTCTCCTGATTTGCTCCTACAATGGTAGTGGGATGGCAAACGAGGTTTTACTAAGTGTTGGAAAATTAGAGATTTAAATTTCGCGTCTATTAATTCTAGCGCAACTGAGTGGTTAAGCAAGTACGTAATCAGTAAATATTAAAAAAATAACACAAAAGCACGATTATATAATACAGTGTCAGTGTTTTATGATAATCAACAACGCCTGTTTAGATGCTGGTAGATGCGAATTTTTTGGCGTACAGTCAAAATTTTCTGATGGTTGCTTAGTGTGTTGGCGCTGATGGAAAATTGACCCACCCTGCCGATTGAAATTTGACCCAGGGCGGATTGCTGATTTTGTTACCA
>NZ_JBEOPU010000032.1:0-8053 GCF_040310405.1 Pseudomonas sp. E45-MNA-CIBAN-0222
AGAAGGCCAGCGCTCTGGTCGAGCTGCTGCCGCACAACTGGGTATCCGCCGGCAAGGTGTAATGCCCGTTCGCTTACAGCCCTCGATCCTTCTGGCCCAGAGGGGTTTGAAGGGTTTCTCGGTGTCATCCTGGGTGAGATCACAGGGCAATCTTTCCGTCTCGCAAAGTCAGGTACACAGCTAGGGCGGGACGGTGATTCTGCGTTCGATGGCGGCGCCACATTTTTTGAGGGCAAACGCTACAAAGACGGCCTCTCGAAGAACGATATTTCGGTAAAGCTTTTTGACGTTGCCAATGACGACGTCAGTCTGGTGGATGTCTGGATACTCGGAGCCACATGCGAAGTGGCATCCCAAACCGTCGAGGCCGCCCAGAAATTTGCGACCAAACACGGCTTTGGTATCGCTGTATTGGACTGGTCAAACAACGATCTTGGAGCGCTGCTCATCGCCGCTGTGGTGGCAGGGTCCAAGTCTAAGGCGTTCATCACACAAGGCCTTACCGGGGGACCTGGAGCGGGTCTTATTGCGTCCGCCGTTGTCGCAATCGACTACTTTGCAAAACATACTGATCTCCCTTCAAGGGTAAGCTCGCTCAAAAAAGCCCTTGCCGAAGACGTTGGGTTGGGCCATGCCAAAACGCTCAATCAGGCATGGCTTAGTCGGTTGTTCACAAACAAGCTGGAGGCACGTGCCGAGTTCGGCCAGCCCTTATCCCCCCTTGACCCATCCGGCCCCATGGCACTTGATCGGCCCGAGCGCACTGCTCTCACAAACGCCTTCTCTGGAGCGCCAGAGAGCGAAATCTACGCAATCGTCGGTGAGGAAGGTGTCGGCAAATCCTGGCTCGCTGTTCAGAGCTGGAACCTATCCAATCCCAAATCACTTCTTGTCTTGTGTCCTGCGGACGATTTGACTGGTGATGACGCTGAAAACCTCGATGACTTCCTAATCCGCAAGCTGCTCAGTCAGACAGGCGCGAGTATTACGACGCCGGCGATGACACGATGGAAGCGCCGCTTCAACGCTTGGCGTGCGAACACTCCAGTGAGCTCCGTCCGCTTAACGCTCATAGCGGATGGTCTCAACCAACCGCTTAAATCGAACTGGGGGCGCTGGCTTGATCGCGCCGCGAGGCACTTGAAGGGCCTTGGCGGCTGTCTGGTTCTAACCACCCGCACACAGCACTGGGCGCAACTCAAAAATGCGCTGTCCTGCAATGTAAGGACGATCAATCTCGCCGAGTGGTCCATCGAGGATGTCAAAGAGATACTGAGCAGTCGCGGTATTGACTACTCCAACTCCAGAATCGAGGTTCTAACATCCGTTCGGAACCCCCGGCTGCTCGGGATCGCGATCGAGCTGATAGAGGCCAAGACCATCGAGCTTTTAGATGAGCTCAGTGTAGGGCGTCTTCTCTTTGAGCACATGCGGAGGATGCAGCAGCTCGGAGCGGTTCCGATCTCCGCTGCCTCGTTCGCAGACCTATTGAAAAGACTCGCAGCGGAGATATTGGCTCGCGCGAATGCGCAGGATACGGACGATCTGAGGCTTTTTGATGTGGTCCAAGAATCCCAGCTCGAATCTGTTGCTTCGAGTCGGTTTTTCTCTGCTGTGAAAGGAAGCGCTTCACAGTATGAGATAAAGCCCGACGGCCTCAATCTGGCGCTCTCGCTCTACCTCGTTGACCAACTCGAACGTGAGTTGCGCAACGACCGTGATCCGCGCGAAAGGCTAGCGACAATTCTGGAACCGATCAGCGCACTTGATGAGACGGCAAAAGTTGTTCTGCTTGCAACCCAAATCGCTTGTCTTGATGAGGAAACGAGCTCAGAGATACGCTCCGCACTGATAGAAAAATTCGTATCTCTACAAAACCTTCCTAACAGCCAGGTCGATGCCTTCTCTGTACTCGCAAAGTCGGCCCCATTAGCCTTCCTGCAAGCCGCTGAAAACGTTTACCTGTCGCAAGAACATATTGCCAGCAAAGAATGGCTGCTCTACTCGCTGCTCAATCGACGTGACGAACCGGGTGTTTGGCAGCAAATTTTGGAGTCGACTAAGCGCTGGCTGTCCTTCTATTCGCCCGCGCCCGAACGCCGGATGCACAGAACTCTGCGCCAGAACTCTGCCACTCAGGTTGACGAAGAGCGCGCAAGGGTTTCGGCTGAAATTCGAGAGCGGGAGGCTGGCCTGACCGCGGTCGAGCGATCCTTCGTAACTACGAATCTTGTTACCGCCCCGACCCCTCGGTTTGATGGCATAAGTCGCTTTGCCTTCCATCTTCTAGCCGGCTTCCCTCTGGAAGAGGTTGCACCATACATCGTCCGCTGGCGATTCTCTTGTGCGCTCAACTCATCGATGTCGGCACCTTACGCAGAGTTTGAGCAGCTTCTTCACTACAACCGTGCTGACTGGCAGGAGACACGATCAGCACTTCTGAAGGAATTGGAAGCACTGCCGAGGGAGTGTTCGTCTAGTGTGGGGAGATGGACTCGCGTAGGTATCCTGTTCGGCACCGGAGATGTCAACGACGCGCAAGAAGGTACATATATCAGCGATGAGCTCACACGCGACCGGGAACGCTTCGCTGGTTGGGCACTGAGGGAAACCTATTGCTCCGTCGACCCATGCGATCCCGCTACCGCCAGGCCAGAGAACGTTGTTGCAACGGCTCAAAACTACCGGCAGATTGATCTAGGAAAGGTAGCCATAAGCTTGGGCATAAACGAGCAGGACCACTTCTTCCGCGGCGCCCGAGCTGCTGTCGCACGCTTCGCATCCGATGACGCGATATACATGCATAATGCTCTCGCGAGCGAAGTACTTGGTCGCGATGGATTTACGCGACGTCAAGGTGTATTGGAACTCAGGCGTCACAGCTCGGCTCTCACAAAAGATCTCGCCCTACGTTTCCTGTCGGCCTGTCTATCGAGCACCACGACTTATAAAGATGGGAAAGACTCTCGAGACAATTTCATCACGGCACAGTTTTCCCTGCTGATCGCGTTGCCGCATCTCACCGCCGACGAGCAGTTGGAAGCGGTCGCAAACATGCAGAGTGATACCCTTCTGCTCGAGGTGCTTTCCTGCGTGCGAAGAGCTGGCCCAGAAAAGGTGGAACAGGTGTTGGAGCGTGCTCTTCAGAGTGGCAATGAGTATGCCCAGGCTGCAGTTCTTGCTGCAGTCTACTATTCACAGTCGATGTTGACGCCACGCGCTGCCATTATTGTCAAAGGACTAATTCGGTCTCCATCCAAGACTCTTCGGCACGAAGCGCTCGCCCTCGCCGCATTGAGCGGAGACATTTGTTTACTGCAGGAGGTTGTGGATAGTGGATGGAGCGCGGAAAGAACGGGCAACAGCGACTTCGAGGACTGGCACGGCTCCACCTCAATATTAAAAGCGCTACAGGCGGGCCTGATAGAGGTGGAGCTTGCGCTTGATCGAATGAGCCTGTCCCATTACGGGTTTGCCGCTCTAGCGTTACCTGCCGGGCAAGTCGGTGTCATCGCCGCGCGAATCGAAACTGCGCTTGCGAAAGCGTTGGGTTATGAAGGTGATGTGGAGCTGCCGAGCATCGAGACTGAGATGTCGAAAATGTCCGACTCAACGCCGCCCCTGATTTCATTAACGGAGCGGACATCGACGGAAAGCAACTTTGCATCTCAGATGGATCGGCTTTCGGAAACAGAGGAGCAGTTCGACGACCGCCAACGTCGCATGGGCGACGCGTATGAGCGATTCGCCGGTGAGCTCACGGCTACAGAAGCAGGCCTAATACTTTCCGACATCACATTCGAGGGTATTAAGGCAATTATCGGACAGGATGCTGATCGCGATCAGCGTTGGCTCAAAATGTTGGTCGCCGCTTCCGACCGCAAGCTTCGTCACCTTCATCATGTCGCGCTGCAGGTTGCGGTCGCGCTTGGTGCCAGCGGCAGTCCGTTAGCACCTGACTTTATTACCCGCGTTCTGACATTGGACCCGACCATACGCCGTGTCACTGGCGCTGCAAAAATCTCTGCGGAGACCATTATCCTCTGGAGCAGCACAACCAGCCCGGCGATAGCGGACATCTGTAAAAGGCGCCTTCGAACACCGAGGACTGACAGCGACATCGCGCGCGAGGTCATCGCGGCGCATCTCTGCGGAAAGGTGGAAATGCTGCAGAGCTATACTGATGAACTTCTCGCCATAGGGCGACCGTACGAGACAGCGCTTGCCCTCATGATCGCTGGCTTTTGCGACGAAAGCCTCCATGCTGATTCGGTGCTGTCACGTTTTCAGGACTCTAAAGGCTTCATTGGCGCGGCTTACGCTGCCGCGCGCGATTCATATGTTCGGAATGTTTGGGCGAAAACCTGGTATGCACAGATGCAAAATGCCCAGCGACCTGAGGACTTCTGGAACGCTTCTGTTCTGTTTACGAAGATCGTCGATGGCCGCTTTGACATCTGGTCCGAAGCTTCGGGAACACCATCAACCATATTCACTGCGTTTATGCCGACGATAGAGCGAGAGGTCGACAACAGAGCAGCCAAAACTCAGAAGGCGCGCGAGAGCAAGCTGTTCGGTAAGAAAGCTCCCGCATCGATAATGTTGAATACTCAATAGGTCAAACTACCCTAGAGCCCTTTCAGCTCCAAACAAGGCCTGTGAGCAGGAGACACGCCTACCTCAGCTAATGACTGCTTCTGGCGACCCCAGCCAATTGAAACTGGCAACTCACGGCCAATAGCAGACGTTCTAGTGCGATACAGCGTCTACATCTTAGAGCCCCTTCGCAAGAAAAAAATGATGTCCCTTTAATTTACAACCTCAGGTTCCTCAGACCTAGTTTTCAGATGACTATGCAAACGAGAGCGCAGTTCGCTGATTTGCTCTTCGACTACTGCATCAGACAGTTTTTCTAGTCTAAGCCGGACGACCTCTAGCGGGGAAAGGTCGAACACACCCGGCACAATGGCATCGCGTAGCAATAGGTCAGTGCTGTCCGCTCGGGCATAGGCAACCGGAATGTCGAGCGCACTTATGTCTATGTTTTCCTGCTCGACGATAGTCCGTGCAGCAAGCAAGAACTCCGGAGGGGTGTTTGCTATATCCAACTCAATGTGCGATTGCCAAGCTCTAACTGCATAGGAAGTGAAGCAAATGGTTGACATGCGCTCTGCTAGTAGTGCGGCATAGACCCTAGTTGCACGAAGTGGAACTCGAAAGATTGATGAGGGTGGGATAACTGCTAGGAACTCAGCCTTACGCTTCATTATGAGTTCTGAAGCGCGTCGCACCCCCAAAATAAATGTCTCGAAGTATTCGACGGCGGGAGCAATACGCCGCCCATCAACCTCTACTGCGCTGCGACTATGATGTTGGACAAGCTGTCGCTGCTCCGAAGAAAGCGCAACTTGGATGCCTGAATAAGGATCTGCGCGGAACCAAAGATCTACACAGCTAAGGCCACCGTAGTCGATATCCTCTCCACCATAATGATCGAAGTTCAAGAAGAGGGAGCTAATGTCGCTATGTTCTTCGCGAGGCCGTTTAAGTAGATATGCCGCCGCCGCTGTGGAAAACCGTGGCTGGCATAGTGTTTCGCAGTCCACTACCACGGGGCCCTCTATAGAGGCGATTAAGTTTTCGAAATGCAGGTCTGATGCGTTCAGTAAATATGCGACCGCATATAATACTCCACCGTTAAATGCGAACTGCTTGGCAGACTCATAGTCAAGCACCGGCTGATAAGGTACCTCCGCCATCCAGTGGTAGCCTTCGCAAATTAACGTATTGACTGCTCCTAACTTAAGCCCCCATCCAGACAGTAGTTGAGATAGGTTTTCCAACAGGTGCGCACCGGCCCCTGAGCGTGGCTTGTAGTACAGCGCAGGTAGGCCCGAAAAACTCAGCTTAAGCACGTGCTGCCCGTGGTGCTTGTCGGGTGACACTATCCGTGTCGAGACGAGTTCAGACTCACCGTCCCAAAGACCTCGGTTTGCCAGCTCCAACTTGTCCAGTGCAAACCGATATTCGACAAGGACGAACTCATCTATCAGTTGTTGCGACTGCGTGTAAAGCGCCCTGTCGAGAGCAGGACAGAGGCTAAGCTGGGTCTTCATCCATTGAGCAAGTCCGATTGAGGATTGTCCTCCAAAGTACTGTTCGACGGAAATCTTTAAGGGGCAGCACATGCGCTTATATAAGGAGACAAGCTCCATCTCAAGGCCTTCAATCATGGCAGGATGAGATGGGCGATCTGGCTGTAGTAGGTTTACCACAGAGTTCGCAATTTTTTTGAGACCCGCCTCGTCGCCTGAAGCCCCACCCATCTCCTCAATCAAGGCAGAGATCAACATTATTGAAACTCCAACAGCCCGATAGTAAGAAGTTTACGCACCAGTTCAAGTGAATCCGTAATCGTGATGTCTAGACTTTTCACCAGTATGCGTGGGGAGAACTCAGTACTCTCGTTGATCATCTGTAACGCGCGGAAATATCCGGCAGGCACGGCTGCTTTGGAACTCAACTCAGAGCGCACGCCGAGGTCGAAAAGCAGGCCAAACACCTCAATGGTAGAGAGATCCGACGATAGGCGATAATTTATGGGCTCACCCCCGGTACGCACCAGTAAGTCGTCCGGTTCGAGATTGCCGATGCGTAAAGTAGATACCAAACTGTTGTGTGGCAGGTACACCCTAGGTTTTGTATGTGTAGTATTAGGGCCGAGTTGCGTTTCCAATCCTCGTAACACCTCACGCACTGCATCGTATGCTTGGCCAGCGCTAAGTGGTCGACGCAGGGACTCCTCAAGCATGCTGGCACTGCGGATTTTTGCGACGATTCCGTCAGCCACAGTTGGAACATGAACTCCTGCGGAAAGATGCAGAGATCCGGCTGAACCTGGCAGGCCCCTATGAATGTGACCTCGCGGTATATATAAGACATCACCCGGTACGAGATCTACTCGAAGGTATTCGCGTCCGGATTGGTCTTGCGCCACAGGCAATTTGTTCATTCCTTCAATTGGAAATGCTGTATCAGGTTCGGCAATTGACCATGCCTTGGTTCCATGAACCTGAATCAAAAATACGTCAACCTCATCGTAATGGTAGCCGAAGCAGTATTGGGAAGAAGGAGACAGGAACGCCGTGACAAACGTCCGTGCTTCATCAGGATATGCCCTACCGATTTCGTAGCAGAGTTCAGCAACTTTGGGGTTGCAGAGATTCAACTTGTTGAAAATGGCCGTAAAGCCATTCGCTAGCCCTTCAAATACCCATTGAAGTGCATCCTGTCTAGCAGCTGCTACTGCTGGATAAATCTCCTTGTCCTCACCGGCCATCCGGATGTTGTGGTCAGTTCGGAATCGATTGATCCAGAGGTCGACTTCAAAATCCGCAAGCGAGTACTCGAAGCCCGGCATAACCTCCTCAAGACGAAACATGTGAGCTGTATCGCCAGAGCTAAACGCCATTTACTACAAACTGCTTTAGCAAATTATCGATGGTAGAATGAGTTGCTCCCCTGCCCGCGCAATCTGAAGCATCTCATTGTGGGTGAGCGGCTGCGCTAATGGTGGCTCCGGGATGATGAAATGCATCTTCGGCCTTTCATCCGCTACGAATACGTATTCGATGTCCGGATTGACTGTAATGCCCTCAGCTTGAAGGACTGCCGCAGGGTTAGCCAGCAACGATGCCTTGAACATAGGATCCTGCCAACACTTTAGTATTATTCCTGCCATCTGCTCTTGAACTCGTCTTTTTTGCGTGGCCAACGGCTCATTTTGGGCGATCATGTTATGCGGTTGTTGCCGCTGACCGAAAACTGACCCAGTAGAGGCTGTTCTGCCGACTGAAAACTGACCCAGGTGTTCAACTGCTTCTGCTCAATTTTTGAGCAGGAGAACACAGGGTGATCAGTATGGAAATGATGGGCAAAATTCGCCGGATGTATTTCCGCGACAAGCTGTCGCTGCATGAGATAGCCAAGCGCACCGGGTTGGCGCGCAACACGATTCGCAAGTGGGTCAGAGCACCTGAGGCCAAGCCGCCGG
>NZ_JBEOPU010000033.1:0-6350 GCF_040310405.1 Pseudomonas sp. E45-MNA-CIBAN-0222
CGCGTCCGCTTAAAAAATACGCGGACACCATCGTCCTTAATGCGGGAGTTCGGAAGGTGACTTGGCTGGACGCTTACCGAGGGCTAGCAACGCTTCTTTTAGAGCCTCTGCGTGCATCTTATCTGCTGTATTCATTCTGGAATAAGTGTTATGGCCAATGACAGTTAATTATCAAGAGTTTCATAGCTTTGTCAGGTGGTGCTGTTACATCGCATTTTGGCTAGGGGCCGCGAACGAACCTTCGTCACGCCGACCAAATGAAACCTGTCTTCGACAGCTATCGCAGCTGCTTAATGCGCTCTTGGAGAGCAAGGGCGGCCGGTATATTCATAGCTGCAAATGCGGCTGCAATCTCGACAAGCGCTTGTCGCGCCTGAACGTGTTGTGACAAGACTAGCGAGTCGGAACTTAATGTCGACGCCGCCAGATGCACCAATGCGTCGCGCGTCCCCTCACGATACCAGCTGCGGGAAGGCTCGCCTTTTTTTAGCATGGCGGCGAGCCAGCAAAGTCCGTCTAACCGAAGTGGTGCCCCGAACTCTGTCGTCAGGAAGTGGCAAAAACGGGTGACGCATTCTTCGTAGTGAGCCAGGTGCGCAGCGGCCCAACGTTTGTAGAGATCCTTCATCCGCAAAGACGCGCCTGGGTGCAGGCGGGACAATGCATCCTCGCTCCCGAAGCCAAGCAAGTCGCAAATCAGGCGCTCGCCGTAGAACCAAAGGCCAGGTTGAGACCAATTGGCTGCGAGGCCGTACTCCGCAGTGGCCCGCCAGACGCGCTCGAATGCCACCGGGTCGTCGTCTTTCCCGAGACGCAGGAATAAACCGCGAATGAAGTGCTGCAGCGCGTAGTGCGCGGCCGGGCCGTGGGAGAGAACAGGCTCCCAAACCATGCGATCTTCCCCTTCGGGCGCCGCGATCGCCAGGGCTCCGAGCCTCTGTAGGATGTCGTAGCCGAGGTTCTGGCTCGGCAAGTCGTATTCGCCATCTTCCTTCTTTTCGCACACCTTGGCGCGCGTGGCGTCGTAGTCCCAGATGCGTAGCGCCAAGCGCGTGTCGAGGTCGCGATTGCCAGTGCCATCGCCTTCGATGAGCCAGTTGAACAGGACTCCAAGGAAGTGGCTATCTAGCGAACCGCCCCGTTCGCGCTTCGGCTTCCCGCGCCAAGTCTGGTCGCCGGCGTTGTAGAGCCGCATCCGGCGCTGGAAGTCCAGACGTTCTTGGCCTGCGATGACACGCTTGAAGTCGAGATCATTCGGCGATGCGTTCGGTCCGCGAAGCGGAAAGCGTCGCAGCCGCGCTAGCCACAGCGTCCAAGCGAACTCCGCAGCGTCGTCATCGCCGTGGTGCGGAGCGAGCATGATGAGGCTTGACCAGAAGAGCCCGGCACGGAGCAGTCGCCACCACGCGGTACCAAGCTGCTCTCGATTGGCATAAGCAACGCCGACCACAACTGCAGCCGCTCGCGTGTCGCCGCTCGTCAGCAGGCGCATGACGGCGGTCTCCCACTCCTGAACGCCATCTTCATCGGCGAGCCACAAGTGCATGACCGCGTAGGCGACGAACTTAAGCTCATTGCGTAAGCTCCCCATGCGCCGTCCGCGAATCTCCTCTCCTGTAGACGCGACCGCTGCCACACCGGCGCGCACCACTTGGAACACGTGCTTCTGCGCTTCGGCGTTCTGGACAAGCCAAGCACCTCCCAATGCGACGAGCGTGCCGGCCGCAGCGAAACGGCAATTTGATTTTGCGTCCTCATCTTCGCCTTCCGCTCCAGCCTCACACTCTTGGAGCAGATTGAAGAGGTACGCGGCCTCATCGTCGTTGAGCAGCTGGCCGCCCCGAAGCCGCTGGTCGCACCGGTCCGGCACGAGCAGGTACGCGAGGGTTGGCGCGCTGTCAGTCTGCCACGATTGCACTTCAAGGCGCAGCTCATCTGGGTAGACAAGACCTTGAGTCTCCGCGCCCGTCGCTGGGTCGGTGACGGTCTGATAGTTGGCTCGATCGAGCGCGGCGAATAACAGCTTGAACTCCAATGCCTCCTTCGGGTCATCAGGCAGCGCCCAAGTCGGAAGCAGGGCTTGAAGGCGCCGCGCAACGTCGTCGTCGGTCAGGAGGAGTTCGACAACGACATGGAGGAACTTCTGCTGGCGATGGGGCGCCAAGACCCAATCACGGGCGAAGTCAAACATCGCCTGGCCGCCTTGGAGCCAACTCCAACCGATGAAGTTATAGCCAACCTGCTCCACGCGGGCGCTGTCCCAATAGAACAGGTTCGGGAATGTAATCAGGGCCGCGAGAGGCCCCGTCAGCAACGACGGCCGATACTTGGCGACGTTAAGGAGCACGCTGACGAGAGACGCGGAGTTCCCCTCCCGAAGTATCCTCTCGATATCCACGGTGATGTCCTCACCCGCGTCGAGCCGCAACGTCAGCCAGCGCTCCAAGGCATCGAGAGCGCAGAACAGGTTTCCGTTGCGCATCGAGTCATTGGACTGCGGCCAGCCGAAAACCTGCCACCAGCCGTGGAAGGTCTTATCCGACCCGTCCGCGAATTGCAGTGTTACCCCGGGAGCCTCACCGGTGCGCCCCTTCATGACCTCGGCGACCCAGCGCTCCGTGCAGAAGTTCACTAGCGCGATGAGCGAGGTGAGAGCCGTTTCCGGGGCCAGCTGCAAAAAGGGGAAGAACGGGCTCTTCCAGAAAGCCGTCGGGTACGCGTCCTCGGGGTATTCGAGACCGAGGTCTATTTCGAGCCGGCCAGCCTCATACTCCCGTTCCGGCTGGTCTTCTATGATGAGCGCGAGTAGGACTTCGGCCGCCAGCTCAGGCTGCGCACGCATGAGAGACTGGATGCCGTTCTCCTTGATGCACGCGATCCGAAAATCCATGTCGACCTTTTCGCTGGCCCCTAACGGCCAAGGCGGCAATCGCTCTCGGAAAGACCCGAGGGAGGGTGATATCCGCTTCCGCTCTTCGTGCCACGCCTTGTATTTGGCATCGGTCTTCAGACGCTCGGCGTGCACCTTCGCCTTCTCTATCTGAACTTCGGCAATGCGCCGTTTGACATCAGCGTCCACCTCTTGGCGACCCGCGAGTTCGAGAGCCCAGTTCCCGACCTCGGTCGGCAGGTCGGCCACACCAGCCAGTGGTGCGGTGTACAGCAACGACTCATGCGTCAGGTACATTGCGCCGTGGCCCTTCTCGACCTGCACAGTCCGAGCCATGGCGAGCGCCATCTCCGCCATCTCCCGGCGGAAAGGCATCGGATTGCCGCTGCTCAGCGTGTGCGGCGTCTTCGTCAGCCAGGTCTCGATGACCTTCGCGAGAGCTGATGAAACCAGCCCAGCCAGTCGCTCCCGCTGCGCGATGAGGAAGCGCAGAACAGGTGGCCAACGGCCGAAGACAATCGAGCGGTACTGCGCATCCATGTACAAGCCAACCGCTGCGCTCAGTCCCATGCCGCCGCCGACTGGAACCGTCGCGATGTGATGGAAGCGCAGAAGCAGTCGCGTGAAGTGTTTCGCGCCGTTGCCTAGCAGGAGGTCGACGCGTTCATTCAGAAGGCGTTCGGCGTCGGGATCCAAGCAGAGCGCGTCAAGGAGGACATCCCCCGCCAGTTCGCTCTTGGCGGCCTCCGCGGAGCCGAAGGCGACGTCCCAGGCCGTGCTAGTCTCGGTCGGCTGCCGCAGCAAGAGCTGGCCCAGCATCCGGAGCGCGTTCGTCCAGAGCGGATTGCCCGCTAGGGCGGCCCACTGCGTCGTGTCAGTCCAAATCTGCTTCAGGAACTGGAAGCGCGCCCAATCCGCCGCGAGATCATGCTCGAACTCGATGCGGTTGGTCCGTTCGTTCAGGCGCAGCGGAAGCTCGTCGGGACGCCGCGCAAACGTCGTCGTGTCCGCCGGCTCCAAGTCGGTAAGTGCGAAGCTGCGCTCGAACGATGCTTCTCGCTGGGCGAGGCGCATTATCAGCGCCTTCACGTCGGCACGGTCCTTCGTCCAATACTTCCAAAGCCGGTCGGCAATGGCGGTGTGAGACGTCAGTCCACCGGCGCTCGCTCCCAGCGCCGCCCCCGCCTTGATGACCCACGCCAGTGTCCGCAGGTTCGTCAGCGCCGCAATGGTGTCGTCATGCGCGACCAACCAGCCCAAGGTGGGCGACGGCAGAAGCGCCAACTTCACAGCATCGCTCTTGAGAGCCTCGACCTCGACCAAATGCGCTTTCCGCCCGCCGAGCATCGTCTCTTCACCTTCGACCCAACTCTGCGTCTGCGTGACGATGACGACCCGCCACGCATCCTCGGTCTCTTCGCCGTCATTCGGCAGGATAGCTTGAAGCAACTGGCGGATGACGACGAACTCGCCGGCCTCGATGCGTTCCGCAGAGTCGATGACCAGCACGTTCTGCGGCTTCACCGTGGCGTTCAGCACAAGCGAAAGTTCGTGCGTCAGGTGAAGGGCGCTGCGGCGCGCCGCGCTGAGCGCCGTCTTCAGATCTTCCGGACCAAACCACACCTGGTTCCAAGATGGGTACGCGCCGTCCAACACCGACTTGACCAGCGCTGACTTGCCCGAGCCCGACTCCCCGAATACCACCGTGATCGGGTTCTCGGCGAACACTGCCTGGAGCGACGCTTTCTCCTCCGTACGGGGCACGGCATAGCCTGATGGCAGCTCCGTCTCTATCCGCGCCTTGTGATCCGCGGTGATGTTGGAGAGCGTCTCCCAATCACGCTCAAAGTCTGGGTGATGGCGGAGGCCGAACTGGCCCCGGAGGAATGACAACAGGTCAGGGACGGTGATGGTACCGCTGCGAAGGCGCACCTCTTTCGCGACGTTGATGAGCTCCTTCCAGAGAGTCTGCGCTTCGTCGTCACGGCCAGACGCGAGCAAGCGACGGCATTGGGCGATAGCCTGAGCCTCGGTCTCAGAGTGCGCGAACTGAAAGTCAGTCGGCAGCACGTGTAGGCGGCGAATGAGCTCGATGGTCTCTTCATCGGATGCGCTACCCGGCTTCTGGACGCTGTCGAAGACGCGCGACTGCCTCGTATTACTGCGGATGCGGCTCAACGCGAGTGCCGTATCCGTACCGCTGCACGCGTTTTTCACCTCGCGCCACGCCGGGTCGAACGCCTGGTCGGTTCCGATCGTCACCAAAGCGAGCCCATCACCAACTCGGCTGAAGGGCCCCTGCAGGTCACGCCACTGATCCCAGGAGCGCGTCACAAAGTCAGCGGGGAGGCCCGCCGCGGTCACCTGCACATTGCCCTTCGCTGAGATCGCTAGCCGCCTCGGGGCACCGGCCGCGTGAGCCGTCAGCAGCAGGTCGTCGATGCGCCACCCCAAGGTCGAGACTTGGGCTTGTACCTGCGTGACCACGCCCCCGATACCCGGTGCCTGCTCACCTGACAGGGCCTTCACTAACTGCCAGGCACTTATAAGATCCTCGAACTCGAACCCGGCACCGCTCATCGAACGCAGCGTCGCGGGCTCGCGTTTCGCACTGCTGCTGCGAGACGCCTTCGACTTTGATGTGCTTTTAGAAGAGGCCATTAGCTTCCGAATGCTTGTAGCTGTGTCATATCTGTCGGCGAACAGCAGGGGCAGGCCCTCGCAGCCTTATGGTGGGCTTGAGGCGCGCCATAGATCCCCGACTTCTAGTTCAGCACCACTGAGTTGCATCGACAAACTGTGGCGCAGAAGCGGCGCCTAAGCTACCGCGCCTGCAGTCTAAACCTAGGGTGTACACCCGAAACAGACCTCCTGAACTTCTCCAAAGGGTAGATATCTACCTGTTCCAACAGTCCGCTATTGGCCGACAGCGGCTATCACCAGAGTCCACTATCGGCCATTTTGCGCACGCAGCACTCTTACTTACATGCCATCAGTTCGCTTTTTATCCTTCAAGTAATCTGCGTACATGTCAGCAAGCTCAGCCTCTCGGTCGCGATCCTGATCTGTCTCAATCTTGGTTACTGCTACCCAGCCCTCTTCGAATAGCCACTCACCAGGGCGCCGCACCAACGTAACTTCAACGTCCAGATAAAATTCACAACCAGCGTATGGACGATCTTGATCCTGCTCACCCGAGTAAGTAAACGAAACCTCCAGTACCAGTAGGCCTTTGGTTTCATCATACGACGAAGATGTCACCTCATGTGGGCGCTGGCGATTCTGACGCTTTATTCCAGTCGTTCTGACCCACTTGCACTGGAGGTACTGACCCACCCATTCCAGTGATTGTGATCCACTGTGCCGATGATTCTGATCCACCTCTAAGGAAACTCTGAAGAAGACTTCCTGATTTTGGCAAGATCCCCGGACTCCACTCACCGAGTTTTCCGATGAAGCA
>NZ_JBEOPU010000034.1:0-4604 GCF_040310405.1 Pseudomonas sp. E45-MNA-CIBAN-0222
CGTTAAACTGCCTGCTCTATTCTTCCATTGTAGGTTGTCGCAATTGATTGAAGAAGGCAGCCCAAACGTCTATGCCGACCTTGGTTGCACCGACGCTGATTCAATGCAGCGCAAAGCCAAGCTCGTCGTGCGTATCAGCGATGCAATTTCTGCCAAGTCATTAAGGCTGGCCCAGGCGGCGATAGTGATGGGCATCGAGGTATTTTGTCTGGAAGCCTGGTTAAAGGGAGATTTCCGGGATGCCGACGAAACATTACTGCTTGCCTGCTTGCGCCACATTGAGATGCAACCGCACTGATTAGATCATTTTCGCGGACGCGAAAATGATGAAGGGGGCATTGCCCCCTCCGGTCTTGATTACTGGGCCTTGGCAGCTTGCTTGCGCAAGGACTCGCCCTTAAGCCCGATACGGTGTGAGCGGTGGACGATGCGATCCAGGATGGCTTCGGCCAGCGTGGCATCGCTGAACATGCTATGCCAGTGTTCAGTAGGGAATTGACTGGTGATGATCAGCGAACCGGTCTGCATGCGCTGATCGACTATATCCAGCAAGGTGTACCCCACCGTGGGCTCTACCGGGGCCAAACCGAAGTCGTCGAGAATAAGCAGGTGGACTTTACTCAGGGCTGTTCGGTACTTGGGCAGGGAGCCGTCGCCAATGGCGATTTGCAGCTCTTCATAGAGTTTCGAGGCGCTTTTATAGACCACCGAGTAGCCCTGCCGGCAGGCCTGGCTACCAAATGCGCAGGCGAGCCAGCTCTTGCCTGTGCCAGTGGCTCCGGTCAACAGCAAATTCTGTTGCTGACCGATCCAGGAACATCCCGCCAGGCCAGCGATCACCTGTTTATCCAGGCCGCGACTACTGCGGTAATCCACATCCTCTAGGTGCGCGGCATAACGCAGCTTCGCCTGCTTCAGCAGTCGTGACAGTTTGCGGTTCTCGCGCTCGCTGAGTTCCCGATCCACCATCAGGCCCAAGCGATCATCGAAGGGCAGTTCTTGCATGCGCGGCTGTTCAAGCTGGTCGCGGTAGGCCTTGGCCATGCCGGACAGTTGCAGTTGCTGGAGCTTGCTTTGGGTCTGTTGATTCAGCACGTCGAGCGATCCTTTTCATCGGCAAAGTAATGGGCACCACGTAGGTTTTCGTGAGCTGGTGTCGAACTGGGTAAAGCTTTCAGGCCAGGGCGTTTGTCGGGTTGCTCGCGCAAGATGGATTGCAGGCTTTTCAAGGCGAAGGTCTTGATGGTCAGCGCATAGGCGCAGGCCTCTTCCAGTCGGGTATCGCCATGCAAGCGAGCCTCTTTCCGCAAGGCGCTGGCTGCCTTGTGTCCGTTGGCCACATCGGTACGTTCGGTCAGGTGATAGTGCAGGTGACGCAACAGTGCAGGCCCGACCCGCTCGCCCCAAGCGAGCAATGCAGCGGGTTCACTGTCGGCGTAATACTGGTGGTTCGGCGGCCTGTGCTCCGGCTGCATGCTGATTCCAGAGACATACTGCCGAGCATGACTGCTGACGCGCAGATGGTTGTGGAAGACTTCCACGACCTCGCCCGTAGCGCGCACATCTACTTGCTGCTGTACTAAACGGCTCGGTACGGAATAATGGTGGTTGTCATACTCCACCAGGTAGTCACTGCGCACCCGAACCTTGAAGCGCCAGTCGGCATGTTCATAGGCGTGGATCGGCAGCGGCTGGAGCGCAGGCTGCTCCACTTCGACGAACAGGCTGTGCCGACTACTGCCAGGCTGGCGTTTGAACGGGCGCTGGTTGAATGCAGGTAGCAATTCCAAGATGGCCTGATTGAGTTCTGCCAAGCTGAAGAAACGACGGTGACGCAGGGCTGCCAGCAGCCAGCGCTGAACCAGTTTCACGCCGGCCTCCACCTTGCCCTTGTCTTTGGGTTTACGTGGACGAGCCGGCAGAATCACAGCTTGGTAATGCTGAGCCAGTTGCTGGTAGTTCAGGTTGAGCTGGACTTCATCCTTGCCATGCTTGATCACCGCCGCCTTGAGGTTGTCAGGAACCAGTAGGCGTGGCACTCCCGCGAAGAAATTGAAGGCCTGCACATGGCAGTGCATCCAGTCTTCAATGCGCTGGCTCCACACGGCACAGGCGAAGGTGTAGCTGGAGTAGCCCAGCACGCCGACGAATATCTGCGCCAGCCTAGGCTCCGATTGACCGTCCAGATAGATCGGCATGGTCTTGCCGGAGAAGTCCAAAAAGAGCTTGTCGCCGGGCTGATGCAACTGACGCATTGCCAATGGCTGCTGTTGCAGGAAGCGGCGATAACTGGCTGTGAACTGCGAATAGGCGATGCCGTCTGGCTCAGTGGCTCGCCATTCACGCCAGAGCAGTTCCAAGGTGACGCTGGGGTTACGCATTTCCGCATGCACCCAGTTCCAGTCGGGGCAGGCTTTCAGACGAAAGCCGTTGAACGGCTTTATGCCCAAGCGTTCATAAAGCTGCTCGTCGCTCCATTCTGGAAGTAGATCCACATCGAGGACGACACTTTCCAAGTGGCGGCGCAAGCGCTTGAGGCTGTTGCGCGAAAGCCCAGTGCTATGAGCGATTTCGCGCGTCGATAAACGTGTGCCATAGTGCAGGCGCACGGCTTCGCGCAGCAGGCGCGGTTCAATCCTGACTCTCATCCATTCTCCTTCGTGCCCCCATGGAGGGCGTTGAACGGCAGGCAGTACCTGCCCCTCGGCCTTGACAGCCGATAGAAGGACGCTGAGAATTCACAAGCGTTGAAGGTGCTCATGTCATCTAGAAAAAGGCTCGGAGTTGCTGCTCCGGGCCTTTTTTGCGTCCACAGTTTTTTGTTGCTCGAATGACTTAATCGATAGCGTGATGTCCTGTCGCGTTTCTGAGTCTTAGTGGTCTTGGCTGCCAGATACTCCTGCCTGCGCGGCCAGCCATCGTTCGACCTCCTGCTTGAGAAACAAGCGGCGGCGACCGACGCGGAACGAAGGCGGCATCGGCAAGCCCATGCTCAATCGGTTGCGCGCCGTATGCTCAGAAATTCTGAGAATCTGGCTCACCTCCATGAGTGTCATCGTCTCCACCGTCATCCCCTTGCCTGCACTGCAATATCCCGATAGCGCATGCTAGGCAGTTGGTGGATACCCAACTACTAGCCAGAATGGACACTTGATTTTGCCGCTCTACCTGGACGATGAATTTTTCGACTCTTTCGTATACGAGGATGTGGCGGTTGCCCTCTGGGCAATCAGGCTGCACGCCGCTGACATAGCTGTTACGCCGGCAATCGCGCTGCGACTGCTCAGGCAGTATCTACAGCCCCTGATCCCGCCTGAGCATTGCCATGTGCTTTATGGGCAGCGCATAGCGACCTGGAATGGCATCTGGGGAATTTATGCCGATCTAGGCTCCTGTGTTGGCAAGAGCAACAATCCGCATCTGTTTGAAGTAATGAAGGCAGTGGAGCTTGTTCATCACTTCACGACCTGGCCACCAAGGGAGTACACGTTCCCGACTGTTATCGAGGTCACCTACTTCCTCAGCATATGCGCTCAACTGAAGATTCCCATGCCGAGTCATTTACGCTTGGAAGATGGTCAGCGGCTTGATCCGTTCAGCTTTTGCACCTTGTGTTGGCGGCAGCCATTGCCTGGAAGAAAACTCTGCGCACACCACTCACCCAATGTTCCGCTTCAGGATGAGGTTGGAACGCAAGCGGCGGCGTCGCGCTACAAGTCAGGTGTTCGCCAAAGGGAGCGATTCGATAAGGCGGTAAATCGCATTCTGACCAAGGAAGTAACGGAGTTCCACGAAGGGCTCTTCACTCCCGCGGTGCTGTTCCCCGAACAAGGCATTGAAGCCTGGCTGGCTGAGCGTCGACCGCTGCTGTGGCAATTACTCGGTGAGCGACAGCAGGTACTCAACGATTCGAATGCAGTAAGCATGCTGCTTGATCTATTGCACTGTCCTGATGGGCTGCCGCCCAAGGCCAATCAATTTTATCGACGGATCAATCAGCATCTGGATAAGCATCCATTACTGATCTGGCCAATGCTCATACGGGCTGAGGGGTGGCTTCAGAGTAGGCAAGAGACTCTTGCAAAATGGGGTGGGAAACGACCTAAAGCAGGGCGTCCCAAACGGTGAATCAATAGATTGGTGAGCCCGCAGAATTCGAAAAAAATCGTACGCTACGGGCGGGAAAGACAAAGCTGAAGTCGCGCGCAAATGATTACGGTCGGTGAGTGAGCTACGGTTTTGTCGTTTTCTCTATCAGACCGATGAAAATACAGCGCCCCCGTGCGCCCTCACTGGCGACGACTCTCAATCTTCACTAAAACACCGTCAATGAATTTCAGATAGCGGTACACTCCATTGCTGGGGCCATACACCCAGTTTTCAACGCTTACGGACTTATTCGGAGTCTTGTTGTTGCTGCCGATTACAGGATCAATGACTTCCCTATTGCTTGGCTCCCCGCACTTCTGGATCACCTCAAATTTACTGGCACCCTCATTAATCAAGTTATTTCCACAGCGCATTGAGGCCTGTGAAATATTTGTGCACGTCAATAGGATTGCTGCAAATACTGAGATCGGAATATATTTTTTCACAAGCGCCTC
>NZ_JBEOPU010000035.1:0-3100 GCF_040310405.1 Pseudomonas sp. E45-MNA-CIBAN-0222
AACATCAAAAACACCAACGCCCCGAACCAGTCGGGGCGTTGGATTTGCCTATCTTCAGTGCGTTTTCACACGCTCTGATGCATGCGCGGGCTTCTTTCTGTCTAACCCGCTAGAACAAGCCACCGAAACGGAACCCCGAGCCGACCCAGACGAAGGCAATGGCCGTCAGGGTGATCAGCACGATATGCAGGCCCAGTTGCGGCAAGCGCTGCGCATCCAGCTTCGGGATCAGCGCCAATCGAGCGTGAACCCCGAGCAGCGCAGTCGCGCCGAGCAGTACCAGCTTGGCCTGTACCAGGTGAGCCATGGGAGATGAATCGAACCACTGGGCGTGCGGCAACCACAGGCTGGCAAGCCAGAACCCGCTGACGATCTGCACCAGCAGCGCAGGAATCCCGACGCGCTCGTAAAGTTGTTCGAACTGGCGTACCGGCTGGACATCGCGACGCCGCAGCGCACCCGGCAGCACACTGAATAGCAGTACCAGATGCCCGCCCACCCAGACACTGGCGCCTAGCAGGTGCAGAAACAACAGATGTCGCATGGCGCTCACTCCTGTTCGATTTGTTTACAGTCTGGGCGCTCCCTCGCCGCTTGTGGCTGATGACGATCAAGTCAGCCGTTATCATGCGACACCACTTACCCGACCCGGAGTTTCCCATGGCCAAGGCCAAGCGCATGTATGGCTGCACCGAATGCGGCTCGACCTTTCCGAAATGGGCCGGCCAGTGCGGTGATTGCGGTGCCTGGAACACACTGGTGGAAACCATCATCGAGGGCGCGGCACCACCCTCCGGCCGCGCAGGCTGGGCAGGCGAGCAGGCCAACATCCGGACCTTGGCCGAAGTCAGCGTCGAAGAAGTACCGCGCTTTTCCACCGCTTCCGGCGAGCTGGACCGCGTACTCGGCGGGGGGCTAGTGGACGGATCGGTGGTGCTGATCGGCGGTGATCCAGGCATCGGCAAGTCGACCATCTTGCTGCAGACGCTTTGCGCCATCGCCCAGCAATACCCGGCGCTCTACGTGACCGGCGAGGAATCCCAGCAGCAGGTGGCCATGCGTGCGCGCCGCCTTGACCTGCCGCAGGACAAGCTCAAGGTGATGACCGAGACCTGCATCGAATCAATCATCGCCACCGCGCGACTGGAAAAGCCCAAGGTGATGGTGATCGACTCGATCCAGACCATCTTCACCGAGCAGCTGCAATCGGCGCCGGGAGGTGTCGCCCAAGTGCGCGAGAGCGCCGCGCTGCTGGTTCGCTTCGCCAAGCAGAGCGGCACGGCCATCTTCCTGGTCGGCCACGTCACCAAGGAAGGCGCCCTCGCCGGCCCGCGCGTGCTCGAACACATGGTCGACACGGTGCTGTATTTCGAGGGTGAATCGGATGGCCGCCTGCGCCTGCTGCGTGCGGTGAAGAACCGCTTCGGTGCGGTCAATGAGCTGGGCGTGTTCGGCATGACCGACAAGGGCCTGAAGGAAGTCACCAACCCCTCGGCGATCTTCCTCACCCGCGCCCAGGAAGCGGTGCCCGGCAGTGTGGTCATGGCGACCTGGGAAGGGACCCGGCCAATGCTGGTGGAGGTGCAGGCACTGGTCGACACCAGTCACCTGGCCAACCCGCGCCGTGTCACCCTGGGCCTGGACCAGAACCGCCTGGCCATGCTGCTTGCTGTGCTGCACCGCCATGGCAGCATTCCGACCTATGACCAGGACGTGTTCATCAACGTGGTCGGTGGCGTGAAGGTACTGGAAACCGCGGCGGACCTGGCCCTGATGGCCGCAGTCATTTCCAGTCTGCGCAATCGGCCACTGGATACCGATCTGCTGGTGTTCGGTGAGGTGGGGCTGTCCGGCGAAATCCGCCCGGTGCCAAGCGGCCAGGAACGGCTGAAGGAAGCCGCCAAACACGGCTTCAAGCGCGCCATCGTCCCCAAGGGCAATGCGCCGAAGGAGGCGCCTGCCGGTTTGCAGATCATCGCCGTGACGCGTCTGGAGCAGGCGCTCGACGCATTGTTCGAGTGATCGCTACTCGCCGCCAAGTGCGGCCAGCTCGCGCTCCAGCAGTGCTTCGTCGCCCAAGTTGAGCTCGACCAGGCGCCGCAGGTGGGCAATTGAGTCGAGATCGATGTGCTGGCAGACGAAACCGATCAGATCGCCCTCTTCGTGGGCCATCGCCACCTCCATGCGTACCTCGGCATCGTCGGCCAGGCGCACCTGGGCTGCGAACGGTTGCGACGCATCGGCATCCCAGCCGTCGGGGCGACGAACCAGCAGGCCTTTCAGCGACAAATCATGCAGCTCGACCGGCCAGCGACGGTCGCCCTGGACCAGCTCGGTGGCAGCATCGAACTCGATGCGCTGGAAGCGCCTGCGATCACTTGGGGTATCACTCATCGAAATCACTCCGCGAAGTCTGGTTTCACTATAGGACAAGAACACTCGACAGCGACGTCACAACCAGCGGCGGACTCGCCCACAGTAACGGCGATAGTCATCACCGAACAGCTGCGTAAGCAGGCGCTCTTCATGCACGATTACACCACGCTGCATGCTGATGACCACGGCCGGCAGCAGCAGCCACGGCCACAGCGATCCCCACAGCAGAGCGATGCCGCAGTAGATCAGACTGTCCGCCAGATAGATCGGGTTGCGCGAGATACGGAACGGCCCCTCTTCCAACAGCCTTGCGGGCTTGCCATAAGGGTTGACTGTTGTTTTGCGCCAGAGCATCAGCAATCCGGCCCAGAGCATCAGCAATACGCCGGCATCGATCAGCCCCCAACCGATGTAATGGGTCCAGAGGTTCTGCGGTAGCGCGATGGGTATAAGCCACTCAAGCAACCACGCGGCTGCGAGGAACAACACATAGATGACGGGCGGAGGCAAAATCACGCCGGTGGCACGCTTGAACATGAAAAGAACTCCAGAAGAGCAGATGATCGCAGTCTAGCGCGGCAACCCGAACCCGCGATGGCCGAGATCAAGAAGGGGCGTTTCCGGCACCAGATAGCAGAAAGCCCGCTTTCCAGACTGTGTGAAAACCTAGCAGTCTGAGTGCAAGGTGAAGACAATGCCTCTATCGGTCGATAGGGGCATTGTC
>NZ_JBEOPU010000036.1:0-2906 GCF_040310405.1 Pseudomonas sp. E45-MNA-CIBAN-0222
CCTGTGCGACACGTGTGTACGTGTCGTGCTTGGTTTGGTTTACTGCACCATGGCTCCAAACCCTTTGCTATCAGGGGGTTAATGCTTAAAACAGCAGTCAATGTACCGGCTCTGCCTGGTAAACCTATGCTTCGGACGCTCTGCGTTTTAGCGAAGCTAGGCAATAAATCTGCATCAGTTCGCGCCCAAAATGGGTTCAGAATGAGGTGCAGACACAGGAAAGTAGCTTTCCGGCCCGTCTGGATTGTTACAAATAATGTCTAAGCCTGAGGGTGAATTCCGCCCTCAGGGCAGAACTTCGTCCTCTTGTTTGGCATAGAGCCTTAGCACCGTCGTGAGACGTTGGGGACGTTGAACCAAGCACGGAGCGTCAAGCTCCGAAACGCATTGCTCAGCTCCGCTTGCACAGGGAGTACCGAGCCGGGCATGTACCTGCCCGTTCATTAGATCGGCATGCGTCAGGGGCCAACCCTGGGGTGTGAAGCCCGATTAACAATGTCTCGCTCGCAAGAGGGTGTTATCCGGTGACGGAGAACGCTTCGCGTCCGAATTGCACGGACGTACCGAGGCTAATGACCCAACCCGCATGGCTAACACATGTGAATCGTCGCCTGAACCCTCGTCATAATGGACGGGCCTACGGCAATTATTGGCCTCAGCCAAAAACGGCAATGCAGTCGGTCATCACTGTGGGATGAGGTGATGCGGTACCGCAGACTGCCGGGGGAGAGACGAAGCCTAAACGGGGAATTGATGCGTCTCGGGGAACGTGGCAATCCCGACCACCCGCCTGGCCAGCAACATCGGTCAGGCAGGCAAACCGCAAGGGGCGCTGATGGGTGTGGGGAATGGGAGGATGCAAAAAGCGAAGGGCCGTCTGTAACGGGTGGCATACCGGTTGAGACATTACCGGCAGGGGCAACCCTGGCTGACGTGCATCTGGTTTACGAGCGCAAGAAGAGCCGCTGATTCCAGCGATAACCAAACGACCCTATGGGCGACTACTGCCCATAGGGGGTAGTCCGTCCTGAATGTCGTGCATATCAGGAGGACAGTATGAAAACGCAACCAGCAACACCGGTCGCGTCTGCGTCCTTCGACGGGATGAAGAACTGGCACGCTCTCGATTGGGCCAGGATTCAACAAACCGTTCGGAAGACGCAGCTAAAGATTGCGCAGGCAACTGGGGAAGGCGATTGGCGCAGGGTTAAACGCCTGCAACGACTGCTGACCCACTCGTTTCATGGCCGCTGTCTGGCTGTAAGGCGAGTCACGGAAAACCGGGGTCGCAAGACGCCGGGAGTCGACGGAGAAACCTGGGGAACGCCTCAGGCCAAGCTCCAGGCCGTGGGACGTCTGTCGAAAAAGCGAGGCTATCGGCCCAAACCGCTACGGCGGGTATGGATACCGAAGCCCGGCAAGCAAGAGAAACGCCCGCTGGGTATCCCGACGATGCTGGATCGGGCCATGCAGGCGCTGTATCTGCAAGTCTTGGAACCTGTAATCGAAAGCACCAGCGATCCGAAATCCTATGGGTTTCGCCCGGATCGCTCGACTGCTGACGCGATGGTCGAGCTATTCCACCTGCTGTCGCCGCAAACGGCGCCGGTCTGGATTCTGGAGGGCGACATCAAGGGTTTCTTCGACAACATCAATCACGAGTGGCTGTGTCGAATTGTCCCGATGGACAGAACGGTGCTGCGCAAATGGTTGAAAGCCGGGGTTATCGACCGGCGACAACTCATGGCTACGGAGGCCGGGACGCCGCAAGGCGGGATCATCTCGCCCTGTCTGGCAAACGCCACCCTGAATGGTCTGGAGATTCAGCTAAAGCGCCATCTGGTGAAGAAGCTGGGGGTCCGGAACGCTAAGAAGAGCAAGGTGCAGTGTGTTCGCTATGCGGATGACTTTGTCGTTACGGCAGCATCGAAAGAGCTGTTAGAGGACGTGGTCAAACCTTGGGTAGAGCAATTCCTGTCGGCACGAGGGGTTGCGCTGTCACGGGAGAAAACGCAGATCACGCACATCCACCAAGGCTTCGATTTTCTGGGGTGGAATTTCAGGAAGTACGTGCCGAAATCGCCGTATAGGAACGCCAAGCTGCTGATCAAGCCCTCGAAGAAGAACGTCTCGGCGTTCTATCGGAAAGTGCGAGAGATCATCAAAGGCAGCGGAGCACTGACGCAGGACGCGTTGATCGGCCAGCTGAACCCGGTACTGAAGGGGTGGGCGCAATACCACTCCCCGGTCGTGGCAAAAGAGGCCTTCAGCAAGCTGGATAATCTTATTTTCTGGCGAATCTGGAGGTGGGCGAAGCGGAGGCATCCGCGGAAGTCGGCTGATTGGATCAGGAATAAATACTTCCGATCCATAGGCAGGCAGAACTGGGTGTTTGCGTATCCCTATAAAAATGGCAAGGGAGAAAGGCAATACCGGCGGCTGTACGGGCTGGCGGAAACCGCAATCGTGCGTCACAAGCGTCTACCGGGTGAGTATCAGCCCTACGACGCGACGCAGGAACTGAAGTGGGAGGCGCTGAGGGTTCAACGGATGCAGCACAAGCTGCGTTATCGGGGACAGGTGCTCAGCATCTTCCGCAGACAGATGGGGCTTTGCGCCCTGTGCGGGCATGCGATCAGCAGGGAAACCGGTTGGCACGACCACCACGTCATCAGGCGTGTGGACGGCGGGCCGGATACTTTGAGGAACCGCGTGCTGCTTCATCCCAACTGCCATGCGCTGGTGCATAGCCAGCGTGAAAAGGTAACTCTGCGATACGGTGGCCAGAGATGCTAATATCTCGCGCCATATAATGTCGGTTAGCCTCTTGGCTGGCTTTTCGTAAACTTGAGCCGTATGCGGTGAAAGCCGCACGTACGGTTCTTAGGGGGGGACGGGCCAGTAAT
>NZ_JBEOPU010000037.1:0-2654 GCF_040310405.1 Pseudomonas sp. E45-MNA-CIBAN-0222
AAGGGCTTCTCCCATGCACTGATTTGAGCGCTAATTATATGATATTTATGGATAATTTCCAAAGTTGATGACATTGGCTGTTCCCCAACCCTGGAAAACCTATCCTCTTTAACACGTCAAAGTCGATTGATAGGCTTGCTGCAACAGCTATCTGCCCGGTTGAAGTCGAAGATCGATGTATCTGTAGGGTTTGGAAATAAATGCGGGCGCCCACCGCACTCACGGCTCAGTTACCATTCTTTGTGCATCGCGGCCGCGCGGCTAGTTGGTAGCTGTTCTAAGCCTAGTCAGTGCCGCCCTTCGCCCCAAGCCCCATAGTCAGATTTGAGAAATGACAGTAGGCGATGCCGCAACGCGCTTCATCGACCTATGTAAAACGACTCCTTTATCGAAATAGTGCACTCATCGCTCTCCACGGCGATCCCTTCATCGCGAATTGCACCGCCCAAGACGATCTGCACTGAAATCAATACTTTCTGATGCCTCTTGATTAGAGATGCCAGCCATAATCATCTCATCGCCAACGCATACGGCGTTCGGCAGCCAACACACTCTCACTCACTACTGGAAGCTCAGACATGAAAACCATAGGCATTGAAAACTCGAAGTCCAGCGTACAGGCCCACTTAACGCTTGGAACCAAAACTATGGGGCTAGGTATCTATGGCGCGTACTTGGCTCTCGCTATTATTTACTTCTGGTTCGGCGGCATGAAATTTACCCACTACGAGGCCGAGGGCCTGGTTCCACTGGTGAGCAACAGCCCGCTTTTGGGATGGGTGTATAGCATTTTTTCGGTCGACATGTTCTCCAGCCTGCTCGGCATACTAGAGATTTCGATCGGCACTCTGATCGCAGGCCGCATGCTGTCGCCCAAACTATCCGTGGTAGGAGGCGCTCTGTCTGCAGGCCTGTTCTTCACAACCCTTAGCTTTATGTTTTCCACTCCGGGCGTCATTGAGCCTAGTTTAGGGTTTCCGGCGATTTCCGTTGCGCCAGGTCAGTTTCTGCTTAAAGACTTAGGGTTGCTTGCTGTTTCGATATTTGTGGCAGGCCATTCGCTGGTTGAACTGGAAAAACGTAAAATTAATGCATAATTTTTTCAATGGCTTAAGGCAGTAATGCCTTAGGCCTTTTTGCCATCATTTTCCCCCGCCAGATCTTTCAACCAGTCACGAGGGCTCAACCCCGTCTTGCGTCTAAATGCGCGAGACAGCGCCGAAGGACTTTCGTAGCCGACTTGAGCTGCAATCAGCGTAATCGAGCGCCCTTCTCGCATCAGCTTCTGAGCCAGGCTAACTCGCCAACTCAACAAATAATCAGCAGGCGTCTGTCCGATGACACTCTTGAAATGCACGGCATACGCAGCGCGTGACATATTTGACTCACTGGCCAGCTCTGCTATTGACCAGGCATGTTCCGGGGAGTTGTGCATCTGTAAAAGCGATCGGGCAAGCCGCATGTCGGCCAGTCCAGCCATCATTCCGGTGCGCAACTGGTGATGATCGAGCAGGTAACGGAGCAACAGAATGATTAGGAGCTCAAATAAGCGCTCAAGCGCGGCTTCCCTTCCACAATGCACATTTGCCGCCTCGGCAAACATCCACTCCAACGTGTCTGCCAGCATGGGCAGATCATCGAGTGCGAGCACCAAACAGTCCGGTAATGAAGCCGACAAAGGATTATCAATTCCGCCCTCAAACTCCATGGAAGCACACAACAACTTTGCGCCATCGGACTCACCCGCAAACAATTGATGCTTGGCGGGGCGTGGCATAAAAATCAAGCTAGGGCGAGTGAGCTGCAAATCCTTGCGATCGGGACCAAGCAACGTCACGCTGCCGGCCTGAAGCAGATGGATATAACCTCGCCGCTCGGCGCCATCGTAAGATGCAGAGCCGCATAGGTCGCCGTCATAGAACAGATTGGCCCGCACGCCGAACCGCGAGAGCAAATTAGACAAACGATCCATTGGCCGATCCTTGACGAGTCAGAACGCACAGACCATACCATCTGCGTTGTCGTTCAGTGCCTGTAGCGAACATGCCGGCGTAAATCAGCCAACGGATAAAGTGATCACTGAGCAGCTCAGCCTCCCTTTCCAGTTCGGCTGTTAAAAAAACAACACCGTTGTTTGAAAGCACCAGCAAATCAAGTGCTCACTCTTCTATTTTACAGTACCTGGCAACAGCACTTTGCGGTGCAGTCGATCAGATATCCGGAAGGTTGATCGTAAGCTTCAGCCTAGCGCTCTTCGAATTTAATGTCGTCGAGCTTCGGCCCAACCATTCCCCCGACCTACTCTTCCCTCCCCTAGAGACCCTAGCAGTCACTTGAATCGCGGCTGTCTGCGATAAGGTGTTGCTGGTAACTATTGCATCAGCGCCTGAAAACTCCACCTCGGCCGGCAGACTTGAGACCTTAAGTCGTATGGTAGCGAGAGGTACCTTGGAGCCCGATAGCGTCTGTACGAAAACGAACACACTGTCATCCAAAGCGACCTTTTCGAAAATTTCCGGGGAAATGTCCACCCGTACCTTGAGCGGTGTTGGTGGCAAGCCAGCAACATGGTTAATCTGTTGCCGCTGACCGAAAACTGACCCAGTAGAGGCTGTTCTGCCGACTGAAAACTGACCCAGGTGTTCAACTGCTTC
>NZ_JBEOPU010000038.1:0-2577 GCF_040310405.1 Pseudomonas sp. E45-MNA-CIBAN-0222
GCTTGCAGCCACTTCGACAGCAGGCACACCTGATCGGCAGGCCGCCGCTAAACCTACTTTTTCAACAGAATCGGCCAGAAGCGGCCATTCACCTCAATTTACACCCATTTCTAGGCTGGATGGCCTCAACTCAAATGGTCGTGTGCACTACGACGCCACCGCCTGAGATCGACCAGCAATCTATTCAGGCAAGGAGGTTCGCTCATCTAGCCTCCCCATGAGGCCCAGAAGCGCCTGTGCAACCAGGGGCAGTTCACTGACTAGCACCCCCACTGGCAATGCTCGCTCAAGCTTGGCAGGAAGCTGAAAGATTAGCGTAAAGATGATTGTTAGCTGATCAGCTAATGATACAATAAAGCCTAATGTTTAGCTAATTTGGATTTTTTTTCTGTACAGCTAATGATACGCATGAGGCTAATCTATGGAGCACTATCTACCTCGCTCGGGGTTCGAATTTGAGAGGCAGGTGTTAGATGCGCTGGTTGAGGCTCTTACCGAGGCCTTCGGTCCCGAGGCCTTAGTACAAGATGCGTCGAGCGAGCTTGCATCATCAGCGTCGGATAATGGGCTAGATGGTGCAGTCGTTATCAAGACGCCAGATAAAACTTTACTCGTATTCGTAGAGACCAAAAGGGAGGTCTACCCACGAGACCTGAGGAACGCCGTGTGGCGGCTCAACAAATCCATGCGCGACATCCATCACCCTTATGAGTCAGTAGGCATGCTTGCGGCAGCCTCACTGAGCCCTGGAGCAAAAGACGAGCTTAAGGCCCTCAATATAGCCTCATTCGAGCTGGGAGGTAGCCTTTACCTTAAGCACAATGGCTGGTTCATCAATATCGAAAAGCCTCCCCGTCGTTACAAAAAAACCAAGCAAGGTATTGATCTCTTCACTGACGCTCGTGAAAGCGTTGTCCACGCGCTTTTGATGAATAGTAACGAATGGCTAACAGGTACAGAGCTGGCTGCGCAAGCTGAGACTTCTCCATACACCTGCTCCCTGGTCCTGCAAGAGCTGACGTTGCGTGAGTGGGTTGAATCTGCTGGTGGAGGACCGAGTAAGCGCAGAATGCTCATTCGCCCGGAGAAACTGTTGGATGCCTGGGCTGAGCACTGGCAGGCGCGCGAAGAGAAGGAAACGAAGTGGTATACGTTCGTGGAAAACCCTAAGCACATGCTGGCTTATCTGGCGGATAGGATAGATCGTCAAAGAGTGGATTTTCCGTGGGCTTTTACCGGGACCGCTGCCGCTAATGCCGTTGCGCCGTTGCTGACCAGCACTGAGGGTGCAGCAATCATTGTGCCCAAAGGCTACGCAGAGAAGATGGCTAGCACACTTGGCCTTAAGTCTGTGAGCAAGGGGGCGAACGTCACGCTCATGGAGCGCGAACCTGCAAGTTTGCTGTACCGATATAGGCATCCAGACCATCCAGCATTTTTTGCCAGCGCGTACATCCTGTACCTGGATTTGCTGGATAGTCGAGGCCGCAACAAAGAATTAGCTGACCATCTTAGAGGGCGTTTGGAGTCGTTATGGGAAAGGAGCTAAAGCCGCGTACAGCTGATGGGTACAGCGTTGACGTGACGCTCGCATGTGAAAGAACGCTACTTACGCTGCTGAGCGCATTTGGAAATCTTAGGGAAACCCTCCGTTTGGTTGGCGGCCTTGTCCCACGCTACCTCACCCCAGAAACCCCGCCTGAGGTGCCGATGCACGTCGGAACCTCAGACGTAGATATCGTGCTGAACTTGGAAGTACTGGCAACTGGAAACGAGTACACCAGTTTGGCTGGCCAGCTCAAAGCACGTGGTTTCATCCGTTGGGTTGAAGATGGAAAGGCTGCGTCTTGGCGGTGGCGCCTTCAGATTGATGAGCACGTTGAAGTGGTAGTTGAGCTGCTCCGAGATGCTGGTGAAGATGAGGCAGGAAAACCCATCAGTGTAAGTGGGGAGCAGGTGTCGGCCCTCACGATTAAACACGCCAGGATCGTGCACGACTGGTATCAAGAAAAGCGCATTGGGGCTCCACTGCTTGATGGAAAAGGCGTATCTGTCGATGTTGTGCGTTTCGCGGACGTACCTGCATTCGTGATATTGAAAGCTATCGCGCTCCACCAGCGGGAGGAGAACAAGGATGCCGCAGATCTCATCCACGTCGTTCGATATTCTGGGTCGCTGGAGCATGTGGCAGGGCTGTTTGTTGAGCGTATTCGCTCAGGCCAGCACCCTGATGCAGTGGAGGCTGGCCTCACGGCGTTAAGAAACCGGTTCAGCGATGATGAGTTCGGGGAGGGGTTTGAAAAAGTCGGGGCTGTTGCCTACGCCCAATTTCATGGCGGAGATGAGGATGAAATCATGGGAGCGCAGCGTTTTGCAGCGGGCCTCATCCAGGGCTTGCTGGCCGAAATTGAGGCTCAATTGGCCAGGGCTTCTTAATTATTTCAAAGGCTGATAAATCGGCCCTAGTTTCGTAGGTAGCCCACTCGTGGGTGTCCGCTTATGGCCGATTCTGTTGAAAAAGTAGGTTTAGCGGCGGCCTGCCGATCAGGTGTGCCTGCTGTCGAAGTGGCTGCAAGC
>NZ_JBEOPU010000039.1:0-2436 GCF_040310405.1 Pseudomonas sp. E45-MNA-CIBAN-0222
CATCTGCTTCATCGGAAAACTCGGTGAGTGGAGTCCGGGGATCTTGCCAAAATCAGGAAGTCTTCTTCAGAGTTTCCCTAGAGTCAACAAGGCCTTTGTCGGTGACATAAAATACGCTAAAAGAGATTTCGTGAAATTTATCAGCTTCACGCTCAAATGCGCTTATGAGCCGTTTGATTTCCGGTTTCTTTTTTCTAAGGAAGGTCTGAAAAAGACTTCCCGAATCTGGTGAAACACGCCGATCCCGCCAGCCGAGTTTTTCCATGAAGCAGATGACCTTCGCCGACGCCGAGTACGCCGGCAAGCGCAAGCAGACCCGTAAGGAATTGTTCCTGATCGAGATGGATCAGGTGGTGCCGTGGAAGGGATTGATTGCCCTGATCGAGCCACACTACCCAAAGGGTGAAGGTGGTCGTCCAGCCTATCCGCTGATGGCCATGTTACGTATCCATCTGATGCAGAACTGGTTCGGCTACAGCGACCCGGCCATGGAAGAAGCGCTCTACGAGACGACCATCCTGCGTCAGTTCGCCGGGCTGAGCCTGGAGCGTATTCCCGACGAAACCACCATCCTAAATTTCCGTCGCTTGCTGGAGAAACATGAGCTGGCAGCCGGCATCCTCGGCGTAATCAATGGCTACCTGGGGGATCGCGGCCTGTCGCTGCGCCAGGGCACTATCGTCGATGCCACACTGATCCACGCGCCCAGCTCGACCAAGAACCAGGACGGCAAGCGCGATCCGGAGATGCACCAGACCAAGAAGGGCAACCAGTACTACTTCGGCATGAAGGCCCACATCGGTGTGGATGACGAGTCGGGGCTGGTGCACAGCGTGGTCGGCACGGCGGCAAACGTGGCGGATATCACCCAGGTCGACAAACTGCTGCACGGTGACGAGAACGTCGTCTGCGCCGATGCCGGCTACACCGGCGTCGAAAAGCGCCCCGAACATGCTGGCCGCGAAGTGATCTGGCAGGTCGCAGCACGCCGCAGCACCTACAAGAAGCTCGATAAACGCAGCGCCCTGTACAAAGCCAAGCGCAAGATCGAGAAGGCCAAGGCACAAGTGCGAGCGAAGGTCGAGCACCCGTTTCGAGTGATCAAGCGCCAGTTCGGTTACGTGAAGGTGCGCTTCCGTGGCCTGGCCAAGAACACCGCTCAGCTGGTGACGCTGTTCGCGCTGTCGAACCTATGGATGGCGCGCCGACATTTGCTGACTACCGCAGGAAAGGTGCACCTGTAATGCGGAAAATGGCTGCTGCGAGGTGCTCGCGGCGGCCAAAAACGGAGAACTGAGCGGGTTACCTGGTCGATTTTGATCGACGGCCCGCTTTCAAATGCAGCGAGGGCTGAAGTCGACCGGAAATACAGGGTTACTTCAGACCTTCCCTAAGAGACATGCAGGCCCCATAAGCCTCTGACGGCTAACGATTAAGCTACTGACAGACAAAAGTACTGTTTTTTGTGTCAGCGAACAAGTAAGCGGCAGTTAACTAATTGCTAGGTGACACCCCGATTTACTGAGCTAAGTATCGGGTTACTTTTGGTGGAAATCCAGCCATCGCAGAGCTCGAATATACTCATGACTGTTTGATAGAACGCCTCCACAGCCTCGACTCTGTTGGCTTCCGGCACGAAACCCTGCGTTTCTGCAATGCATATATTTAGCGCCCCGTCATCATTAATCTCCGTGAGCATTCCAAAAATATGCTTTTCTGATAAATGAATAAATCCAGAGCCAGAGCTATAGACGCCGTCAATCCATGGGTTCTCATGTTTGAAAGTGCTCAGCAGATAGGCGTCGGTCATTTTATTGCCGTGCATATCTTTCATCTTTCGAATGGGCTCGCCTGCTAAAATTCTTTGGGCAAAATTATGAGGGTTTTTGACTAGGCGAGCGGCAGACAGGCGGAGGATACTATCCACTTGCTGGCGAATCATCGGGACCGCTGCCAGATAATTTTCTTTCCTTATCAAGTCTAGGAAAGCCCCGGTATAGCTGCGTGATCTATTCAGGGCGGCCAAAAACAAAAGGTCTAGTGGGTAAAAATTTCGTTCACGGGCCTCAAGCAATTCCTTGGCCTTGTGGATGTGAGTATCCTCTGTGCTTTCTAGCTTACTGAGGTACCGTTTCAGCGTTTCCACAGCTATTCACCAAAAATAGAATGACTACGACATCAATTGATGTATAAGACGCCGAGCGCGCTTGGTGTAAATATTCCGCCCGCATTTCCCCCAGAGCCCATAGCTTGGGTCTCTTAGGGAGGCAGGGTGTTTATACACTAGCCCAACGAGGCATGAAATTGGTGCCATCAAACATCGCCCCGACTGCAATCTCCGCAAACGCTCTACCACTGCTATTAACCCGGCAATCAAATACACCAAATCATGCTGCGTAGGCGATACGTGGATGCCGGAAATAAGAACGGATTCTT
>NZ_JBEOPU010000040.1:0-2363 GCF_040310405.1 Pseudomonas sp. E45-MNA-CIBAN-0222
GTAAGCGTCCAGCCAAGTCACCTTCCGAACTCCCGCATTAAGGACGATGGTGTCCGCGTATTTTTTAAGCGGACGCGATAGCCCTTATCGCCGGGATTTCCATGCGCCAACGAAGCTCTTACCCCAAACCGTTCAAGGCCCAGGTTGTTCAGGAGTGCCTGCAACCTGGTGCGACCGTCTCCAGCGTTGCCATCAGCCACGGCATCAACGCCAACGTTATTCGCAAGTGGCTGCCGCTTTACCGAGATCAGCTACCAGCGGCGTTGCCGGCGTTCGTGCCATTGAGGGCCACGCCTAAACGAACAACTGAGGCGTTCGCACTCATTGAGTTGTCCCTTGGCGAGCAATCGGTCACGGTGAAATGGCCAGCCTCCGATCCTGAAGGTTGCGCCCGCTTTGTGCGTGGGCTCACCCCGTGATCCGCATCGATGCCATCTGGCTCGCCACCGAGCCGATGGACATGCGCGCCGGCACCGACACCGCGTTGGCGCGTGTGGTGGCCGTGTTCGGTGCGGCGAAGCCGCACTGCGCCTATCTCTTCGCCAATCGCCGCGGCAACCGCATGAAAGTCCTGGTGCATGACGGCGTGGGTATCTGGCTCGCCGCGCGGCGCTTGCACCAGGGCAAGTTTCATTGGCCAGGCATCCGGCACGGCTCGGAAGTCGAACTCGACACCGAGCAACTTCAGGCTTTGGTGCTGGGTCTACCCTGGCAGCGGGTCGGTGCAGCCGGCGCGATCACAGTGCTGTAGCACCTGCCATTAGCCCATCGGTTTAGCTCCGCTGATCGCCTGCTCTGGCACAATCAGCGGCATGACTTCCGCGCCCAATCTCGACCAACTGACGCCTGACCAGCTGCGCACACTGGCCGCGCAGTTGCTCACGCAGGTCGACGTGATGGGCAAGAGGATCTACCGCGACCAAACGGTTATCGAGAACCTCAACCACGAAATCGCCATCCTCAAGCGGCACAAGTTTGCCAAGCGTAGTGAGCAACTGAGCCCTGACCAGGGCCGTCTGCTGGATGACCTGCTCGACACCGACATCGTGGCCATCGAGGCGGAGCTGAAAGCGGTCAATCCGCCGGCTGCGCCGGCCGACGCACGCCAGCAGCCCAAGCGCACACCGCTGCCACCGCAGCTCCCGCGCACCGTGATCCATCACGAACCGGAGAACACCCAGTGCGCCTGCGGCTGCCAGCTGCTACGCGTGGGTGAAGACGTCAGCGAAAAACTGGATTACACGCCGGGCGTGTTCACCGTCGAGCAGCACGTGCGTGGGAAATGGGCCTGCCGCCAGTGCGAAACGCTGATCCAGGCGCCGGTGCCGGCGCAGGTGATCGACAAGGGGATCCCCACCGCCGGCCTGTTGGCGCACGTGATGGTGGCCAAGTTCGCCGACCATCTGCCGCTGTACCGACAGGAAAAGATCTTCGGCCGCGCCGGCCTGGCTATCGCTCGTTCGACGCTGGCGCAGTGGGTCGGGCAAACCGGCGTGCAGCTCCAGCCGCTGGTCGATGCGCTGCGCGAAGCCGTGCTGGGCCAACGCGTGATTCACGCTGACGAAACCCCGGTGCAAATGCTCGCGCCGGGCGAGAAGAAAACCCATCGGGCTTACGTCTGGGCCTACAGCACCACGCCCTTCGCCGATCTGAAGGCCGTGGTCTACGACTTCAGCCCCAGCCGTGCCGGCGAGCATGCGCGCAATTTTCTTGGCCAGTGGAATGGCAAGCTGGTCTGCGACGACTTCGCTGGCTACAAGGCCGGTTTCGAGCGAGGCATCACCGAAATCGGCTGCATGGCCCACGCCCGCCGCAAGTTCTTCGATCTGCACGCGGCGAACAAAAGCCAATTGGCCGAACAGGCGCTGCACTCTATCGCTGGGCTGTACGAAGTCGAACGCCAAGTGCGCGACATGGGCGATGAAGAACGCGGGCGAATACGACAGGAACAGGCTTCACCGATCCTCGACGCGCTGCATGCCTGGATGCTGGCCCAGCGTGATCGGGTGCCCAACGGCTCAGCCACGGCGAAAGCCTTGGATTACAGCCTCAAACGTTGGTTGGCACTGACTCGCTATGTCGAGGATGGTGCCGTGCCCATCGACAATAACCAAGTCGAGAACCAGATCCGCCCGTGGGCTCTAGGTCGCTCCAATTGGCTGTTTGCCGGGTCGCTACGCAGCGGCAAACGGGCGGCGGCAATCATGAGCCTGATCCAGTCGGCGCGCATGAATGGGCATGATCCGTATGCCTATCTCAAGGATGTGCTCACACGACTGCCGACGCAGAAGGCCAGCGCTCTGGTCGAGCTGCTGCCGCACAACTGGGTATCCGCCGGCAAGGTGTAATGCCCGTTCGCTTAC
>NZ_JBEOPU010000041.1:0-2075 GCF_040310405.1 Pseudomonas sp. E45-MNA-CIBAN-0222
GCTTTCGCTTTGCGAGCGTTGCGTCTTTTCGGTTTGTTTGTCGACTTCAACCGTCTGACACGCAAACATCAAATTGTTTGGGTGTTATATGGTCAAGCCTCACGGGCAATTAGTATTGGTTAGCTCAACGCCTCACAGCGCTTACACACCCAACCTATCAACGTCGTAGTCTTCGACGGCCCTTCAGGGAGCTCAAGGCTCCAGTGAGATCTCATCTTGAGGCAAGTTTCCCGCTTAGATGCTTTCAGCGGTTATCTCTTCCGAACGTAGCTACCCGGCAATGCCACTGGCGTGACAACCGGAACACCAGAGGTTCGTCCACTCCGGTCCTCTCGTACTAGGAGCAGCCCCTCTCAAATCTCAAACGTCCACGGCAGATAGGGACCGAACTGTCTCACGACGTTCTAAACCCAGCTCGCGTACCACTTTAAATGGCGAACAGCCATACCCTTGGGACCGGCTTCAGCCCCAGGATGTGATGAGCCGACATCGAGGTGCCAAACACCGCCGTCGATATGAACTCTTGGGCGGTATCAGCCTGTTATCCCCGGAGTACCTTTTATCCGTTGAGCGATGGCCCTTCCATACAGAACCACCGGATCACTAAGACCTACTTTCGTACCTGCTCGACGTGTCTGTCTCGCAGTCAAGCGCGCTTTTGCCTTTATACTCTACGACCGATTTCCGACCGGTCTGAGCGCACCTTCGTACTCCTCCGTTACTCTTTAGGAGGAGACCGCCCCAGTCAAACTACCCACCATACACTGTCCTCGATCCGGATAACGGACCAGAGTTAGAACCTCAAAGTTGCCAGGGTGGTATTTCAAGGTTGGCTCCACGCGAACTGGCGTCCACGCTTCAAAGCCTCCCACCTATCCTACACAAGCAAATTCAAAGTCCAGTGCAAAGCTATAGTAAAGGTTCACGGGGTCTTTCCGTCTAGCCGCGGATACACTGCATCTTCACAGCGATTTCAATTTCACTGAGTCTCGGGTGGAGACAGCGCCGCCATCGTTACGCCATTCGTGCAGGTCGGAACTTACCCGACAAGGAATTTCGCTACCTTAGGACCGTTATAGTTACGGCCGCCGTTTACCGGGGCTTCGATCAAGAGCTTCGCTTGCGCTAACCCCATCAATTAACCTTCCGGCACCGGGCAGGCGTCACACCCTATACGTCCACTTTCGTGTTTGCAGAGTGCTGTGTTTTTAATAAACAGTCGCAGCGGCCTGGTATCTTCGACCGGCATGGGCTTACGTAGTAAATACTTCACCCTCACCGGCGCACCTTCTCCCGAAGTTACGGTGCCATTTTGCCTAGTTCCTTCACCCGAGTTCTCTCAAGCGCCTTGGTATTCTCTACCCAACCACCTGTGTCGGTTTGGGGTACGGTTCCTAGTTACCTGAAGCTTAGAGGCTTTTCCTGGAAGCATGGCATCAACCACTTCGCTTTCTAAAAGAAAGCTCGTCATCAGCTCTCGGCATTAAGATCCCGGATTTACCTAAGATCTCTGCCTACCACCTTAAACAAGGACAACCAACGCCTTGCTGGCCTAGCCTTCTCCGTCCCCCCATCGCAGTAACTAGAAGTACGGGAATATTAACCCGTTTCCCATCGACTACGCTCTTCAGCCTCGCCTTAGGGACCGACTCACCCTGCGTCGATTAACGTTGCGCAGGAACCCTTGGTCTTTCGGCGTGCGAGTTTTTCACTCGCATTGTCGTTACTCATGTCAGCATTCGCACTTCTGATACCTCCAGCCAACTTCTCAATTGACCTTCACAGGCTTACAGAACGCTCCTCTACCGCTCAACTTGCGTTGAACCCGTAGCTTCGGTACCTGGTTTGAGCCCCGTTACATCTTCCGCGCAGGCCGACTCGACTAGTGAGCTATTACGCTTTCTTTAAAGGGTGGCTGCTTCTAAGCCAACCTCCTAGCTGTCTAAGCCTTCCCACATCGTTTCCCACTTAACCAGGATTTTGGGACCTTAGCTGACGGTCTGGGTTGTTTCCCTTTTCACGACGGACGTTAGCACCCGCCGTGTGTCTCCCGTGCTGACACTTGCTGGTATTCG
>NZ_JBEOPU010000042.1:0-1858 GCF_040310405.1 Pseudomonas sp. E45-MNA-CIBAN-0222
TCATGGAGGGGGCTGGTTGAGGGGGCTCAGTGTGCCAAGGGTGGGGGCGGCTGGCTATTTATGCAGTGTCTCCCTAGTGGACAACAGCCTTGCGCATATGGAACTGAGATGCCGAAATCTGCTTGGGCGGGGTAAGCAAGAAGTACAGTTTGTAGCGATTGATCACGACTTGCGCCAACAACGGAGCCGCCGTACCGATCAGCGTTCCGATAATCAGATGCGCTGTGATTGAATCAATACCGAGGAATTTGCTGAGTATTACCCGCACCCCGCTACCGGCCAGAATATGCATCAGGTAGATCGTCATCGACGAAGCGCCGATGAACAGAAACCAATCCACGCGAAACTGACCTAGCCACATCGACAACGCGATCATGAAAAAGATGGATATGGTTGCAAGCGCGAGTACCGCCATGCCGCCATCGGCATAGTTCAGACCGAAGGTCACATGAAACAGGTACTGCCCCAGGATGAACAGCGCACCGAAAAATAATGTCAGCTGTGTATAACGCGCGAGGAAGAACGCCTTGACCTCGTTGAACCAGACGCCCAATGCGAAGAAGACGGTGTTGCCCAGGATAAAGCGGGTCATGTTGTTTACCGTCAGATCCTGCTGGAAGACATACAGCAAGCCAAACAGGACCACGAA
This sequence comes from Pseudomonas sp. E45-MNA-CIBAN-0222, assembly GCF_040310405.1. Lineage (NCBI taxonomy): Bacteria > Pseudomonadati > Pseudomonadota > Gammaproteobacteria > Pseudomonadales > Pseudomonadaceae > Pseudomonas > Pseudomonas sp. E45-MNA-CIBAN-0222. The sequence continues at coordinate 650 of NZ_JBEOPU010000042.1, forward strand.
TGGCAAGAAATAGCGCCGATCTGCCCGCGCATAAAGAAACGCACAAACCACGAACACCAGAAACAGAGCGTACAGGAACCAGAACTGCGCTCGCGGCATCCAGAGCAGCGAGAACACCTCAACCAAGGTGACCTGACCGTTCGTGTAATTCGACAGGACGACTTCGAACAGACCTTGTAGTAAAGACCAGACAATAAAGGGATAGACGATTGTGTCGACCTTGTTGATGATCAACCCGCCCCGGCCCCGCTTCTGCAACGAATCGAAGAAGAATAAACCCGACAGGAAGAAGTACAGCGGAATGTGAAAGCTGTAGATGATGCTGTCGACCAGCACGAATCGCGCCTCATCCATCGGCAACCCGGCATTGAATACGCCTCGCGCGACATGCCCGTAGACAACAAGAATGATCCCGATCGCCTTGGCATAATCAACCCAAACGTTTCTCTCCTGCATTTGATTGTTCTCCTTGTATCGGCCAATGAGCAGGCGGCACCCTCTTCCAGAGAGGGTGGCTGGAGGAGATAGACAACAGGATTTTTCGTTGGTTTAGCTGAAGCACTCCTGGGTCGCCGAAGCGCGACACAGATTCCAATAAACCGAGCGCCAGGCCTCCACACCTCCCGCGCGCACGTTGCCTGACCGCCAGCCCGAGCGCTATATGCAAGCTTTTCTGGAGCGATGATATGCCCGACCCGCTACTGCCTTCCTGCTCCATCCTGCTTCTGGCGGGTGGCCGTGGGCAACGCATGGGAGGACAGGACAAAGGACTGGTCGAATGGCAGGGACGCCCATTGATTGCATGGTTGCATGAGACCGTTCAGCCATTGACAGACGACCTGCTGCTATCCTGCAACCGCAATCGAGCCCGCTACTCGGCCTATGCCGATCGATTGATTAGCGATGAAGAGCAGGGATTCCCCGGGCCCCTTGCAGGAATACGCAGCGGTCTTGCAGCTGCTCGCAACGCGTGGATGCTCGTACTGCCGTGCGACACCCCGTTGATTGATCGCCCCTTACTGCAGTCGCTCTACCAGACCGCGCTCGAAGAGCCAGACAGGCCAGTCATGCTGAGCTGCGAAGGCCAGTGGGAGCCCCTGTTCAGCATAATTCCCACCGGCCGACAGGCCGAACCCTGATTTTGCTGATTAGCGGGCCAGCCCCGCCTTTCGGACGGACTTATCCCGCCGTCCGTTGCAAATACCGCTT
>NZ_JBEOPU010000043.1:0-1837 GCF_040310405.1 Pseudomonas sp. E45-MNA-CIBAN-0222
AGTTTGCATCGGTTTGGTAAGTCGGGATGACCCCCTAGCCGAAACAGTGCTCTACCCCCAGCAGTGATACACGAGGCGCTACCTAAATAGCTTTCGAGGAGAACCAGCTATCTCCGAGCTTGATTAGCCTTTCACTCCGATCCACAGGTCATCCGCTAACTTTTCAACGGTAGTCGGTTCGGTCCTCCAGTTAGTGTTACCCAACCTTCAACCTGCCCATGGATAGATCGCCCGGTTTCGGGTCTATTCCCAGCGACTAAACGCCCTATTAAGACTCGCTTTCGCTACGCCTCCCCTATTCGGTTAAGCTCGCCACTGAAAATAAGTCGCTGACCCATTATACAAAAGGTACGCAGTCACCTAACAAAGTAGGCTCCCACTGCTTGTACGCATACGGTTTCAGGATCTATTTCACTCCCCTCTCCGGGGTTCTTTTCGCCTTTCCCTCACGGTACTAGTTCACTATCGGTCAGTCAGTAGTATTTAGCCTTGGAGGATGGTCCCCCCATATTCAGACAAAGTTTCTCGTGCTCCGTCCTACTCGATTTCACTTCTAAGACCTTTTCGCGTACAGGGCTATCACCCACTATGGCCGCACTTTCCAGAGCGTTCCGCTAAAATCAAAGAAGCTTAAGGGCTAGTCCCCGTTCGCTCGCCACTACTAAGGGAATCTCGGTTGATTTCTTTTCCTCAGGGTACTTAGATGTTTCAGTTCCCCTGGTTCGCCTCACACACCTATGTATTCAGTGTGTGATAACCATCTTATGATGGCTGGGTTCCCCCATTCAGACATCTCCGGATCAAAGTCTGTTTGCCGACTCCCCGAAGCTTTTCGCAGGCTACCACGTCTTTCATCGCCTCTGACTGCCAAGGCATCCACCGTATGCGCTTCTTCACTTGACCATATAACCCCAAGCAATCTGGTTACTGTCTAATAACGTGAAGACGACATTCGCCGAAAATCCGCATTCGCTCTCTCGAGCAACTCGCAAATTTTACCTTGACTTGAATAATTACCAGTGAAAGTAACTACCCAAATCTACTTCTATCACATACCCAAATTTTTAAAGAACAGTTCTGGCGCAAAGACCAGAAATCAATACTCTCCATACCTCAGGAGTACTCATTTCTGTGCTTTCAGCGATTGTCGAGAATAATGGTGGAGCCAAGCGGGATCGAACCGCTGACCTCCTGCGTGCAAAGCAGGCGCTCTCCCAGCTGAGCTATGGCCCCATCTACAGATCGGCCACATCCCATGACAATTGGTGGGTCTGGGCAGATTCGAACTGCCGACCTCACCCTTATCAGGGGTGCGCTCTAACCAACTGAGCTACAGACCCAATCGTCTCTCTCGGGTCGAAACCCAATCGCTTTTCGCTAGTGAATCAAGCAATTCGTGTGGGAACTTGTAAAGAAGCTGAAGTCTTCGATTAAGGAGGTGATCCAGCCGCAGGTTCCCCTACGGCTACCTTGTTACGACTTCACCCCAGTCATGAATCACTCCGTGGTAACCGTCCCCCCGAAGGTTAGACTAGCTACTTCTGGAGCAACCCACTCCCATGGTGTGACGGGCGGTGTGTACAAGGCCCGGGAACGTATTCACCGTGACATTCTGATTCACGATTACTAGCGATTCCGACTTCACGCAGTCGAGTTGCAGACTGCGATCCGGACTACGATCGGTTTTATGGGATTAGCTCCACCTCGCGGCTTGGCAACCCTTTGTACCGACCATTGTAGCACGTGTGTAGCCCAGGCCGTAAGGGCCATGATGACTTGACGTCATCCCCACCTTCCTCCGGTTTGTCACCGGCAGTCTCCTTAGAGTGCCCACCAT
>NZ_JBEOPU010000044.1:0-1637 GCF_040310405.1 Pseudomonas sp. E45-MNA-CIBAN-0222
CCAATGTCATCAACCTAAGCTGCAGCCCTGCCCAAGGCAAGCCCCCCGAAGCAGCCAGCCGCCATGGCCGTCGGGCGATGACCAGGCCTCTGCCGCTCAATCAGGCGGTCTAGCTGGGCTGGCGGTGATGTGATCATCGTCTGTTCCGGCTGTCTAGGCGAGATTTCTCGTTCTCCGGACGAGCCTATGCCGACCGCTTGTGGCCAGCTTTTTTGCACGGAGGTTGGGCGGTGGTGTTTCTTCAGCGCGTCGGTTTGTAGCCCTCACAACCTCGGCTGGCTGCGCGTTTGCGTTGGCGCGCAAAGCTACGGCCTGAGCGTACGGCACTGAGGCTTTTAGCCATCAAGGCCAGCACATTGCTCAGCCCCTGAGCACAGTGCCGCACCAGCAGCTCGACCAGGGTATTTTTGAGCCGTGACACGCCTTGGGTGAAGTTGACTTTCCATCGCAGCTTGCGACCTTTGTGGCGCTGTTCGATGACCGGCTGTAGCAGGTGCTGCATCAACAGCGCCAGGTTCTTCAACAGTTGAGCGGCATGAAAGTCCTGCTTTACAGCGGTCACGCTGCGGCCGCTGAAGTTGTCCAGCGTCAGGGTTTGTTTGAGGCGACGGAAATCGGTTTCGATGCCCCAGCGGCGGTGGTAAAGCTCGGCAAACACCTCAGCGGGAAAGGCTTCTCGATCCAGCAGCGAGGTCAGCAATACTTCGCTTTCGCCGTTGGCCAACTCGACCCGGATCAGTCTCAGCTCGATCTGGCTGGCAGGATCAACGCCAGCCTCGGAGCAGAACAGACGTGCTTCAGGATGGTTGGCCACGAAAAGCTGTGTGTCTTCAACTTGGCCAGAGTGTAGAAACGCTTTGACCTGGGCGTTATAGCCACAGGGCAGGCGCATCAGAAAGTGCCGCTGTTGCTGCGCGAACAGCGCGAATAACCAGTGCCCAGGGTAACCACGGTCAAACAGCGTCAGGCTGTCAGCCGGCAGGTGCTCAAGGTGCAGATGGGCACAGTCGCGCTCGCCGACGGTCAGGGGCACGATCAGGCTATGCAAGGTTTGACCGTCAGCGACTTCGTAGAGTGTGGACAAGCGAGCCATGGGAAAGCCAGAGTGACTGCCAAAGAAGGTCGCCATGGTCGACTCCAGGGGTAAATGCACGGTCGAGCCATCCACCGCGAGCACCCTCAGCCCACGCCACTTCTGACGCAGCCCGAAGCAGTCAATTTGTTGCTGCAGGAGGCGATTGAGACTTTCAAATACCTCGGGGTTGAGCTTTTTGCGCGCTTTGCAGAAGGCCTGCGCAGTGACCATTTGCGTCTCAGTCGACGCCTGATTGAGTACGCGATAGAACTGATCGAGTTCGGTTTGCAGGGCCGTGCGCGGCTGATTGAGCAGGAACAGGACGAGGTTCTTGAAGGTGAGCTGGCGTCGGCGGGTAAAGTCTTGAGGATTCTGGCGGTGGGCGGCGATGAAGGCGGGACAATCGAGCGGACTGGTTATTTTTTGTACAATTTTCAAACCAGGGCTTGGCTGGCGGTGTCAAGCGATGCGGTATAGGTAGTCAAAAGGGCTTCTCCCATGCACTGATTTGAGCGCTAATTATATGATATTTATGGATAATTTCCAAAGTTGATGACATTGG
>NZ_JBEOPU010000045.1:0-1597 GCF_040310405.1 Pseudomonas sp. E45-MNA-CIBAN-0222
CAGAGCGTGTGAAAACGCACTGAAGATAGGCAAATCCAACGCCCCGACTGGTTCGGGGCGTTGGTGTTTTTGATGTTTGGAAATGGAAAGCGGGATTTACCCCAACAGCTCGATCAACCGACGGGCACCCAGCACATTGATGGCACGTTTCAGGTTGTAGGCGTTGACCGCCAGGGCCATTTCCGTACGCGCTCCCCTCAGTTGTCGGAGCAGGAAGCGGCCATTACCCAAAATCCATTGCTTCAGGTTGCCGAAGGGATGTTCGACGATGGATCGGCGCCTGACCATCATCTCTGGATGCGCCTGCATCCGCTGATTCATGCGTTCGAACGCGGCTTCATGGACATGCCGACTCACGTGTCGACGTTTAGCCTTGGTGCAGCGTATTTTCAATGGACAGCCCGCACAGTCATCCTGCACGGCATAGATGCGCTGCAGGCCACTGACCTGCTTGAACAGTAGCCATTTGCCCGCCGGGCATTGGTACTGGTCGTGGGTGGCGTCATAGGTGAAGGCGTCACGCTCGAACAGCGGTGTATCGTCACCCTGATTGTTGATCCCCCGGTTTGCCGGTACATAGGCCGTGATCTTTGCATCGTCACAGGCTTGAAACTGCTCGCCATTGGAGTAGCCGGCATCGGCTGTAACCATCAGTTCTTCCTGCTCCAGCACAGCCTTGGCAGTTTTGGCCATCGGCTCTAGTTGCTGGTTGTCGCTGCCATCCTGAGTGACGGCGTGATGCAGGATCAGCCCATGCTCGCCATCTACCGCGCTTTGCACGTTATAAGCCACGCGAGCACCCTGGTGGGTACGCATCATGCGGGCCTCATCCTCTCCGACGACGAACTGATCCAGCCCCTGTACCTCCATCAACGCCTGGGCTGTCAGGTTATCGGCATGTCGGCTCTCCAGGTGCTGCAGCACAGCCTTGACCGCACTGCGATCAACCACTTCAGCCGCCTCACTGCGGTCAGCCTCGTCCAGTTCGGCCAGATAACGGCTTATCTGCGCCTCCAGCCTGGCTTGTTGGCGCTTGAGCTTCGTCAGGCTCAGATGCTTGCGTTGCGACGCTACCGCCTGAAACTTGCTGCCATCGATGGCCACGAGCTGCCCGCTGATCAGTCCCACCTGGCGACAGAACTGGACGAAGGTGCGGCAGGTCGCCTGAAAAGCAGCACTGTTGTCCTTGCGAAAATCGGCAATGGTCTTGAAATCCGGTGCCAATCGGCCCAGCAGCCACATCACCTCGACATTGCGTTGGCACTCGGCTTCCAAGCGCCGGGAGGAGCGGATGCGCTGGAAGTAACCATATAGATAAAGCTTGAGTAGATCCGCCGGATCATAACCAGGACGTCCAGTCTTGAGCGGCTCAGCCTTGCTGAACCCCAGCACCTTCAGATCCAGACGAGCTACATAGGCCTCGATCACCCGTACCAGATGATCCTCAGGAACCAGCTCTTCCAGTGTCGGCGGAAACAGGCTGTTTTGTTGCCGACCTTCACCTTGGATATAGCCCATAAACGACAATGCCCCTATCGACCGATAGAGGCATTGTCTTCACCTTGCACTCAGACTGCTAGGTTTTCACACAGTCTGG
>NZ_JBEOPU010000046.1:0-1331 GCF_040310405.1 Pseudomonas sp. E45-MNA-CIBAN-0222
ATGATGGGACAGTTACCGGGAGGACAGCAGCGCCTGTTCTACTCGTTCAATCTGGAAGATCACGTCCCGGGCCAACACCTCCTGCGCAGCATCGACCAGTGCCTGGATCTTAGTGATCTGCGTGCCTACCTGGCGGATTTCTATAGCCCCATCGGGCGTCCCTCGATTGACCCGGAGTTGATGGTGCGCATGCTGGTCGTCGGCTACTGCTATGGCATTCGTTCCGAGCGGCGATTGTGCGAAGAAGTGCACCTGAACCTGGCCTATCGCTGGTTCTGCCGGCTGGGCCTAGAAGACGAAATCCCCAATCACTCGACCTTCTCGAAGAATCGCCATGGCCGTTTTCGTGACAGCGATCTATTCCGCTGGTTATTCAATGAGGTGCTGCGGCGCTGCATGGCAGCCGGCCTAGTCAAGGGTGAAGGTTTCGCTGTCGACGCCAGCATCATCAAGGCGGATGCCAGCCGGCAACGTGGGGTGGCTGGAGATGAAGTCGATTGGCGCGATCCAACACTCAGCAGCCGCGCCGTGCGCGAGTACCTCGAAGCCCTTGATGAAGAGGCGCTGGCTGAAGCTCTTCCCAAGAAAATTTCGCTCACCGATCCTCAGTCCCGTTGGACAGCAGCGCCAGGCGGCCCGGCCTACTTTGCCTACTCCACGAATTACCTGATCGACACTGAGCACGGTGTGATCATGGACGTGGAAGCTACCCCGGCGCACCGTACCGCCGAAGTCGATTCGACTAGAACGATGGTCGAGCGTGTCGAAGCGCAGTTCGACCTCACACCGGAACGTCTTATCGGCGACACCGCTTATGGCACTGCCCCGATGCTGGCGTGGATGGTCGAAGAGAAGGACATCGAGCCGCATGTGCCGGTGTGGGACAAGACTGAGCGCAAAGACGACAGCCTCTCCAGTAACGACTTTCACTGGAATCAGGAAGCCAATGAATACCGCTGCCCAGCCGGCAAACCACTACGCAGTGAATGGCGCGCCTTCACCCATAAAAGATCGCGGGTGACCAAGGCCAACACCATCATTTATCGCTCCAGCCAAACCGACTGCACCGCCTGTCCTTTGAAAGCGAAATGTTGCCCCAATACGCCGAATCGGAAGATCGTCCGCAGCATCCATGAGGCTGCCCGCGATGTGGCCAGGCGCATCGCCAAGACACCGGAATACCTCGTCTCTCGCTGCGAACGAAAAAAGGTGGAGATGCTGTTCGCCCACCTCAAACGGATCATGAAACTCGACCGTTTACGACTGCGTGGCCTGACAGGTGCCACTGACGAATTCACTTTGGCGGCGACGGTGCAGAACCTGCGACGCAT
>NZ_JBEOPU010000047.1:0-1138 GCF_040310405.1 Pseudomonas sp. E45-MNA-CIBAN-0222
CTGGGCCAGCGCTGCCGCGCGCTTTGGAACGAGCTGACGCACCCTCAATACAGCGGGCTGAGTGTGGCCGAAGTGCTGGAGTTGGAGCGCGCTGAACTGATGCCTGTGCCAGCGCCATTCGACGGTTACGTCGAGCGGCCTGCGCGGGTCTCCAGCACCTGCCTGGTCAGCGTCGGGCGCAACCGCTACTCGGTGCCGTGTGAGTACGCGGGTAAGTGGGTCAGCAGCCGTTTGTATCCGACGCGAATCGAGGTGGTGGCTGACGACGCGCTGATCGCCAGCCATGTCCGCTTGCTGGATCGCGACCAGGTCAGCTATGACTGGCAGCACTACCTCCCGCTGATCGAACGCAAGCCCGGTGCGCTGCGCAACGGCGCGCCCTTTGCTGATCTGCCGGCGCCGCTGCGTCAGCTTAAGCACGGTCTGGGGCGTCATGCCGGCGGTGACCGGATCATGGCGCAAGTTCTGGCTGCCGTACCAGTCGCCGGGCTCGATGCGGTGCTGGTGGCTGTTGAGCTGGTACTGGAAAGCGGCAGCCTGAGCGCCGAACACATCCTCAATGTCGTGGCGCGCCTGGCCGCGACCGAACCACCACCCAGCGTCGAAACCCACTTGTCGCTCAAGGAAGCCCCCGTCGCTAACACGGCGCGCTACGACCGCCTGCGTGGCCAGGCCGAGGAGGTCGGTCATGCGTGATTTGATGGCGGAACTCAAGGAGCTGCGCCTGCACGGCATGGCCACGGCCTGGGCGGAGTTAACTGCACAGGGTGAGTCGAACACAGCCTCGTCCAAGTGGCTGCTCGAACACCTGCTGGAACAAGAGCACACAGATCGCGCCATGCGCTCGGTGAGCCACCAGATGAACATGGCCAAGCTGCCGATGCACCGCGATCTGGCCAGCTTCGATTTCAACGCCTCTAGCGCCGACGCACGCCTGATCAGCGAGCTGGCCAGCCTGGCCTTTACCGACACCGCGCAGAACGTGGTGCTGATCGGTGGGCCAGGCACCGGTAAAACCCACCTAGCCACCGCGCTGGCCGTGTCCGGCATCACCCGGCACGGTAAGCGCGTGCGCTTCTACTCCACGGTCGATCTGGTCAATCTGCTGGAGCGCGAAAAACACGACGGCAAAGCCGGG
>NZ_JBEOPU010000048.1:0-1111 GCF_040310405.1 Pseudomonas sp. E45-MNA-CIBAN-0222
TATTAACCCGGCAATCAAATACACCAAATCATGCTGCGTAGGCGATACGTGGATGCCGGAAATAAGAACGGATTCTTTGAGGGCGTAATTGCAATCGTCTCATGACCGAGCGAACACGCCTTTCCAGTTCGTCCTGATTACGCGCCGGCAAGCCCGTGCGAACCTGATGTTTCAAATCACAATTCAAATACTCGTCAGGGTTCAACTCCGGGGCGTAGGCCGGCAAGAAGAACAGTTCGATTTGCTCTTTGCGGTCGCCAACCCAGGCGCTCACCTTTTTGCTGTGGTGTACGCGCAGGTTGTCGAGAATCAGGAACACCTTGCGGCCCTGAGCATCGCGAATCAGGCGACTCAGGAAGCGAATCAGCACTGGGGCTGTCAGCGTTTCCCGATACAGCATGAAGCGCAGTTTGCCCCGATTGGTCACGGTGGAAATCATGTTGGTGGAAAAACGACTGCCGCTGACCAGGCGCACCGGCGTTTCGCCAATAGGGGCGTAGCTGCGGCCAGCATGGCTGTCACTGCGCATACCGGTTTCGTCGCCCCACTGAATCTCACCATTCTCAGCCCTGGCCCGCTGTGCGATGCGTGGATATTCATTATCCAGCCAGTGCTGAACCACTTCAGGTTTCTGCTGATAAGCCCGATGCAGTGGGCGCTGCGGGGTGTAGCCCCAACGCTTGAGGTATTCACCAACCGTTCGAACCGGCATGAGAAAACCACAGCGCTGGCGGATCAGTTCTCGCACCGCATCACGCGTCCAGAGCGCAAAGCCGAGTTTGAGTTGGTCGGGCATCTTATCGGTCATCAAGGTGCGAATCAGCACTTCCTGGCTGGAGCTCAAACTGCGGCGATCACCCTGGCGCACACCACGCTGGCCGCCGGCAATGGCAGCCTTTTCGCCTTTATGTTCTGCGACCTGCGCCCAGCGAGCAATAGTGCGGGGGTGAACACCAACCGCTTCGCCAATAGCCTTGTAGGTGTAACCCTGCTCACGCATGCGTAGGGCCGTGGAGCGCTTTTCACGTTGTTCTTGGGGGCTGAGTTTACGGGCATCTATTTTCATGGAGACAGATTATCTAATATGCCCTATTTATTTGCCAGGTTAATA
>NZ_JBEOPU010000050.1:0-995 GCF_040310405.1 Pseudomonas sp. E45-MNA-CIBAN-0222
ACCGGCAAGAAAAAGCAGACTCGCCGAGATCGCTTCCTGGCTGACCTTGAACAGCTGGTGCCCTGGGCACAAGTGGAGGCGCAAGTGGCGCCGTTCTATAGCGACACCACAGGCAAGCGTGGACGCCCTGCGATTGGGTTGTCGCGCATGCTGCGCATGTATGTCGTGCAGCAGTGTTTCGGTCTCTCCGATGAAGGTACCGAAGATGCCGTCTACGACAGCCAGGCCATTCGTGGTTTCATCGGCATCGACCTGGGCCGTGAGTCGGCACCGGATGCCACTACCTTGTTGCGATTTCGCCGCTTGCTGGAAACCCATCAGCTAACGCGGGTGCTGTTTGAAACGATTAACCAGCATCTGGCCAGCCGGGGTCTGCTGCTCAAGGAAGGCACTATCGTCGACGCTACCCTGATCGCCGCGCCGCCCTCGGTCAAGAACCGAGAAGGTAAGCGTGATCCTGAGATGCATCAGGCCAAGAAAGGCAATCAATGGCACTTCGGGATGAAGGCCCACGTTGGTGTCGACGCCACATCGGGACTCGTGCACAGCGTGGTAGGGACTGCCGCCAACGTGGCGGATGTCACCCAGGTCGATCAGTTGCTGCACGGCGCCGAAACCTATGTTTCGGGTGACGCTGGATACACTGGTGCGGCCAAGCGACCGGAGCATGCTGAACGGGACGTTGTCTGGTCGATTGCAGCACGGCCAAGCAGTTACAAACATCACGGCAAAGACAGCGTGCTGTACCGAGTCAAGCGCAAAGTCGAATACGCCAAGGCGCAGCTGCGTGCCAAGGTCGAGCATCCCTTCCAGGTGATCAAGGTGCGCTTCAATCATCGTAAGGTTCGCTACCGTGGACTGGAAAAGAATACGGCGCAGTTGTTCAGTCTGTTTGGGTTGGCCAATCTGGTACTGGCCAAGCGGTATTTGCAACGGACGGCGGGATAAGTCCGTCCGAAAGGCGGGGCTGGCCCGCTAATCAGCAAAATCAGGGT
>NZ_JBEOPU010000051.1:0-893 GCF_040310405.1 Pseudomonas sp. E45-MNA-CIBAN-0222
CTGCTTCATCGGAAAACTCGGTGAGTGGAGTCCGGGGATCTTGCCAAAATCAGGAAGTCTTCTTCAGAGTTTCCTTAATGCCGCCAGTGCAAACACATTTATTAGTGTAAATACTGCCCAGGCAGTCAATATCACCACATTGCTGACGGCAATAAACGCCAACAAAAATTTTAGCGCAAACTTCAATGGTGCTCAACTAACCGCCAACAATTTGCAACAGGCCGTCGCTGCGGCTGGCACCAATACGTCCATCAGCGCTAACACCGCACAAGCGGTCAACATCGATACGCTGCTAAGTGTGATAAAGACGAACAAGCGATTCAGTGCCGACTTTAATGGTGCCCAGTTAACCGCAAACAACTTGCAACAAGCTATCGCTGCGGCTGGCACCAATACGTCCATCAGCGTTAACACCGCTCAAGCGGTCAATATTGACACACTGCTAAGCGTGATCAGATCGAACAAGCGATTCAGCGCCAACTTCAATGGCGCTCAACTGACCGCCAACAACTTGCAACAGGCCGTCGCTGCGGCTGGCACCAATACGTCCATCAGCGTTAACACTGCTCAGTCAGTAAATATTGAAACTCTGCTCTCGATAATGGGCACCGCAGGCAGCACCAAAAAATTCTCGGCCTCATTCGACGGAGAATTTCTCAACACTACCAATCTCAAACGAGCAGTTTCAGCTGCTGGAAGCAATACATCCGTAACAGTAAATGATGCGCAGAAGGTTTCCATCAGCACTCTGCTAAGTATTGTAAATACGGCTGGATAATTAATCTATCAGCCTGGCTAGCCTACGGCTAGTCAGGCCCCTAAGGAAACTCTGAAGAAGACTTCCTGATTTTGGCAAGATCCCCGGACTCCACTCACCGAGTTTTCCGATGAAG
>NZ_JBEOPU010000052.1:0-814 GCF_040310405.1 Pseudomonas sp. E45-MNA-CIBAN-0222
TCGCCCCCACGCTCGCTGACAGAGCAATTTTGCCAACGGCATGGGGAGGTCGCTACTTTTTCAACAGAATCGGCCGGAAGCAGACGCAGGTGAGATGTTGCTATCGGCCAAAATCGAGCGCTGGGTGGCAGCCCGTAAGAGCCTGATAGTGTGTTAGATCAAACGCGAGCAAAGCAGGGTGCCGGAGATACGATAAGTGTCGGGAATGCGAGAGACAAAGAGCGCTCAGCGATAGCCTGCTCGAAGAGCTGCGGCGCCGTGCTGAAGCACGTGAACCGAAAGGCCGCTCTGGCCTAAGAGTTTGGCATCAACCGGGCCACCCTTGTATGAGTACCTGCGTGCTTCGGCGTAGGGGGTACAGTCTGTCCCTAGTAGGGAAAAGCTTCCCCGCCAGGGGGAGGAGTTTAGGACCGGCACCGTTGGCAGGGCAGGTCTGGCTAGCGTAGGAAGAGTTTCCAGCTCCTCATCGGCCATAACCTTCGCTGCACGTTGCAGTTGCGGGTGATCGCGTCCACGTACAACGGCCCGCACAGCCATTCGTGGCGGGCGGTTTCTTCACCCTCTTCTGTCCTGGTGCTGTAGTGCATCCAGACACCTGGATAGAACCGCTGTCCGTTATAGGTGATCTCAGTGTCGTGCACGCTGTAGCCGTTTTTTTGGAATAGCGATTTTTGTAGCTGCTGGGGCCAGCGGGGTGACGTTAATAGTCGCGCAGGATCGCGTCTTGGGCTGTTTCTCTGTAAGCGAACGGGCATTACACCTTGCCGGCGGATACCCAGTTGTGCGGCAGCAGCTCGACCAGAGCGCTGGCCTT
>NZ_JBEOPU010000053.1:0-794 GCF_040310405.1 Pseudomonas sp. E45-MNA-CIBAN-0222
GGAAACTCTGAAGAAGACTTCCTGATTTTGGCAAGATCCCCGGACTCCACTCACCGAGTTTTCCGATGAAGCAGATGACCTTCGCCGATGCCGAGTACGCCGGCAAGCGCAAGCAGACCCGCAAAGAGCTGTTCCTGATCGAGATGGATCGGGTGGTGCCCTGGAAGGGGCTGATAGCCCTGATCGAACCGCACTACCCCAAGGGTGAAGGCGGCCGTCCGGCCTATCCGCTGATGGCGATGCTGCGGGTGCATCTGCTGCAGAACTGGTTTGGCTACAGCGATCCGGCGATGGAAGAGGCGCTGTACGAGACCACTATCCTGCGCCAGTTCGCTGGGCTGAACCTGGAGCGTATCCCCGACGAAACCACCATCCTGAACTTCCGTCGCCTGCTGGAGAAACACGAACTGGCTGCCGGCATCCTGGCCGTGATCAATGGCTACCTGGGCGACCGAGGTTTGTCGCTGCGCCAAGGCACCATCGTCGATGCCACGCTGATCAATGCGCCGAGTTCGACCAAGAATAAAGACGGCAAACGCGACCCGGAAATGCACCAGACCAAGAAGGGTAACCAGTACTACTTCGGCATGAAGGCGCACATCGGCGTGGATGACGAGTCGGGTTTGGTGCACAGCGTAGTAGGCACTGCCGCCAACGTGGCGGACGTTACCCAAGTCGACAAGTTGTTGCATGGCGAGGAAAACGTGGTCTGCGCTGATGCCGGTTATACCGGTGTCGAGAAGCGTGCCGAACATGATGGTCGTGAGGTGATCTGGCAGGTGGCGGCACGGCGC
>NZ_JBEOPU010000054.1:0-713 GCF_040310405.1 Pseudomonas sp. E45-MNA-CIBAN-0222
AAAGCAGCCGCTCGGATATCTCTGCAAAAGCTGGGCTCTTCACTCGACGAAGAAATCGAGCCGTGTTGAGATCTGTGTCTATACTTTGACTGTTCAAAAATCTGGTTTAGCTCTTGGGGTATGGTGCATTTGTCATGCAGTTCTACTGAAGCTGGAGCATCGATTTTGCCTGGCTAGCATCACACAGAAACCATATTTCTAATGGGCAAACAGTCATTTTTTGGACCGCAGCGATATCGATGGATCTCATGAAAGCCAAAAATGAGGAATAGCTATATGTCTGGGACGTTTGAAATATACAACGACAAAGCGGGTGAATTTCGTTTTCGGCTCAAAGCCAACAATGGCCAAGCAATTCTGGCCAGCGAGGGCTACAAGGATAAGTCTGGATGTCTAAATGGAGTCGAGTCAGTCAAAAAAAATGCGCCTGATGATGCACGCTACGAGCGTAAGGCCAGCGGGGCTGACAAGTTTATGTTCAACCTTAAGGCGGGTAATCACCAAGTAGTCGGGACGAGCCAGTCATATGCCTCCGAAGCCTCACGCGACAAGGGTATCGAGTCGGTGAAAAACCACGCACCCGACGCTAAGGTTGTTGAGGTGGGCAATTAATCGCTTCAGTCTGTTCAAAATCACTTGGGCATTTCGTTGAGATGGGCGGCTGAGTATTCTTAATAGCCGCTTTTCCCTGCTCGGATGTGATCGACCGCTTC
>NZ_JBEOPU010000055.1:0-611 GCF_040310405.1 Pseudomonas sp. E45-MNA-CIBAN-0222
AGCACTTCGGCCACACTCAGCCCGCTGTATTGAGGGTGCGTCAGCTCGTTCCAAAGCGCGCGGCAGCGCTGGCCCAGCCAGGCATTGAGTTCCTCGACGGAGTGAAACTGACAGTCCTGGGCGTCTAGCCAGATACGCCTGCGGCTGTCTTGCACGTTCTTTTCAACGATGCCCTTTTCCCAACCAGCGGCGACGTTGCAGAAGTCCGGATCGAACAGGTAATGCGCGCACATCACCGCAAAGCGTGCATTCACCGCCCGGCCTTTGCCCTTATTGACCTTGTCGACGGCGGTCTTCATGTTGTCGTAGATGCCCCGGCGCGGCACGCCGCCCAAGGCGCCGAACGAGCGTGTATGGGCGTCAAATAACATCTCATGGCCCTGGCTCGGATACGCCACAAGCCAGAACGCACGGCTGGCACACAGCTTCAGATGTGCCACCTGCATACGCCGGTAAATGCCGCCGACCAGCAAGCCTTCCTCGCTCCAGTCAAACTGAAACGCCTCGCCAAGAGCAAAGGTCAGCGGCACAAAGGCCTGCGACGCCTTGCCCTGTCCCCCTCGCCAGGCACGGATAAACGCGGTGAGCTGGCTGTAGCCACCGTCATAACC
>NZ_JBEOPU010000056.1:0-532 GCF_040310405.1 Pseudomonas sp. E45-MNA-CIBAN-0222
GAACAAGAGCACACAGATCGCGCCATGCGCTCGGTGAGCCACCAGATGAACATGGCCAAGCTGCCGATGCACCGCGACCTGGCCGGCTTCGACTTCAGCGCCTCCAGCGCAGACGCTCGTTTGATCAGCGAACTGGCCAGTCTGGCCTTTACCGACACCGCGCAGAACGTGGTGCTGATCGGTGGGCCTGGCACCGGTAAAACCCACCTGGCCACTGCGCTGGCCGTGTCCGGCATCACCCGGCACGGCAAGCGCGTGCGCTTCTACTCCACGGTCGATCTGGTCAATCTGCTGGAGCGCGAAAAGCACGACGGCAAAGCCGGGCGGATCGCCCAAGCTCTGCTGCGCATGGATCTGGTCATCCTCGACGAACTGGGTTATCTGCCCTTCAGCCAGGCCGGCGGTGCGTTGCTGTTTCACCTGCTATCCAAGCTGTACGAACACACCAGCGTGGCGATCACCACCAACCTGAGCTTCGCCGAATGGTCGAGCGTGTTCGGCGACGCCAAGATGACCACCGCCCTGCTGGATC
>NZ_JBEOPU010000057.1:0-452 GCF_040310405.1 Pseudomonas sp. E45-MNA-CIBAN-0222
GCCCTAAACTGTTTATTGTGGTTATTCGAACTGCACTAATTTTACGATATTGGACATACCCTTATGACTGAAAATTTTAATAACAATCCTATCAATGCTGCTTCTGATGAAGAAATTATCAATCACGAACAATTTGAAGACATGCGTGACTTGCTAGAAGAAGACTTTGCCGACTTGATACAAGTTTATATTGCTGATAGTTACCAGCGCCTCACAAAGTTACGAGCTGCCCAACAAAAAAATGATAATGCCAATGGTTTCGAAGTTGCTCATGCGCTAAAAGGGGCTTGCGCCAACTTGGGTACGACCCAGTTGATGAACCTGAGCAGCCAATTACAAGAGCGCTGCCGTGAGCGCCGTATCGGTGAGCAAGCGGCACTGATTGAAGATATCGCCGTCGCCTTACAACGTGCTGAACAGGCAATCAATCAACGCTTGGGGCAATCATGAGT
>NZ_JBEOPU010000058.1:0-348 GCF_040310405.1 Pseudomonas sp. E45-MNA-CIBAN-0222
GTCATATGCAGATGCAAGTGCCGAAAACTCGCACCCTTTATGAGCCACAAAGCTTAGATGCCACTCGTCCACGTGAAAGTGTCAAGCGTGGCTTTGAGTCGTTCCATGAGCAGTTAGATGACGGTGTAAAAGGCCGCGTACGCGCTGAGAGCTTCGCTGACCATTATAGTCAGCCGCGTATGTTCTATCGTAGCCAAACGCCTACAGAGCAAGCACATATCGCTTCAGCTTATGCGTTCGAGCTAGGTAAAGTAGACACCGCACACGTTCGTACTCGTATGCTAAGTCACTTGCCGCATATCGATGAAGACTTGGCCAATCGAGTTGCGAAAGCCTTGGGAATGGAAT
>NZ_JBEOPU010000059.1:0-324 GCF_040310405.1 Pseudomonas sp. E45-MNA-CIBAN-0222
TGCCAAAGAGCCAGAGCATTCGCCCCGAGGGCGGGCCTCCTACAGAAGCTGCCGGGGTGTATGCGGAGATTGCGTCGCAGAAGTGCGTTGCGGCGGATGCTGGGCGCGGGGTTGCCAAAGAGCTAGAGCATTCGCCCCGAGGGCGGGCTTCCTCACAGAAGCTGCGGGGGGGGTATGCGGAGATTGCGTCGCAGAAGTGCGTTGCGGCGGATGCTGGGCGCGGGGTTGCCAAAGAGCTAGAGCATTCGTAAGCGTCCAGCCAAGTCACCTTCCGAACTCCCGCATTAAGGACGATGGTGTCCGCGTATTTTTTAAGCGGACGCG
>NZ_JBEOPU010000060.1:0-324 GCF_040310405.1 Pseudomonas sp. E45-MNA-CIBAN-0222
GGCTTGCCCAATCCTTGTGATACTGGGTAATGCTTGTGTAGGTTGTCTGCTTTTAAGACCACTTTATGACTCATGCTGTGACTCCAAAGTAGCAGGGTTGTAGTGGTCAACTAATTTAGGACACCTGATAAGAGGTTTTGATTAAAGTAACGTCTTTCTGTTTCAGCTGGTGTTAAATAATTGTTGAAAGTGTGCGGTCTCACGGTTTGATAGTAGCCCCAGATATAATCACTAATGGCACTTTTAGCCTCAGCGATATTCTCATAACCGCCCTTTGGCATCCACTCTGTTTTGAAGCTTCTAAAGAAGCGCTCAGTTGGGGCG
>NZ_JBEOPU010000061.1:0-318 GCF_040310405.1 Pseudomonas sp. E45-MNA-CIBAN-0222
ACCTGGGGGCGCCGCGGTGATTCAGGAAGCCAGCGTTATCGTTAACGACCATCGCGAGCAAGCTCGCTCCTACAAAGTGGACGCGCGGTCGCTCGAAGACAAATCGTGTACCATTTTGATATTTATCTGGAACAATCTAATAGTTTTTTGAGAACATCCGGTTCTCCGCTGTGACCGTACGACCAAAGTGGGTCGCTAAACGACGTATTTAGTCTAATTTTCACAACCGCAAGTCATCATGTAGTATGCCCAACCGTGCACTACATAATGAAAATCTGAAAAAGCGCATAAGCTCCGCAGAGTGAGGCAAGCAATGAC
>NZ_JBEOPU010000062.1:0-294 GCF_040310405.1 Pseudomonas sp. E45-MNA-CIBAN-0222
GCATCGGCCAGGGGCACCCGGGCCATGCTTGCGACCAGCCATTCGAGCTGCGGGGCGCGTTTGCAGGCGCGCTTGCTCGCCTCGCGGGAGATGTCCAGTGCATAGCCTTCTGCATCCGGCAGCGCTGTGGCCAGTTGGGCGGTGTAGTAGCCCTCGCCACAGCCGATATCCAGCCAACGCTGCGGGGCGCGCTCGGCGGACTGTTCGGCGAGGCGTCGGGCCAGCGGTGCAGAGTGGCCGCCGTCGAGAAAGCGTCGGCGTGCTTCGACCAGGGCTTGGTTGTCACCCGGATCG
>NZ_JBEOPU010000063.1:0-293 GCF_040310405.1 Pseudomonas sp. E45-MNA-CIBAN-0222
TATCGATCCATCAGGTGCGAGTGTGCCCGGTAGGGTGGGCTTCAGCCCACCAACGGGGCCATGGTTACCGGCGGGCTGAAGCCCACCCGACGAAGTGCGTGCAGAGCGCTGAGCAGTTCGCAGCCTACGAGCTCCGAGCAGAGTGCCGCGCAGTTGACCTGGATGGTTGGCGAGCTGCACCCGCTATCGATGCATCAGGTGCGAGCGTGACCGGTAGGGTGGGCTTCAGCCTACCAATGAGCAGTTGCCGGTGGGCTAAAGCCCACCCTACGAGTGCGTGCAGAGCGCTGAGC
>NZ_JBEOPU010000064.1:0-286 GCF_040310405.1 Pseudomonas sp. E45-MNA-CIBAN-0222
GTGCAGTGCTTTGCACCCAATATTGCGCAGTTGCATGTGATCAACCATCTGACCGGCGAAGAAATGCCCGAATCACGCAACGTGCTGGTGGAATCGGCGCGCATTGCCCGGGGCCAGGTGAAGGATATTCGAGAAGCCCGCGCCGAAGAGTTTGACGCGCTGATCGTGCCCGGCGGTTTTGGCGCGGCGAAAAACCTGTCGAACTTCGCTATTGAAGGCGCCGGGTGCAGCGTCAATCCGCAGGTGCTGGAACTGGCTGAAGCCTTTGCTGAAGCAGGCAAGCCGG
>NZ_JBEOPU010000065.1:0-283 GCF_040310405.1 Pseudomonas sp. E45-MNA-CIBAN-0222
GCCCTGCATTACCAGACCCTTTGGAAGCTGGCTGGCGGCGACGGTGGCTTTTTCGACGTTTGCCAGGAACAGCGGAATCGAACCCACGACAAACGTTGGGTTCTCGGGGAACAGGTTCAGGTCGTAGGTAATGACGCCGCGCCCTGGGTCAACTTCAAATGCCTCGGTAGGCAGCTCGATGGGCTTACCGCGCTGGCCGTCCTCATTGGCGGTAAAGAATGTCACGGGTGCATCGGCGCCACTGCGGGCTTCGCCCAGCAGGTCGTCGTTGAAGGTGTAGGGG
>NZ_JBEOPU010000066.1:0-282 GCF_040310405.1 Pseudomonas sp. E45-MNA-CIBAN-0222
GGGTAGTGAGGCTAATAATAGGAATGACCTAAATCATAAGAAAGATTCAGCCTTTAAATAGGCTAGCGACGTTGTAATAGGTGGTAATTAGTAAGTAATAGCTAATATATCACTCTACTATACAGTAAAATTAAATAATGAGATAAGTAAAAAAAAGTTCATAATCATCTATGATTATAGGAGACTTTGGCGTATCAATAGTGAATTAATTAAAGCATATGCTTTGTACTACTATTGATTAGATAAGGCAATTATAACAAAATCCAAGGACTGGCTTTAGGG
>NZ_JBEOPU010000067.1:0-282 GCF_040310405.1 Pseudomonas sp. E45-MNA-CIBAN-0222
CCACATCACCGTGCGCGACGTTGCGCTCAATCCGGTCCCCCACCTGGATGCCAACCTGCTGGGCGGCTGGATGAAGCCGGCGGAGCAGCGTAACGACGACGAACAGGTGTCCCTGGACCGCTCCAACGAGTTGACTGACGAGCTGCTGGCCGCCGACGTGTTGGTGATGGCCGCGCCGATGTACAACTTCGCCATCCCCAGCACCCTCAAAGCCTGGCTGGATCACGTGTTGCGGGCCGGTGTGACCTTCAAGTACACCGCTACCGGGCCCCAGGGTTTGTT
>NZ_JBEOPU010000068.1:0-281 GCF_040310405.1 Pseudomonas sp. E45-MNA-CIBAN-0222
GGCCTGAGCTTCGCCATCACCCAGTACTTCACCTCTAACTTCATCGGCCCGGAACTGCCGGACATCACCTCGGCCCTGGCCAGCCTGATTTCCTTGACCCTGTTCCTGAAAGTCTGGCAACCCAAGCGCACCGCAGGCGCACAAATTGCCGGGGCAACCTCCAGCGCAGCCGTCACTGCCCGCGTCGGCGGTTTCGGCCAACCTCGTACTTCCGTGGCTTCGCCCTACAGCCTTGGGGAAATTTTCAAAGCCTGGTCACCGTTCCTGATTCTGACGGTACT
>NZ_JBEOPU010000069.1:0-281 GCF_040310405.1 Pseudomonas sp. E45-MNA-CIBAN-0222
GGGTGGCGATATCCAGGGGCAGGGTGCGGTTTTCGTTGCTGGAAAAGTCGAAGCGCACTTGCCGAGGGCCTTCCACTTCGACGTGCTTGACGTCGGCGAACAGGGTTCTGTAGCGCAGGCTGCCCTGGGTCATCAGCAGGTCAAAGGTGTAGCGCACGTCTTCGGCGGTGATCGGCGTGTTATCGGCAAACTTGGCTTTGGGGTTGAGGTAGAAACGCAGAGACAGACCATCGTCTGAGCGCTCCATTTTTTCCGCCACCAGGCCATAGACGGTATAGGGC
>NZ_JBEOPU010000070.1:0-280 GCF_040310405.1 Pseudomonas sp. E45-MNA-CIBAN-0222
GGATGAAGACAAGGATGACGCCAGCGTTGCCAAACGCCCGGTGGTCGATCTGGAAATGTGCCTGGGCAACGTCAAACGCACCGTCGAGGTCAACCTGACCGACCGCAGCAGCTTCAACTACCCGCTGCTGATCGGCGCCAAGGCCCTGCGTGAGTTCGGTGCCGCCGTGAACCCGGCCCGACGTTATACCGCCGACAAACCCGACTGCTGATTGACGCCGGATGAGGCATCCGGCACGGTTCACCTTTGCTCCCCAGTGCTCGGACGCCATGCCTCATAT
>NZ_JBEOPU010000071.1:0-280 GCF_040310405.1 Pseudomonas sp. E45-MNA-CIBAN-0222
GCTCAATCTGATGAAGAAGGTCGCGCGTTGCTTAAAGCATTCGGCTTCCCATTTAAATAAGGTAAAGACGTTATGGCAAAGAAGAGCATGATTAACCGCGAATTGAAGCGCGAAAAAATGGTTGCTAAATATGCTGAAAAGCGTATCAAGCTAAAAGAAACTATCAGTGATATGACTGCAAGTGACGAAACTCGTATGGAAGCGATGCTAGAGCTACAAGCTCTTCCACGTAACTCATCACCAGTACGTCTGCGCAATCGTTGTGCTATCACCGGTCGTC
>NZ_JBEOPU010000072.1:0-279 GCF_040310405.1 Pseudomonas sp. E45-MNA-CIBAN-0222
GCGCAATGCCTTCATCGGCGCAGGCCTGTTATTGCTGGTTGCGCCTTGGGCCATTGGCCTGGCGCTCAAGCATCACGCCTGGACATCGCCGTCTGGCGCGCCGCTGAGCGTGGCCGCGATCCAGGGCAACGTCGAGCAAAGCATGAAGTGGGACCCGGACCAGCTCAATGCACAGTTGGCGCTGTACCGCGACATGAGCCTGAGCTCCAAGCGTGTCGACCTGCTGGTATGGCCGGAAACCGCCGTGCCGGTGCTCAAGGAGTCCGTGGAGGGCTACCT
>NZ_JBEOPU010000073.1:0-279 GCF_040310405.1 Pseudomonas sp. E45-MNA-CIBAN-0222
GCCTAAACCCTTAGGTTTATTTACCGCTGAGCATCCGCTTGATCAGGGTTTCATGCGCCGCCATGTCGCCGGGCCGGGAAATCACCCGGACCACCGCCATGTGGTTGCCAGAGGCCGCCATCAGCGTGGTGTTGAGGGTTTGCCCACCACCCTGGGTGGCCGTGCTGTCGACCTGGCGCACACCCAGACCAGTGCTTTTGAGGGTCAGGCTTTTCTCGCTCAACTTGTTGTAGTCGGGGAGGGCCTTGCGCTGCGCCGCGTCAAAGTCCGCCGCAGTGC
>NZ_JBEOPU010000074.1:0-279 GCF_040310405.1 Pseudomonas sp. E45-MNA-CIBAN-0222
TCATTTAACTCCAATAACCTGAATGAGATGACTGGTGAAAACCAGCGTAACCGTGCGCTCCTCGATGTATTTGAGCCGGGTTCAGTCATGAAGCCATTTACCGTGGCTGCGGCTCTCAATTCGGGCAAATACACACCGACTACTTTAATTGATACCAATCCGGGCTCAATTCGTGTGCGTGGCTATACCATTCGTGATCATAATAATTTGGGCACCATCAATCTTGCCACACTCCTACAAAAATCAAGTAACGTGGCCTCGACCAAGATAGCCTTATCT
>NZ_JBEOPU010000075.1:0-279 GCF_040310405.1 Pseudomonas sp. E45-MNA-CIBAN-0222
AGCAATTAACTTTAAGTGATGTTTGATTATTAAATGAATTGAATCATCAAATGAAGGAAGTTGAGCAATCAGTTTTTCAAAAAGAGGTGAAACGATATCCCAACATTTAGGTTCTGCATCAATGATACCCAGTAACCCGTCAGAATAGATGCCACTGTTTAACTTATAATTTGCATAATTGACCAAATCATCAGTATCACAAGCACCAGCCACATACTTTGCTATAAAGTAATTTTCGTTCTCTTCATTCATCTTAAATTTGAAAACTCAATCTTAAGT
>NZ_JBEOPU010000076.1:0-279 GCF_040310405.1 Pseudomonas sp. E45-MNA-CIBAN-0222
GCTCGGGCCAGGTGTGCACCAACGGCACCCGCGTGTTCGTGCCAACCGCACTCAAAGCCGCTTTCGAAGCCAAGATTCTGGAGCGCGTTGCGCGCATCCGCATCGGCAACCCGGAAGACGAAAACACCAACTTCGGCCCGCTGGTCAGCTTTGCTCACATGGAAAGCGTGCTGGGCTACATTGCCAAGGGTAAAGAAGAAGGTGCCCGCTTGCTGTGCGGCGGCGAACGTCTGACCGAAGGCGCACTGGGCAAAGGCGCCTTCGTGGCCCCGACCGTGT
>NZ_JBEOPU010000077.1:0-279 GCF_040310405.1 Pseudomonas sp. E45-MNA-CIBAN-0222
TGCTAGTTCTTGTCCTCGGCGCTCATCGCAAACCCACCCTGTAATACCGATATGCAAATCAGCCGCTAAGCATTCGATTAACTCATCTTTACTGCCAGTAAAACAGTGTAATAAGGCATTAGGGAGTAGAGCTCTGTACTCATTTACAATGGCAATGAAGTCCGCATGTGCTTCACGACAATGCATCAGCACTGGCATATTGAGTTCACAAGCCAGCTCTAATTGCGCTGCAAATACTTTTCTTTGGGCCGGACGCGGTGAAAAATCGCGATTATAATC
>NZ_JBEOPU010000078.1:0-278 GCF_040310405.1 Pseudomonas sp. E45-MNA-CIBAN-0222
CCCCACACTGATTCCTCAAGATGCGCTACTAGCAAATGTGAATGGCGTAAAAAATGCGGTGTTGGTCAATTCGCACCCGCTTGGGCAGACGCTATATTGTGGTGATGGCGCTGGCGCTGGTGCTACGGCGTCTGCAGTAATGGCAGATGTGATGGACTTGGTTCGGGTATTGGGCAGCAAGGACAACGACGATCAAAGCAACAGTAATCAAAACAACCACGGCCACCATGTGCCGCACTTAGCTTTTATTCCTGAACAACTATCAGATACGCCTATCT
>NZ_JBEOPU010000079.1:0-277 GCF_040310405.1 Pseudomonas sp. E45-MNA-CIBAN-0222
CAAGCGCCCCATCAGGAGGGTGAGTGGAATCGCTGTGTAAGGGGTTGAGCTGCAGGGATGCGGCGAAAGGCTTAACGGGCCATGGATGGCCGTTGTAAGCCGACCCCTGGAGCAGCGATGGAGCGAACGTACCCCGCGCGACGCGCGGGGCCGGATGGCAGGGGCACGACCTTTTGGTTTCTTTGGGGGCGACTGCCCAAAGAGACTCGCCCCGCAGGGCGAAAGCCGACTGTCAGGCGCCGCGCCAAGCGGTCGCAAACCAACCGTTGATGCCACG
>NZ_JBEOPU010000080.1:0-277 GCF_040310405.1 Pseudomonas sp. E45-MNA-CIBAN-0222
GCTTAGCGCAAACCGAAAAAGTATTTGCGGCGGCGAAAGTGCATGGATTACCGATTAAAGTCCATGCTGAGCAGTTGTCTAACTTAGGTGGCACTGAATTAGCCGCGCATTATCAAGCACTCTCTTCTGATCATGTTGAGTTTTTAGATGAAGCTGGCGTTGTTGCCATGAAAGCGGCGGATATGACGGCAGTATTGTTACCGGGCGCTTTTTACTTCCTGCGTGAAACCCAATTACCGCCTATGGAGCTATTTCGTAAGCATGGTGTGAGTATGGC
>NZ_JBEOPU010000081.1:0-277 GCF_040310405.1 Pseudomonas sp. E45-MNA-CIBAN-0222
TCTGCATGGTTTGCAGTAACCGCTGGTGAATCGCGCACAGGTACTCAACGCTCTCCTCCGGCTGGTTAAGGCGCAAATGCAGATCCGCCAGGTTGTGGTGGGAAATGACACACGCCGCCACTGCTTCGTCGGCATCACTCCAGCGCTCAAACAGCACTTGTGCCAGTGCCAGCGCCTGCAAGTAATGTTCTCGGGCATCGACCAGCTCGCCCTCAGCGAAACAGCGGTTGGCTCTTTCGATCGTGCGTTTCCAGTGCTCCATGTGAACCTCCAAAGC
>NZ_JBEOPU010000082.1:0-277 GCF_040310405.1 Pseudomonas sp. E45-MNA-CIBAN-0222
GCTCTGAACCTCTGAGCTTGTAATCTCCACTTTCGATTTTCTGCTGTATTGCAGCAGGAATCTTAACCGTGATTTTCCTTTCGGCATCCATTCTGTAAGCTTCTCCGGTCGTGAGTCCAGCAAACGGCGCAGGCCATACGATCAGCATACCAGCACGGCGTGACAGATTGATACCGCACGCAACAGCTCGCCTGGAGCCTAAAGGTGCTGGGCCGAAAGGCGCCAAGCTGGTCGTCGTATCTACCGGATGGCGGCGGACTCTTCGCCAACCCTACTG
>NZ_JBEOPU010000083.1:0-277 GCF_040310405.1 Pseudomonas sp. E45-MNA-CIBAN-0222
GAGCAGATTCGATGAAATTTAATCATGAATTAATTGAAAAGAATGTCGGTCTGCTTGCTATCTTCACGGTCATCGCCATTAGTTTTGGTGGTTTAGTGCAGATTACCCCGCTGATATTTCAAAAAGACACCACTGAACCAGTTGAGGGTCTAATTCCGTATACTGCGTTACAGATTGAAGGTCGTGACATTTATGTTCGTGAAGGTTGTTACAACTGCCACAGCCAAATGATCCGCCCTTTACGTGCTGAAACAGAACGTTATGGTCACTATTCTGT
>NZ_JBEOPU010000084.1:0-276 GCF_040310405.1 Pseudomonas sp. E45-MNA-CIBAN-0222
CCCTGGGGCTCAAGGCGGCCGGCATGGCGCGGCAGCAACGCCTGCAGCAAGCCAGTTCCCTCGCGCTGCGCCGGGGCCTGGCCGCGGGCGATCTCGGCAAGTGTCCGCACCAGCTTTCCGGCGGCATGCAGAGCCGCGTCTCCCTGGCGCGGGCGCTCGTGCTGCAGCCGGATCTGCGGCTGCTCGACGAACCCTTCCCCGCGCTGGATCTCGTCCTCACGGAAGAGCTTTATGCCCTGCTGCTGGCGGGGACGGCGGCACGGGGCGTGGGCGTGG
>NZ_JBEOPU010000085.1:0-276 GCF_040310405.1 Pseudomonas sp. E45-MNA-CIBAN-0222
GCCTTGCCGTGACCCCTGAGAGCCTATACGCCAGGGTCCGCGAACAGGCGAGCAAGGACGCTTACGGGATCACGCACGGGACAGACCTTCATGCGCAAGTGGTGGACGCTGAGGGGACCTTCAAGGGATCGTCGTCTGGGGAGAACCCCTTCCTTAAGGGGCGCAGCATGTTCGGTACAAGTGCGGAGGTTGAAGCTCCGTGGGGTAAGTTCTCGGTGGACGATCTACGGAGCTTCGACATGGACAAGCTCCTGCCAGCGTATGACGCCCGTATGT
>NZ_JBEOPU010000086.1:0-276 GCF_040310405.1 Pseudomonas sp. E45-MNA-CIBAN-0222
GGTCGTGCTCGAGCGCGACGACCTTGCCCATCACGGTCATCGTGCGCTCGCCGCCGTCCGACACGATCACGCCCGGCGACTTGCACGCCGCGCAGAACACGGCTGCACCGAGATACGCGAGTTCGCGCCCGTCGAACGACGAATTGGCGATCCCTTCGAGCACGACGCCGCCATGATCGGTCGTGTCGCCCTTCAGAATGAATTTGCGGCTCATGATGTCGGTTCTTCCCTCGGAAACGCCGCGCAACGCAACCGCGCACGGGTATCGTGATACTG
>NZ_JBEOPU010000087.1:0-276 GCF_040310405.1 Pseudomonas sp. E45-MNA-CIBAN-0222
GACAAACTGAATCCAAACCGGTGGCATCCACGCCATACCAAAACCTGTCAGCATACCTGCCATACCCACTAAAAACGGCAGCAAACATAACCACAAGCCAATCAAGCGCCACGGGTACTGAGTCGCGGTATCTTTATCCGTTTGGGCAAACAAGCTATCAGCTGCCTGCAAATTGGCGACGAAACCAGTTTTATTTACCCATTCTTTGACTTGCTCAGGCGTCGTCTGGGTCGGATCATAATCGACATTCGCGGTCTCGCCAGCGAAGTTCACACT
>NZ_JBEOPU010000088.1:0-276 GCF_040310405.1 Pseudomonas sp. E45-MNA-CIBAN-0222
GGAGAGCGGCGCCTTTATCGAGATCAACCCGGCGTTTACCCAGACGTTTGGCTTTACAGCCGCCGAAGTGCTCGACAAAAGCGCCGAGCAAATCGGCTTGTGGGACGACTCCAGCAAGCGCCTGCAGCGCATCGAGCAAGTGATACGCGAACAGGCCCTGAGCAATGTGGCGATCGTGGTGCATCACAAGAACGGCCAGAGCCTGACCTGCATGATTTCCAGCCGCTTGATCAAGGTCAGCGACCAGCCATGCATCGTCACCACGCTGCGCGATAT
>NZ_JBEOPU010000089.1:0-276 GCF_040310405.1 Pseudomonas sp. E45-MNA-CIBAN-0222
GTCTCTGCCATCAGCACGCTGTTTATCTTAAGTTTGATATCCGTGGTTTCTAATAAGGTATCCATGTCAG
The DNA here is from genome assembly GCF_040310405.1 of Pseudomonas sp. E45-MNA-CIBAN-0222. Classification (NCBI taxonomy): domain Bacteria; kingdom Pseudomonadati; phylum Pseudomonadota; class Gammaproteobacteria; order Pseudomonadales; family Pseudomonadaceae; genus Pseudomonas; species Pseudomonas sp. E45-MNA-CIBAN-0222. The sequence goes on from NZ_JBEOPU010000089.1 coordinate 71, forward strand.
CGAGCAGCTGAGGTAAGGTATTAAAGCCAGTCATCTTATGAAAGGTGGCTGCATCAAAGCTGTCCATGCTGATGTTGAGCTGATTAAGACCAGCGGCTTGCCAACTGGCTAAGTGTTTACCAAGTTTATAACCGTTACTGGTCATGGCAACGGTTTCTATGCCTTCGGTTTGTTTAATGGTTTGAATAATCTCGACCACGTCACGG
>NZ_JBEOPU010000090.1:0-275 GCF_040310405.1 Pseudomonas sp. E45-MNA-CIBAN-0222
TGTTCGAGGTCTAAGCTAGGATCTATCGTATTTGGTAGTTTTTCAGCGTTTGGTGTGGTTTTCATAAAGGTTCCTTATAAATAATTGAAGTAAGTAATTAAAACAAAACACTCTAAAATATCGAATTATAGTTTTAATGAATAACAAATATCTCAGTTGCTATCTATTTTATGGATTTATAAGAGGCATACAATCATTGCTTTGTAGCAAAATGCATAAAAATACAGTCACTATGCACCGTTTTTGTAAACTGGCTGTCCTGTAGTGCATTGAGA
>NZ_JBEOPU010000091.1:0-274 GCF_040310405.1 Pseudomonas sp. E45-MNA-CIBAN-0222
GTCAGCAGCCCGTGATTGCGCAGCATCAGGTTCGTATTGCTGCCGAGATCGCGCACGAGGCGCGCCTTCTCGCCCTCGTCGAGCGCGATGCCCTCGTAGTCGTGATAGCCGAGCGACGCGAGCACGCCGAGCGACTGCTGCGACAGCGGCAGCAAGCCCGCTTCCTGCGCCGAGACGGCCACACCGTTGATCGAATGCGTATGCATCACGCATTGGGCATCGTCGCGGGCCGCATGCACCGCGCTGTGGATCGTGAAGCCGGCCGGGTTGATCT
>NZ_JBEOPU010000092.1:0-274 GCF_040310405.1 Pseudomonas sp. E45-MNA-CIBAN-0222
CGCAATGATTAAATCATCAACAACCTCACCTGCACCAACCTGTAATCCAGTCGCAACTGCGGCATTGATAGATGCAACATCACCACTTACCATCACCATAAATTTGCCGGGACAAATTGTGCGGTTAAACAAGATGTTAACCTCTGCGGCTTTTAACATTGCATCTGCCACTACGTAGCCTCGCGCAATCGAATTCAATTCAATACAACCAATGGCATTTATCATTTTTTCACTCTTCTAATTATTGTTTATTAAGTCAGCGGTGCGTTCAATT
>NZ_JBEOPU010000093.1:0-274 GCF_040310405.1 Pseudomonas sp. E45-MNA-CIBAN-0222
GTGCAGCGCAGCTCCTCAGGCAGATGGGTACACATCAGGGAGTGGTAGCGCACCACTTCAAACTGCTCTGGCAGGTCGCGGAACAAACCACTGCCGGCGTGCTGGATTTTACTGCGGTAGCCGTGCACCGGGTTGGGCGCGTGGCCGACGGTTCCGCCAAGGAATTGGGCGATACCCTGGTGCCCCAGGCAAATGCCGAGCAAGGGTACCGGGGAGCGCAGGATAACCTGCCCGCACACGCCAAAATCCAGGTACTCGCCCGGGTGCCCAGGGC
>NZ_JBEOPU010000094.1:0-274 GCF_040310405.1 Pseudomonas sp. E45-MNA-CIBAN-0222
TTGCAGGAGTTGGTGGCCGACAATCCGCAACAGTTTGACCGTCTCAAGCGCCTGGAGTCCTTGCAGGTGGAATGGAACGGCTACGCCCAGGCAATGATCAGCCTGCGTCGCGAGAACGGTGATTACCGGGCGGCGGTCCAGGCCGGCCGGGGCAAGCGCCTGACTGACGAGATTCGCAAGGAATACGACCAAGCGGTGGCCATGGAGCAACAGCTGCGGATCAGCCGTAATGAAGACGTCACCCGTATCACGGTGATGAGCGTTACCCTCTATC
>NZ_JBEOPU010000095.1:0-274 GCF_040310405.1 Pseudomonas sp. E45-MNA-CIBAN-0222
GTGCTGGAAGCGGCGGGTTTCGGCAAACTGCGCCGACAACACCGGTAGCCAGTCAGATTTTTTTCCCTTGGGTTGATCGATCCAGGGTTTGAAGGCCCCCAGAATCTCGCCTTTTTGCAACAGCGCGAACACCTGTTCAAACGGCAGCAGGCTTTGCTCATCTACCCAACCCCGCTCTATCAGGGGCAAGACTGCCGCGTGCACCGGGCCGATCTCGGCATAGTTGAGCTTGCTCGCCCGAAAGTGCACACCTTTACGCATGATCATGCGCACC
>NZ_JBEOPU010000096.1:0-274 GCF_040310405.1 Pseudomonas sp. E45-MNA-CIBAN-0222
ATCGATATCTTCTTGCATTACATCATCGCGAAGTGCAAATATAAAAGCACGTCGACGATTTTGAGGTACGCCATAATCACGTGCGTTCAAAATAAGCGGTTCACCAGCAACGATTGTATAACCATGCTTCTTGGCAAGATTTAAAAAATCATTAAGGTATTTTTCGTGACGAGGCCACAGTAAACCAGGGACATTTTCTACTAAGAAAGCCTTAGGCTTTAAATGTTCTACAAAATCAAAATAACGAATGAGTAGGGCGTTTCTTGGGTCATCT
>NZ_JBEOPU010000097.1:0-274 GCF_040310405.1 Pseudomonas sp. E45-MNA-CIBAN-0222
TATCTGCCGACTGACTTGCGCGGTTGAGATGCCCAATTCTTTTGCAGCACGTGTGAAGCTCTCGTACTCCGTCACATAAACGAACTCGCTAATACCGTCCCAGCGCATGATTATTACCACCGTGTAAAAGATATTTGCAAATATAGCACATTGTCATCATGGCAGAAACGACTATAATGGTCAGTATAAAGTTTAATGCTTCACAGACTGGTACAACTGTAGCTTGCCTCTACTAAGTCAGCAATATAAGATGAATAGGTCTGTGCTCAATAAC
>NZ_JBEOPU010000098.1:0-274 GCF_040310405.1 Pseudomonas sp. E45-MNA-CIBAN-0222
CCGTCAAATAGCCCCAGATCAATTAGTGTTAACTCCAGATGAATTCCTTGCTCAGCTTGATAAAGCTGAAGGTGACAGTGCTCAAATGGCTGTCAACATGAAATGGGTTGACGAACTGGTTTCGGCTGATGCGTTCCGTGTCGCGATGATTGAACGTGTTGGCAGTGATAAAGAAGGTAAAAACTTTAAGCAAATTAGCTTTAATGATTACCGAGCGTTAACCGCACCTATGCCTAGCTTTGTTGAAAAAGACGCAGTTGCCGTTATCGTTGCT
>NZ_JBEOPU010000099.1:0-273 GCF_040310405.1 Pseudomonas sp. E45-MNA-CIBAN-0222
GTACAAGGTCAGAATCTTAAGCGCAATATGCAATACAACGAATATCCTGATCAATCACAGCATGAATGGTTTGGCGAATATCTACAGCTGCAAAACAGTTATGGTAAAAACTCAGAATATGAAAACGGTCATCATGGTAATGCCGTGCTCAGCCGCTTTCCGTTAGATCCAAAACATAACGTCAATATTACGGTAAATAAATTGGAGCAGCGTGGGGTCTTACATTGTGAGGTGCAGCCAGTAGGTTGGGAGAGACCGGTCGTAGTATTGTGC
>NZ_JBEOPU010000100.1:0-273 GCF_040310405.1 Pseudomonas sp. E45-MNA-CIBAN-0222
GTGAGAGAGGTAACGTTATTCCCATAAAAACTGGCTGTGAAGTTCTTTTTGGTTATAAGTTAATTATTAAAATTACTGATTATCTGTAATTTGATTATTCTATTTATGCATTTATAAGGGTTTGGGATGCTTCCTGCGTGACGCTCGGAGCTCGTCACCTAAGCAAGGTGGTTTGCGCGGTGGGTGTCGGCATGAACCTTCAACTTTTAGCGGCTTCAGCAAGCCCCCGAGCCAGCACAAACACCCCATCCATCCGCCAATGCTCATTGATGT
>NZ_JBEOPU010000101.1:0-273 GCF_040310405.1 Pseudomonas sp. E45-MNA-CIBAN-0222
CAACACACTCGATCAAAAGATATTCGCGAACCGTCGGACGCTCTGGATCCGAGGCGGCAAGGCTTCGCGGAACTACCGTGAGAAATCTGCCGACGAGGTGATTTACGACGAGCTCTCGAACTTTGACGAAAGCGTCGAAGGCGAGGGCGCTCCGATCACCCTGGGTGACAAGCGACTCAACGGCGCGATTTATCCGAAGTCGATCCGTGGTTCAACGCCGAAGCGTGTCGGCTCCTGCCAGATCACGAAGGCCGTTGAGGAGTCACCTTACTT
>NZ_JBEOPU010000102.1:0-272 GCF_040310405.1 Pseudomonas sp. E45-MNA-CIBAN-0222
CGTTTGTATAAATAGCTGTAGGTCGGGGTGAAGTCCACCATGGGCGTTGCGGTGTTTTGGTTCACGCCCCTGTGGTGTCGCGGGGTTGTGGTGGGCTGAAGCCCACCCTACGGACCGAACGTAGATCGATGAGGGGCAAGCTCACCGGAGAGGCTTTGGCTCTGTAGGGTGGGCTTTAGCCCACCGACGGTGTTACGCCCCCGTGGCGGGCAGAAGCCCACCCTACGGGTTGCTCCGAAGCCGTAGGGTGGTTGTCGCGTTCTACATCCAGC
>NZ_JBEOPU010000103.1:0-272 GCF_040310405.1 Pseudomonas sp. E45-MNA-CIBAN-0222
CATTAAGGTACGACCATGCCAGCCACCAACGAAAGAGATGACACCCGGACGACCAGTTTTTGCACGAGCAATTTTGATACAGTTTTCAACCGCTTCTGCGCCAGTGGTTAAAAAGAACGCTTTTTTCTCACCGCTGATAGGGGCTTTTTCGCAAAGCTTTTCGGCAAGATCGACATAGCATTCATAGTTAATCATTTGTGCCGCAGTATGGGTAAACTTATCAAGTTGCTCATGGACACGCTGAGTGATTTTCGGATGGCTGTGACCAGTAT
>NZ_JBEOPU010000104.1:0-272 GCF_040310405.1 Pseudomonas sp. E45-MNA-CIBAN-0222
TGATAAGACTGACTATCACATTGCGGTTTTATCGTCGCAGCAAACTGTCGTTATTTTTTATATAGCCCAGATTATTCACCTACTTGGATAATACTTTACTGATTACCGCTTTAATGCAAACAAAAAAAGACGACCCGAAGGACGCATTTTTCTAATTTACTTCATCAAATATCATCTAATTTCAAATAACAATTTTCTTTAAATATAACCTCATATCCATTGATATTAAAGGCTATTAGATATATCATAGCTTACAACGTACAACATTGCCC
>NZ_JBEOPU010000105.1:0-272 GCF_040310405.1 Pseudomonas sp. E45-MNA-CIBAN-0222
GTGGCCATGTCGGAAAAGTACGCCCCTGGCAGGCCTCTCACCTGGTGCCTACTACCACCTTTGAGCGATATCGCGCACGCACAGCTGCGCCCGCATTGGAGGTTTGAACATCGCCCAAACGATCATCTTGGCACCGGGCAACACTGCAGCCCTATCGACGGACGTGCTTGTTGAAGCTGGAAAGGTAGCGACCATCGGCGTTTACAGTGGGCTGGAGGACGCTATCTATTTTCCATAGTCTGTCCTGCGACTGCTTTTGGCCGATTTATGCC
>NZ_JBEOPU010000106.1:0-271 GCF_040310405.1 Pseudomonas sp. E45-MNA-CIBAN-0222
GTAATAACAATATCGATTCTAACTCCCGTCTATGTATGTCATCAGCGGTGGCAGGACACAAACGTGCGTTTGGCGCTGATATCGTCCCCAGTAACTACGAGGATTTGGAAGCTTGCGATTTATTGGTGCTAGTCGGCTCCAATATGGCTTGGTGTCACCCTATATTGTTCGGGCGTTTCCTTACTGCCAAAAAAGCGGATGCTCATAAAAAACTTATAGTCATTGACCCGCGCCGTACTGACTCTTGCGAGTTTGCAGATTTACATTTGCC
>NZ_JBEOPU010000107.1:0-271 GCF_040310405.1 Pseudomonas sp. E45-MNA-CIBAN-0222
GTAAAGAACCGGTCCGCCCTGCAAAGGTTTTGCCGCAGATGGGATGCCATCATCAGTTTGCCGCGAAGGGCAAACAGGTTGCTTTGCTGAGTGGTATAGGTGCTGCGCAGGCCTTGTTTGACGATATGCCCGACGGTGCGTAGGAACTCGGCAATAAAAACTTCCAGTAAGGGCATTCGTGCCGCGGCGAGGTTGGCGGTGTCAGTTTGGAGGTGGCGAAACTCTTGAAGGCAGCAGAGCATTTCGATCAACAGCTGACGAGCCTTCGAGG
>NZ_JBEOPU010000108.1:0-271 GCF_040310405.1 Pseudomonas sp. E45-MNA-CIBAN-0222
GATTAATTCATCGGTGATAAACAACGCATCGCTTGGTAAATAGGAAAATAAGCTACTCTCTGCCTCCCAATCTTTTAAGTTAAAAAATAGCGGCTGATAATACTCTAAACCGCTACTTGCAATCCCTGCCATCACGTCTTTGTGTAGCTCAGACTTGCGGCTACTGGTATTAGGGAACATCGCAGCAAAGTTCGTGCGGAACGTCTCACGCCCTTCATCGAGCGGAAACTCTTTTGCAGGCAAGATTTGAAATTGTTCGATAGGTTTAGAG
>NZ_JBEOPU010000109.1:0-271 GCF_040310405.1 Pseudomonas sp. E45-MNA-CIBAN-0222
GGGCATTACAGATGCAAAAAAAGCGCCAGAGCTAGTAAATCGTTTTTTAGTCTCCATTAATGGGCAATAAGCAAGCAGTTTTGCGGTGCCCCAATTATTTACAGTTGACAGTTCAGCGCCTAGCAGTGTAACGTCTTTGTACCTTTATTGCTGTTTTATGACTCGTATCGGCGTCGTTGCTTGCTTTATACCCTTTTATATCAGCAGCTATTATTACAATAAATCGCTGAGCTATGATGATCAGCTTCCATAAATTGCCGTGCTGCTGAAT
>NZ_JBEOPU010000110.1:0-269 GCF_040310405.1 Pseudomonas sp. E45-MNA-CIBAN-0222
GCCTTATGTAAACCTAGATATGAACCCACTGAAAAATAAAGCATTGGCCAAAGACGCTATCTTTTTTTCTACTCACAAATTCATTGGTGGCCCTGGCACTCCGGGCATTCTCATCGTTAAAAAAGCCATTATCAAGAATGATAAACCTAGCCTGATTGGCGGCGGAACGGTGTCTTTTGTCACGCCAGAAGACCATACATTTTTACCGATAGGCGAACGTCGTGAAGAAGGCGGAACACCAGGAATTGTAGAGTCCATCCGTGCAGGAT
>NZ_JBEOPU010000111.1:0-269 GCF_040310405.1 Pseudomonas sp. E45-MNA-CIBAN-0222
GTATTGGTAAGTAGATTAGTTAAGTCTTTTTCTATTGGAAAATAATGGTTAAAAAGTTTCATACACTCATCCTAATTAGCGCTTCAATATGGCTTTAATGTTGCCGCCTTTAATGTATTAAGATAAGGAAAATAGTATGCATTGCCCATATTGTAATGCGTCAGAGACCAAAGTGATTGATTCACGGCTTGCAGCAGAAGGGGCGCAAGTGCGTCGCCGCCGTTCCTGTAATAGTTGCCAAGAGCGCTTTACCACGTTTGAGATGGTAG
>NZ_JBEOPU010000112.1:0-268 GCF_040310405.1 Pseudomonas sp. E45-MNA-CIBAN-0222
GACCTACTCGTTGCCTCTGCCGAGCGAGCACCAGACTCAACCGCAATAACGTTCGTGGATGATCTCCACGGCATCAAGCCCCCCGCCCGCCAGACCCACAGCCAGCTCCTGTCGAGTATTCATCGGAGCGTGAATATGATCAGGAGCCTGACAGGCAAATCACACCCTGTCGTGTCTCTGCTGCTCCCGAAAATACCGCAAGCCCAGACACTCCGCTGGGCGGCCGAAACAGCCGGCATTGCCAATCCACACAATCCACTGTGGAGTG
>NZ_JBEOPU010000113.1:0-268 GCF_040310405.1 Pseudomonas sp. E45-MNA-CIBAN-0222
GGCGCGGCGTGGGCGTTCGGGTATGTTTTGAATCCCCCCGGGGCTCCGCGGGCGGCCGCGCGGCCCCCCCCCCGGGGGGGGGGGGGGGGGGCGCGGGGGGGGGGCGGGGGGGGGGGGCGGGGGGCCCCCCCCCCCCCCCCCCACCCCCGCCCCCCCCCCCCCCGCCCCCCGCCCCCCCCCCCCCCGCCGCCCCCCCCCCCCCCCCCGCGCGCACGCTCCCGCGCCCCAGCCTGCCCTACTCGATCAGCGCATCGTCGAGGGACTGGGT
>NZ_JBEOPU010000114.1:0-268 GCF_040310405.1 Pseudomonas sp. E45-MNA-CIBAN-0222
TTTTTTGCTACACCCGCTCTTATGAGCATATTTTTATTTTTATTTCAGGATATTACAATGTCTAACATCGTATCAGGTACAGTTAAGTGGTTTAACGAGTCTAAAGGTTTTGGTTTCATCGAGCAAGAAAATGGCCCAGACGTTTTCGCACATTTCTCAGCAATCAAAAGCGAAGGTTTCAAAACTTTAGCTGAAGGCCAACGTGTAGAGTTTACTCTTTCACAAGGTCAAAAAGGTCCACAAGCTGATAACATCACAGCTGTATAAT
>NZ_JBEOPU010000115.1:0-268 GCF_040310405.1 Pseudomonas sp. E45-MNA-CIBAN-0222
GACTCAATTGCACCAGGCTCGATAGTAGTCGTTCTAATTGTTTCCCCAACTTCATGACGAAGGCCTTCAGAGATGGCTCTTACAGCAAACTTAGTACCGCTATAAACCGTACCTCCTGGACTAAATACTTTTACCCCTGCAACAGATGAGAGATTAATAAAGTGTCCAAAGTTTTGTTTTTGGAAAACAGGCAGTGTAGCTGCTATTCCATAAAGAACACCTTTAATATTAATGTCGATCATACGATCCCATTCATCAACTTTTAGCT
>NZ_JBEOPU010000116.1:0-267 GCF_040310405.1 Pseudomonas sp. E45-MNA-CIBAN-0222
GCCATGGAGATATCGCCGTGACCGGTAATCAGCACCACCGGCAGGCTTTTGTCCAGGGCCTTGAGGCGGGTCAACAGCTCCAGCCCATCAATGCCGGGCAGGCGAATATCGCTGATGACAATGCCAGCGAAATTTTCGCCGACCCGGGTCAGGGCCTCTTCGGCGCTGCCCACGCCAACGCTTGGAATGTCCTCCAGGGCCAGGGCTTGCTGGCAGCCGAGCAACACATGGGGATCGTCTTCGACGATCAGGACGGTCAGGTCGGTG
>NZ_JBEOPU010000117.1:0-267 GCF_040310405.1 Pseudomonas sp. E45-MNA-CIBAN-0222
GTGTGTGGGCCGGCGCCCATACCCAGCACTACTTGGCGGCTGTCCAGGGCCTGGCCGTTATCCAAGCGGATTTGATAGGTGCCGTTTTTCAGTTGGCTGATGGATATGACCTGCGCGGGCAGGTGTTCTGCCCCCAGCTCTTTTGCTCGCTCCAGTTGGTGCTGGTTACCGGCTGCAAACTCGCCCCGATCAGCGTAGCCGGGGTCGTAGGTGGGTGCCTGCTGACCCCATTGGCTGATGATTTCATGTTGGTGATTGATGTAACCC
>NZ_JBEOPU010000118.1:0-267 GCF_040310405.1 Pseudomonas sp. E45-MNA-CIBAN-0222
GGTTGCTACCTGCGCAGAACGCGTCAATGGTACAGCGGAGAGTATTGATGAAGGCGAACACGCCGCCCGTGGACGGCCCGGCAGGTGAACAACGGCCGGTGAAAACCGTTGGCTTTCTGGTCATTCCCAATTTCACCACTATTGGCTTTGCCTCCTCCGTGGAAACCCTGCGCATGGCCAATATGGCGGCGCGCCGGCCGATGTTTCGCACGGTGGTGATCGGCGCCACACTGGACCCGGTCACCGCCAGCAACGGGATGCGCATCC
>NZ_JBEOPU010000119.1:0-266 GCF_040310405.1 Pseudomonas sp. E45-MNA-CIBAN-0222
GTTCTTTCCTTACTCAGTAAGTCTAACGATAATTTTCGAAAGCTTAAACTGAGAAAAGCGTTGTGTAATAACGACATTGGTAAATTCGGGATTGAATACTCGAAATTTGCGGATGAACAGTTCGATATGTTAGGGCACTAAAAAAGCCCCGAAGGGCTTTATTTAGAATTTCGACATGTAACGTTTCACGTCTTCATCGTTTTCGCCATCTGTTGAGTATTCACCGTTACTGAACAAGAACCATCCTTGAAGCATAGGAATGAGTC
>NZ_JBEOPU010000120.1:0-266 GCF_040310405.1 Pseudomonas sp. E45-MNA-CIBAN-0222
CTCTTTAGGCGCAATGCCAAAGGTTTGTTTAAATAGGCGACTAAAGTGGCTCGCGCTATTAAATCCAACATCAAAGCAAACTTTACTAATTGCATGGCCTTGTAGTAATTGAGTACGCGCTTTTTTTAGTCTTAACTGTTGCTGCCAAAGGGCTGGGGTAGTGCCAAATGCAAGTTTAAACTGCTGATAAAACTTGCTGCGACTCATACAGGCTATTTTGCACAAGGTGTTTATATCGAGCGTTTCACTTAAGTGTTCTTCAATAT
>NZ_JBEOPU010000121.1:0-265 GCF_040310405.1 Pseudomonas sp. E45-MNA-CIBAN-0222
GTATTGATGTTAATTAATGGATTTAGCAGCATCAGCGATTGCTTAGCCGATTCAACTTTTGCTTGGCCAATATTGGCGTCATAGTGCAATACTTGGCGCTGCAAATTAGACAGCTCTACGGTATCAAAATCAACTAAGGTGATTTCACCAACCCCAGCCACGGCAAGGTATTGACTTGCTGCACAGCCGAGTCCGCCTGCACCAATAATTAATACTTTGGCAAGCTTGAGCTTTTCTTGGCCATCGATATCGATAGCCTTAATAG
>NZ_JBEOPU010000122.1:0-265 GCF_040310405.1 Pseudomonas sp. E45-MNA-CIBAN-0222
ATTGCGGCCAGGTCACCGATGCGCCCGCCGCACGGCCCAGACTCGCCTGGGACCGCTGGGTGCCGGCGGGGGTGGGGTCCCCGCGCCTGGGGGTGTGCGGGGGGGGGGGGGGGCGCGCGGGGGGGGGGGGCGGGGGCGGGGCGCGCGGGGGGGGGGGGCGCCGCGCGCCCCCCCCGCACCCCCGCCCAGCCCCCGGCGCGCCCGCCAACCCCCCCCCACGGAGGGGCGCAGCGGGGGGGCGGCGCGCGCCGAGCGGGGCCACAGC
>NZ_JBEOPU010000123.1:0-264 GCF_040310405.1 Pseudomonas sp. E45-MNA-CIBAN-0222
TGCCTTTTCATTGATGAGCAACTTGGCATCAGAAGTTTGCAGATTGACAGTTTTGATTTCTTCTCTGAACGCTTCTTCTGTATCCGCTAAACTGACATACTGATAGCCATTATCCGTAAATTTCACAAACTGAACCAGACCGTTTGTCTTCCATAAGTCATGTTCCTCAATACTTTGAGTATACGCTGTACCTTCAGGGAAGTTCGGTAAGGTGCGTACAGGGATAAACGAGTAATCATCAAGTGCAATCGTATCACCATGAGC
>NZ_JBEOPU010000124.1:0-264 GCF_040310405.1 Pseudomonas sp. E45-MNA-CIBAN-0222
ACGTTGTACTGGTTGATCTGGGTCAGAAATTCGTTGATCTGGCGCTGGCCGAAGGCGTCGTACAGCGCTTCGTCGACATCGCTTGCGGTCAGGCCGAAACGCGCGGCGGCGCTGCGGTCGATGCTGATGTGGGTGATGCTGCCGCCCAGTTGCAGGTCGTTGGAGATGTCGCGGAACGCCGGATTGCTGCGCAGCTTGTCGGTCAGGCGCTGGGTCCAGGTGCTGAGCGTCGCGCCGTCGTTGCTCTTGAGCACGTATTGATAC
>NZ_JBEOPU010000125.1:0-264 GCF_040310405.1 Pseudomonas sp. E45-MNA-CIBAN-0222
GCATAAACACAGCCAGCTAAATTTTGTCTCACCAGGGCAACGTCATGCACTGCAAGATGGCGCTATTTTAGCGAAGCGCAAGAAAGTGCTTGAGGCGGCGAAGGAAAGAAAACCGATGCGTTGGTCTACAGAGATCAGAAATTGTGAAGCGGTTGGCGCTGTAACACTCAACCCAGATAAGGCACCAGAAGAAGGCGTAATAAATGCAGCTTAATATTTAAACAAAGAGTGACAACTATCTTGAAAAACACCGTAGGTTTGGAG
>NZ_JBEOPU010000126.1:0-264 GCF_040310405.1 Pseudomonas sp. E45-MNA-CIBAN-0222
CTTCCAGACAGCGCAGAAACTGCCGCCAAATACAGTGGTACTTTGATTTTCATCCGATGCTCCTTTGATTCACGGCAGTTTTTATTATGTTTACCGGCGCGGGTGTCGTTAGGGATGGTCTGAAGTAGCCATGTATTTCCCCGGCATACCACCTAGCGCAACTTTTAAACTCGCCAAATGATCAAAAAACAATCAATTCGACGAGTATTTCTTACGTTTTCGCCACCCGGACCCCACTCCGGTGGCCATTTCCCGCATTACAGG
>NZ_JBEOPU010000127.1:0-263 GCF_040310405.1 Pseudomonas sp. E45-MNA-CIBAN-0222
CATGGCGCTGGCTTTCGGCGCTGGCGCGGACGGCCCCGGCGGCCCGGCCATCGGCCCGCTACCCGGCACCACCACCCAGGTGCTGGCCGGCCTGACCCGGGCGGTGATCACCGTCATCCTGATCCAGCGCGGCCGATCGGCGATCTACACCCTGGTGCCGCTGGTGTTCCTGCTGGCCATGTCGATCTATGCGCTACTGGTGCAGATGTGCCAGTTCTACCGCGCCGAAAATTGGCTGCTGCTGGGCATGGACGTGATCATTC
>NZ_JBEOPU010000129.1:0-263 GCF_040310405.1 Pseudomonas sp. E45-MNA-CIBAN-0222
GTGCTTGTTGCAGGCGCGGAGTATCGCATATGTGGGCGCATTGTTCGCCTGCTCTTTATCTATAGGCAAAAACTCTTTCAATGAATCTGCTCAAGTCGTTGGCCGCCGTCAGCTCTATCACAATGATCTCCCGGGTTTTGGGGTTTGTACGTGACACCCTTGTGGCGCGCTTTTTTGGCGCGAGCATGGCCACAGATGCGTTCTTTATTGCCTTCAAACTGCCCAATCTACTGCGGCGGATCTTCGCCGAGGGTGCGTTTTCC
>NZ_JBEOPU010000130.1:0-263 GCF_040310405.1 Pseudomonas sp. E45-MNA-CIBAN-0222
GGCCAGTGCTATGCAAGCTGACAGCGGTGCAAGCAGTGCATCAAACACCCCATCATCAGAAAGTTTTAGCGATAGCACCAGTCAGTCAAACTCTCAGCGCGTACCTGTCTTTACCCGCTCTAACGATCCTGCCAGTCGTCCGATGCTCATGAGTGAAGAGCAGCATCAACGCATACTTGAGCAAAATCAAGAATATGAGCGTAATATGGCTGAATGGGCAGCCAAGCTAGATGAATCGGTGACAGAAGAGCATGGTCAGGTAG
>NZ_JBEOPU010000131.1:0-263 GCF_040310405.1 Pseudomonas sp. E45-MNA-CIBAN-0222
GCTAACGGCAACAGACAGCATCACTCTTACGATCATTAATGTAGCGCAAGGTAATATGCCTCCTAGCGCTGATGCGGGCTCTGATTTACAAGGTGTTATTGGTGAAACTGTGCAGCTTGATGCCAGCAATAGCAGTGATTCAGATGGTACTATTAACTCATATTCATGGGCACAAATCGATAATGGCTCTCCGGTTATTTCGATAACAGCGCCACAAACTATGACAGCTAGCATTGTCATTCCTGCGCTATCCGCAAATACTG
>NZ_JBEOPU010000132.1:0-262 GCF_040310405.1 Pseudomonas sp. E45-MNA-CIBAN-0222
TGGTAATCCCGGTCAGCAGTATATGTTTACGCGTCATAATGCAGGGTTTTGGTTCGTCCATCATTTGGCGCAGCAGTTCAACATCACGCTCGCCCCTGACAAAAAATTCCACGGGGTAACAGGACGCGGACAAATTCATGGGCATGACGTGCGGCTATTGATGCCACTGACCTTTATGAATAAATCCGGTCAGTCAGTGGTGCCTATGGTCAACTTTTATGGCATCCAAAATGATGAGTTGCTGATTGCCCATGATGAGCTC
>NZ_JBEOPU010000133.1:0-262 GCF_040310405.1 Pseudomonas sp. E45-MNA-CIBAN-0222
GTGTGGACGCGATCAACAGCGATGCGGGTACAGACCTAACCAGCCTGACGCTGAAAGTGACGGCGACAGATGGAGCGGGCAACGCGACAGAAAGCGACGAAGTGACGGTGAGCATCGATCGTGTGAACGACAATGCGCCGACGTTCGACACGGCTTCAGGCAACACGGTGACCGAACAGTCCGTGAGCACCGACACCGTGGTTGCGACCTTCACGACCAGCGACCTGGATGACGTGAACGGCGATATCAGCTACAGCATCAC
>NZ_JBEOPU010000134.1:0-262 GCF_040310405.1 Pseudomonas sp. E45-MNA-CIBAN-0222
GTCAGGCGCTGCGGCACATAAATTCCAACAAGATGTGCAAGTCGGTCAAATCGGTATTAACTTACCAATTCCTGTGCCACTACCGATGTTCTCATTCTCAGGCTCGCGTGCTAGTAAACTTGGTGATCTCGGTCCTTATGGTAAGCAGGCGGTACAATTCTACACCCAGACCAAGACGGTTACTGCACGTTGGTTTGATGATGAGGCAAGCCGCGGCGTGAATACCACTATTTCAATGTAATCGTTAATCCACTATATTGGC
>NZ_JBEOPU010000135.1:0-262 GCF_040310405.1 Pseudomonas sp. E45-MNA-CIBAN-0222
TTGCTGGCGTGATATGAGTTAAATATTTTGATAAGATTTGTTTTACATTCATGGTGTTTTCCAGTGGTTATTTTTGTTTGGCGATAGATCTGATCACCAAACATCATGAATGTTCCTTTTATTTTTAACTATCTTATTGTTTTTATATTATATTTCGTGGGGATTCCTCAGCATCAGTACCCATCATTTATCTGAAGTATTAAACCAGCACGAAGGTAAAAATTTTTATCAATTTGTTAATGAATACCGCATAAATTATATC
>NZ_JBEOPU010000136.1:0-262 GCF_040310405.1 Pseudomonas sp. E45-MNA-CIBAN-0222
GCTCAAGCGCCTGTCCATCGAGAGTCACTTCATCGATGGCATGCGCGTGACTGACGCGCAGACCATGGACGTGGTGGAGATGGTTCTCGGCGGCCAGGTGAACAAGGACATCGTCAACCTGATCAACCGTCACGGCGGCAGCGCAATCGGCCTGACCGGCAAGGACGCCGAGTTGATCCGGGCAAAGAAGCTCACCGTCACCCGCCAGACGCCGGAAATGACCCAGCCGGAAATCATCGATATCGGCCAAGTGGGTGAAGTG
>NZ_JBEOPU010000137.1:0-262 GCF_040310405.1 Pseudomonas sp. E45-MNA-CIBAN-0222
TCCATAGACTGAACCTTAAGTATTTAAATGCTCAAATATTGACACCAGGCTGTTGTTTTATCTAGATTTTGATTGTTGGGTTCGACAGCAGTTTTTTTGTGATAAATGTTATCCCAACCCAGATCAGCTTTTATTTGAATTATTGATTTACCTGCCAATGATTTCAATTACAGGCTCGAACCGACCTTGATTAGATTTGGTTATTTTAAACATAGATAAACTCACTTTCAGCCGCCTTTGGGCTATGCGTCCGATATAACGC
>NZ_JBEOPU010000138.1:0-261 GCF_040310405.1 Pseudomonas sp. E45-MNA-CIBAN-0222
CTGGGAGCACTAACCGAACAGGTTGGTAATTGGGGTGGGCGGTATGGTATTACCAGCCCAACCGTTTGGTTGCAGCATTTGGTCCTTCCTCACTCATTTATCTGGAAGCAGAAAAAACGCGCGCGCCCCGTGGGCGCGCGCAGGGTACAGCAGTAGCAACCAACCGCTTAGTGAACGTCTTTACAGTACTCACGGTTGAGTAGGTAGGCGAACACCAACAAAACACCCACGAAAACAAGCAAAAAGGTAACAAAGAGCAGA
>NZ_JBEOPU010000139.1:0-261 GCF_040310405.1 Pseudomonas sp. E45-MNA-CIBAN-0222
TTTTTATACCGTTGTTAAACTTCAGGAGTCCTACATGCGTTATTCGTTATTAGCAGTGGCCGTCAGTTGTACATTAATGCTTACGGCGTGTAATAAGTCAACAGATACGGCGGAGCCAACTGCTGATACTAGCAGTAGCGCTGTGACAACAGCTGAAACAACCTCTCAGACAGCATCTTCTGCTACGTCAGATTTTAAATCTGCTGAAAATATCGCTATGAATATTACAGGTGCAGGAGCGTCGTTCCCGCAGCCTATCTA
>NZ_JBEOPU010000140.1:0-261 GCF_040310405.1 Pseudomonas sp. E45-MNA-CIBAN-0222
GTGCTGGACCGCTACTTTTTCGGCAGCCAATGGCTGTACCGCGTCCACACCGCCCTGGGCGAAATCACCGTGGTGCGCAGTAACGACGGTAGCGCGCCCTTGGCTAACGGCGCGGTGGTGGGCCTGCAATGGCAGGCCGATTTGCTGCGCGTACTGGCGGCCGATGAGGTGCACCCATGAGTCGCGGCTACCTGCTCTCGCTGCCGGCGCTGGTGCTGTTTGCCGGGCTTTTGATCATACCGCTGGGCCTGACCCTGGTGC
>NZ_JBEOPU010000141.1:0-261 GCF_040310405.1 Pseudomonas sp. E45-MNA-CIBAN-0222
TCGCCGTCCCACTTGACGCTTTCGATGCGCGTCTCGAACGTGTCGAGCCACGCGGACGGCACGCACAGGTCCGCGAGCTTCGCGGTCAGCGCGTCGGCGCCCGACAGCATCGCACCGGTCAGCCCGACGTACAGTTCGAGTTCGGCCGGCATGCCCGACAGGAAATGCGTGGCGCCGACGTCGGGCACGAGGCCGATGCGCGTTTCCGGCATCGCGATCTTGCTGCGCTCGGTCGCGACGCGCAGCGCCGCGCCCTGCGCG
>NZ_JBEOPU010000142.1:0-261 GCF_040310405.1 Pseudomonas sp. E45-MNA-CIBAN-0222
CCACAGCTCAATACCGCAACCGATGCACAGCTGGCACAGGCCATCCTGGCTATCTGACCCACGGCAACCAGACGGGAGCGCCCGCCGCTCCCGCATGGCTCGACGCTGGCTCTCGCCCGGCCGTTGCGCTAGCCTTGGCGCTCGCTTTCAGTTGTCGAGTCCCATGGCTTTTTCATACCGTTTAGTGATTGTTCCTGTACTGTGTTGCGCCTGCGGGTCAACCATGGCTTCAGCGTTGGATGTGTCCACCCAGAGCACGGT
>NZ_JBEOPU010000143.1:0-261 GCF_040310405.1 Pseudomonas sp. E45-MNA-CIBAN-0222
CCTCAACGACCATTTGACGGCCATGCGCTACTCCGACTGGGCCCTAGGCCAGTTCTTTGAAAAGGCCCGTAAGGAGCCGTACTTCAAGGAAACCTTGTTCGTCATCGTCGGCGACCATGGCTTCGGCAACGAGCAGCAGATCACCGAAATGGACCTGGGTCGCTTCAACGTGCCGATGCTGATGATCGCGCCGGGCATGCAGGAAAAGTTCGGCGAGCTTGACCACACCGTGGGTACGCAGATCGACATCGTGCCGACTAT
>NZ_JBEOPU010000144.1:0-261 GCF_040310405.1 Pseudomonas sp. E45-MNA-CIBAN-0222
GTCATGCGCGCATCGCAGCGGTTGCACTCGGACATCCAGCCGCAGTCGTGGCACAGCAAGGTCGGCGCAAAGCCTCGGCGATTGAGGAACACCAGCACCTGCTGGCCAGCGGCGAGGGTCTGGCCGATGGCTTGCTGCATCGGCCCGGAAATCCCGCTGTCCAGCGGACGACTTTTCACATCCAGGCGCAGGAAGCGCGGCTGCTTGGCGCTACCGGCCCGCTCATTCAGGCGCAGCAGGCCATAACGCCCGGTGTAGGCG
>NZ_JBEOPU010000145.1:0-261 GCF_040310405.1 Pseudomonas sp. E45-MNA-CIBAN-0222
GGATGACGACTTATAATTGGGATTTGATTGAATGCTTGCTGCATGAAGTGCAGAGCGATGACACAAGCTTCGCGCCACGTGCTTATGCCGAAAAATACGCGGCGGCGAAGGCGGCAGAGGGCGGGGAACCCGAAAACCTTGATCACCTTAAAGCCGTGGCAGGAGAGTACGAAAAGCTATTGCTGGAGCGCGGTTACATCGAACCTCGGCCAGAAGAGCAGGGTGGCTCGGGGTCCAACTACATCTTGACGGCGCGAGGCT
>NZ_JBEOPU010000146.1:0-260 GCF_040310405.1 Pseudomonas sp. E45-MNA-CIBAN-0222
CACTTGTTGATGTGAATAAGCTTCAACGGCACCGGCAATTCGCCCTCGGCCAGATCATCGCTGCGGGTATACAGGCGCTCGCGAAGCGCTTCGGCATCCAGATCGAGCAAGCATTGGGGATCGAGGTGCAAGTCGCAGACAATCAGGGCGTTCTTGTTTTTCGGGTGCCACGCCAGGGGCAAGACCACCCCGACATAGTTGCGCGCCGCCGAGAAGCGCCCGGAGATGTGCACCATGGGTTGCAGCAGACGGATCTGATC
>NZ_JBEOPU010000147.1:0-260 GCF_040310405.1 Pseudomonas sp. E45-MNA-CIBAN-0222
GCTCGACACTGAGCAAGCAGCGCAATTGGCGGATGCCGGATTGGATTATTACAATCACAATTTGGACACCTCGCGCCGTTATTATGAGCAGGTTGTCAGTACGCGCAGCTATGATGAGCGTTTAGATACGATTACCAATGTGCGCAATTCTGGTATTAGCGTGTGTAGCGGTAACATCGTTGGCATGGGTGAAAGCCGTGATGATCGCATCGATTGGGTGCATGAGCTGCTAAAAATGCCCAAAGCGCCAGAGTCGATTC
>NZ_JBEOPU010000148.1:0-260 GCF_040310405.1 Pseudomonas sp. E45-MNA-CIBAN-0222
CTCTTGTACCGCGAGTAACGGTTATTTTCTAGCAACAAAGGACTTCGGTGCACCAGTAGCGTTGCTAAATAGTAAAGGCAAAAAAGTCGTTGATTTATCACGCTATCAAAAAGTCGATGCAGATAAGATAGCTGGTGGCTTGCTACCCGTGCTGCGCAATAGTCACGTCGGCTACCTTAATATGCAGGGCCGTGAAGTAATACCTGCGACCTACGATATGCTAAAGGAAAGTCAGGGTTGGGCGCGCCCAGTATCTGATG
>NZ_JBEOPU010000149.1:0-260 GCF_040310405.1 Pseudomonas sp. E45-MNA-CIBAN-0222
GCTAAAGAGACCTCTGAGATTATCAGCGCGTTATTACTACTCTCGCGTGCTCCTGAAAAACTGGACGCTCCGCAAACCTCTATCAATAGCATTGCTAACAATGAAGTGGAACGCTTAAAGTATTTGCTACGGTATAAGACTGTGACTTATGCAGTAGTCGCTGAACAAGAGTATTTTGCCTACGTACGACCTGAATTACTAAAAATGGCACTAGGCAACTTAATAAAGAATGCCTTTCAATACACGGATGAGGGTGAGGT
>NZ_JBEOPU010000150.1:0-260 GCF_040310405.1 Pseudomonas sp. E45-MNA-CIBAN-0222
CTGCCGGAATAGTGCTCATTGTTGCTGTTCCTTAATCTGATGTTCAAAGACTTAATCAATAAATTCGGTGTCGGTAACACGCCACTAACATTAGAAGGCTTGTTTACCATTGCGCACAAAACTTGGGGCGATGACTTTTACGGTCACGCGTTTTTTACGCATTTCAACTTTAGCTGTGGCACCAATACCATTGGGTACACGGGCCATGGCGATAGAATAGCCTAACGTTGGCGAAAACGAACCACTGGTGATCACACCTT
>NZ_JBEOPU010000151.1:0-260 GCF_040310405.1 Pseudomonas sp. E45-MNA-CIBAN-0222
GGTTTTACCACCCGCACCCGCACAAGCATCGACAACCCGCATTCCTGGTTTGGCACCCACAGCGTCAGCAACCAATTGTGAACCCGCATCTTGCTGTTCAAACCAGCCGTCTTTAAATGCATCGGTTCGAAATAGTGCTGAGTCTGATGTAACCTCAATAGCAGAAGCAACATCACTTACCACTACGGCAGTTACGCCTTCTTTTTTAAGTCTTTCAATAAGGGATTCGCGATTACATTTCAGTTCATTCACGCGTAAAT
>NZ_JBEOPU010000152.1:0-260 GCF_040310405.1 Pseudomonas sp. E45-MNA-CIBAN-0222
TCTCAAACCCCAGCGACTCCAGAAGTCGTTCACTTCGCACATTACGGGGCAAATGATTGGCCATGATCCGATGAAGCCCCAACTGCTCAAAGCAATGACGGTTAGTGACCTGAAGCGTTTTTTTCATCAAACCGCGACCCTGGGCAGATTCCGCCAGCGAGAAGCCAAGATGACAGGCCTGAAAAACGCCCCTCACAATGTTCGTGTAGTTACACCGCGCTAGAACCTCTCCGCTCTCGGGTTCAAGCAAGAGGAAACAC
>NZ_JBEOPU010000153.1:0-260 GCF_040310405.1 Pseudomonas sp. E45-MNA-CIBAN-0222
GCCGCAGTCACTGCGCGGGTAGGTGATGACCTTGTGGGTTTCGTAAAGAGATTGGGCGATATCCAGGGTTTCCTGGGCGCCGAGGCCGAGCTTTTTCGAGCAGATTTCCTGCAAGGTGCCAAGGTCGAAGAGCAGGGGTGCCACTTCGCGCATGCGTTCGGTACGCAACTTGATCAACCGCGCGCTGGCGGCGTTGCTCATTGCCGTCGCGGCCTGTTGCGCCAGCTGCGGATTGAGGCAGCGGCCCTGATCATCACAGG
>NZ_JBEOPU010000154.1:0-259 GCF_040310405.1 Pseudomonas sp. E45-MNA-CIBAN-0222
TCCATCAGGTAAGGGCGACCATTGACTTTGCGGATTTCCTTGCCTTCGGCAACCGGGGTGCCGACGCCGGTTGCAGTGAAGAAGGCCGGGATGCCGGCGCCGCCTGCACGCAGCTTTTCCGCCAGGGTGCCTTGGGGAGTGAGCACTACTTCGATTTCGCCGCTGAGCAGTTGCTTCTCGAACAGGGCATTTTCACCGACGTAGGAGGCGACGACCTTGCTGATCTGCTTGCCTTCCAGCAGCACGCCCAGGCCGAAAC
>NZ_JBEOPU010000155.1:0-259 GCF_040310405.1 Pseudomonas sp. E45-MNA-CIBAN-0222
GCTTGGTACGGGCGCATCAGCCAGACCCACCGATATTTCCCTATGGGAAATCGGCCGTTATGTCGAGGAAGTCGAAACTGTGCGCCAGGCGCTCAGCCTGGGCCGCGTGCACGTGTTGGGCCATTCCTGGGGCGGCTGGCTGGGTATCGAGTACGCCATTCACTATCCTGACGCGCTTAAAAGCCTGATCCTGGAAAATACCGTCGGTGACATTCCGCACCTGTCCCAGGAGCTCGAACGCCTGCGCGGCGCTTTGGGC
>NZ_JBEOPU010000156.1:0-259 GCF_040310405.1 Pseudomonas sp. E45-MNA-CIBAN-0222
GCTTGAAACTTGTGGCTTGAAGCTGCCCTTCCCCTATAACCGCTGGACCGTTACGGAGCCCGCAGGCCCCTGAACACCCGGCTGCCCTTCGAGCCCCGGCCGGCCCTTATCGCCGCCATCAGCGCGGTACACCAGGCAACCCTTGGACTGCCCGCCCTTGCCAGGATTGCCAGCCAGGCCCGGCAAGCCGCCCGCGCCACCGTCAACCCACACCTTGATCTTGGTGCTTGGGAAATCCTGGGGCAGTTCGACCCTGACT
>NZ_JBEOPU010000157.1:0-259 GCF_040310405.1 Pseudomonas sp. E45-MNA-CIBAN-0222
TACATCTACTGCATGGCCGATAGGGCCATATATTTTTTCACCGATAATAGGGTAAAGCGTTGAGCGCATCGATAAAGGCAAACCCTGACGATAAGCAAAATAGGCCAAGGTCAACGCCACTACGCCATTGATCGCCCAAATATGAAAACCCCAATGAAAATAAGCAATTTGCATTGCCTCTTTAGCAGCAGCAATAGTTTGCGGCTCTGACAGCGGCGGCGTGGCAAAATGTAGCACCGGTTCGGCGACACCATAAAAC
>NZ_JBEOPU010000158.1:0-259 GCF_040310405.1 Pseudomonas sp. E45-MNA-CIBAN-0222
CCGTGCGCGGGTGTTTGCTTCTTTCGGGTATATTTTGTTGTTGTTTTGGTGTGGGGGGGGATCTGGGGCGCGCCCGCCGGCCGCGCCCCCCCCCCGGCCCCCCCCCCACCCCCCCCCGCCCCCCCACCCCCCCCCCCCCCCCCCGCCGCCCCGCCGGCCCCCCCCCCCCCGCGGCCAGACCCGCACCCCCGCCCGCCGCTACCACCCCCCGGACGGCCCGAAGCGGCTAGCCGCAGGCCGCCCGTTCTACGAGCACCAC
>NZ_JBEOPU010000159.1:0-258 GCF_040310405.1 Pseudomonas sp. E45-MNA-CIBAN-0222
TGCCATGGATGGTGTTGTGCACCACCTCGTTGCCCTTGTTGGCGATTTCCACCGAGCGCTCTGCCACGGCCGAGGATTCGGCGGCGTTGGCCGATACTTGATCAATGGACTGGGCCATCTGATTGATCGCCGTGGAAGCTTCGGCGATCTGCTGGGCCTGGTGCTCCGAGGCTTGGGCCAGGTGCATGGCGGTGGCCTGGGTGTCCTGCACCGCGCCGGCGACCTGGCCGGCGGTGAGGTTGATAGTTGCCACCAGGT
>NZ_JBEOPU010000160.1:0-258 GCF_040310405.1 Pseudomonas sp. E45-MNA-CIBAN-0222
GTATTGGTGCGTTTGGCAAATGGCGAACACCTAAATAGCCAAGATGTGACGGATATTGATGCAGATGACTTGAGCGAATGGCTAGAGAACGGCTGGGTATGGATCGACGCGGCTGAATAGCTTTTAATGCGATTTTATTAAATTTGGCTTATCCAACCATAAGAAAACCGATACCTGATTGATTCAGATATCGGTTTTTTAATGCATATTACTTTTTAAGTTAGAGTCTTTATTGTGACATCAGACATTACTTAAATC
>NZ_JBEOPU010000161.1:0-258 GCF_040310405.1 Pseudomonas sp. E45-MNA-CIBAN-0222
CGCCGAGGATGAATGCCAGGGACGTCATGATGATCGGCCGCAACCGCAACCGTGCCGCTTTCAAGGTGGCGTCGATCAAGTCTTCGCCTTGGTCATACAGGTCCTTGGCGAACTCGATGATCAGGATCGCGTTCTTCGCCGACAGGCCGATGATGGTGATCAAGCCGACCTTGAAGAACACGTCGTTGGGCATCCCGCGCAAGCTCACGGCCAACACCGCGCCCAGCACCCCAAGCGGCACCACCAGCAACACTGAGG
>NZ_JBEOPU010000162.1:0-258 GCF_040310405.1 Pseudomonas sp. E45-MNA-CIBAN-0222
GCCATAGGCACCGAAGCGGCCTACGATCATGTGGTTGGTATGTCAAATTATATTTGGCAAGCACGCCCTACTAATTGGGACATGTATGTAAAACATCGTCCTTCGTTAGCAAAAATACCAGGCATTGGCCGAGTGGATACAAAGACTTTCTCTGTCGAAAAAATCATCAGCTTAAACCCAGACCTCCTTATGCTGGCGGATTGGCAATATAAAGGCCTTGGGGATGATGTAAAACGTATAGAAGATGCGGGCATTCCG
>NZ_JBEOPU010000163.1:0-257 GCF_040310405.1 Pseudomonas sp. E45-MNA-CIBAN-0222
GCAGTAGCAAAAAATAAATACGGTACACCCGCCTGCCAACTTGCTTGGCTATTCACACCAAAAAAATCGACATATAGTGCAGCTTGAATGGGCCCCATGTACCAAAGTGCCGGATAAAGCACTTCAAACATCCGTTTTGTTCCTGTAAACGTGCCACAAAAATAGGCCAAAGATACAGTAAATGAAATGGCGATAATCAATTGAACCAGCAACAACCACTCAGCTCCTCCTGTAAAGCGCAGCACACTTCCCATACT
>NZ_JBEOPU010000164.1:0-257 GCF_040310405.1 Pseudomonas sp. E45-MNA-CIBAN-0222
GCCAGTTGTTCGCCCGCGCCGTGGAGGCCTTGGCATGACGCTCGATCTGCGCAACATCATCAAGCCATACCCGTCGCCGCTCATTACCGGGCGTGGCATTGATCTCGACTTCCCAATGCTCGTCGGGTGCCTGGCGTTGCTGGGCCTTGGCCTGGTGATGATCACTTCGGCGTCCTCGGAAGTGGCCGCCGTTCAGTCGGGCAACACCCTGTACCACATGCTCCGCCACCTGATTTACCTGGTGATCGGTTTGGGCG
>NZ_JBEOPU010000165.1:0-256 GCF_040310405.1 Pseudomonas sp. E45-MNA-CIBAN-0222
CGTCCTCGCGCACCAGCGCCGGCTTGGGTCGCGCGGTGGCCCCCGCCTCGACCAGCCCCAGATCCACCGCCAGGGTGTGGGCCGCACGCATGACTATCTCTTTGACCACCATAACGTTCAGGGTGGCGCCGGTACCGGCGTCGACCGTGACCGCGCTCTTGTCGCTGGAACGACCGACTACCACGCGCGGGTCGACGTGGATGCCGCGGTAGTTGGCGTTGAAGTCGTGAACCTTCTGCTCGGGAATACCGATGAG
>NZ_JBEOPU010000166.1:0-256 GCF_040310405.1 Pseudomonas sp. E45-MNA-CIBAN-0222
CGAGAACAGTAAAATGGCATAACCACAGCCCCCGGCTACCCGGCTTGCCCGGACCATACCGAGAAAGGCACGCTGTTCCCGCTGCTGGATGCCGACGGCATCAGCCAGGTAACGCTCACCGAGCACTACGCCATGCTGCCAACCGCGGCCGTCCGCGGCTGGTACTTCGCCCATCCCGAGGCGCAGTATTTCGCCGTCGGCACGATCGCCGCGGATCAGGTGGAGAGGGACAGCCCGCGTCACGGCGACGACCAGG
>NZ_JBEOPU010000167.1:0-256 GCF_040310405.1 Pseudomonas sp. E45-MNA-CIBAN-0222
GCCCCGCAGGGCCAGTTGGGATTTCTTCATGGGTTAGTCTCCGGGCGCGCGGCGAGCACCGCCGCGTTTGGACGGGCGCCCTGCACACGCGCGAGAGGGCGCGACACGCGGCGCCGGTCGCGGGCGGGGGGTGCGCCGCCCGCAGGACGGTGGTAGCGGCCGATCGCGAGCAGCCAGTCTTCGCCGGACGTGTGCTGCTCGTTCAGGATTTCAGCGGCGATGGCGAGGTTGCGATACGGGTCCAGCAGGTCACACG
>NZ_JBEOPU010000168.1:0-256 GCF_040310405.1 Pseudomonas sp. E45-MNA-CIBAN-0222
CGTTTGGCTTCTATTACCCTTGCTTTGGTGGCTTTTTGGGCTAACAACATTTCAACAGCTTTGCGTTTTTGCTGTTTTTCTTGCCAATGAACTTGACGATAACCCACTTGTTTTTCGGCATCTTTAACCGCACCAACTTGCTGAATAATAGCGCTATCCACTTGGCGGATAAACTGATGAAATTGATGATATTGGTTAGCGCGTAATGTCGTCCCAGTATGCCCTTCCATCTGTTTCATATAATCTAAGCGATAGT
>NZ_JBEOPU010000169.1:0-256 GCF_040310405.1 Pseudomonas sp. E45-MNA-CIBAN-0222
CGGTGATAGCGGTTATTGTTGCTTAATAGTCCCTTCACTTCATGGCAAACACGTAAATTAGCTTGTTCTGCCCAAGCTCGGTCAGCCAAACTTAATTGACCCACAGCAAACAATGAGTGTGCTTCAGAAATATCACTTTGACTATCATGGTAAATTTCAATAATTGCACGTTGATCATATCGACCGCTGATTTCTAACCAAGATTGCCACATATTGTGGAGCAATTGCGGCGCCTCTTCACTTGGTTCCTGAATAT
>NZ_JBEOPU010000170.1:0-256 GCF_040310405.1 Pseudomonas sp. E45-MNA-CIBAN-0222
GCCCGCTGATGCGTTGGCCCCAGGCAATGGCCGTGGCGGTCAACTGTTGTTCATCCATGCGGGTCAATTGCCGGTCGTCGAGCAATGGCTTGCCGGCGACCCAAAGGTGTTTCACGCAATCGCGCCCGGTGGCATATATAAGCTGTGAGACCGGATCGTAGATCGGTTGTTGCGCCAGCCCGGAAAGATCAAAGGCGACGATGTCGGCTGCCTTGCCGACTTCCAATGAGCCAATCTGGCTGTCCAGGCCCATTGC
>NZ_JBEOPU010000171.1:0-256 GCF_040310405.1 Pseudomonas sp. E45-MNA-CIBAN-0222
CCATCATGATGTAATGGTCAGCATCAACACCAAAGTAATCCCATGAATACCAAAAGTTCAATTCAGTATGACCAAGCGATGAGCCGTAACCAAATTTGGTGTATATCTCAGGGTAGTAATATTCATCAGAGGCATTATCACCATGGTAAGTGTAATATGCGATACCTGCATCAACAGAGACTCGGTCAGTTAACTCAACATAATTACCTGCATAAAAATCAAGTTCTAACCAAGTGTCATCAGCACTGCCAAAGTC
>NZ_JBEOPU010000172.1:0-256 GCF_040310405.1 Pseudomonas sp. E45-MNA-CIBAN-0222
CAACCAGACAGATCCTAGAAGCCCACGCAGCCCCCTCGACCTGCGCCCCGGGCGGCAGGCAGCCGCCCGCCCCCCGCCCCCCCGGCGGCCCGGGGGCGGGGGGCGGGGGGGGGGCGGGGGCGGCGCGGCCGGGGGGGGGGGGGGCGGGGGGGGCGGCGCGGGGGGCCGGGGTTCGGCGTGGGACCAGGTGTGTCGGGCCAGGAGTAGGGTGACGCGCTGGGACGAGGCCCTCTCTCCCGCTGCTCGGCGCGGCGCG
>NZ_JBEOPU010000173.1:0-255 GCF_040310405.1 Pseudomonas sp. E45-MNA-CIBAN-0222
TGGTGGACGTGGGCGAGCAGGCTGTGCAGGGCGTCGACCTGTTCAAGCATCGCCGCTCGGTTAGCGGCGAATTCCGCCGCGCGCGGGTTGAGCTGGGTGTGCAGGGTGGCCATGGTGCACTCCTTCAGCGGGTTTCGTTGAACAGTTCGCGACCGATCAACATCCGCCGAATCTCACTGGTGCCCGCACCAATTTCGTAGAGCTTGGCGTCACGCAGCAGGCGCCCGGCGGGGAATTCATTGATATAGCCATTGC
>NZ_JBEOPU010000174.1:0-254 GCF_040310405.1 Pseudomonas sp. E45-MNA-CIBAN-0222
CTGCCGACCCTGTACTACCTCATCCTGGCCGGCACCATCGGCCTGATCGGGTTCTACGTGATGGGCATCAGAGACCCGCTGGCGGGTACCGCAGGCTAAGCCTGGCGGTATCGCGACGGGCGGCTCAGGCCGCCCGGTTTGATTTGTGGAATTGGTGCGGCGCGCTGTTCTGGTATATCGTGCGTCGCAGTCGAAATAGCCAACAGGTTAACCAAGAACAAATTGCAAAGTGTGGGGTGCGGCTACATCAATGA
>NZ_JBEOPU010000175.1:0-254 GCF_040310405.1 Pseudomonas sp. E45-MNA-CIBAN-0222
GTCCAACAATAGACAACATAATAGAAATCATGGCCGACGCGGGGTATACCGAAAGTGCGGACACGCGTGTTCGCGTGTTGTTTCACGTAACCGATTTCGGGAACGGCGGGATCGAATCGTCTCTGATCCAGTGGCTGCGCATCCTCGATCGCAAGCGTTTCAGGGCCACATTGTCGGTCACGTACGCGTCGCCGATGCTGGCGCAGCGCTTTCGCGCCCTGATTCCGGATGACATTCCCATTGAAATCCTGGTG
>NZ_JBEOPU010000176.1:0-254 GCF_040310405.1 Pseudomonas sp. E45-MNA-CIBAN-0222
GGTTAAGCTATGGCGCATTTCCCCCTGGAGATGCGCCATGACCCAGTCCCTGGCCGATATGCGCCGCGAGTACACCCGCGATGGCCTCAGCGAGGCCAACGCCCCTAGCGATCCCTTCAGCCTGTTCCGCCAGTGGTTCGACGACGCGGTGAAGACCGAGCGCCTGCCGGTCGAACCCAACGCCATGACCCTGGCCACCGTCGACGCCGACGGCTATCCGCATTGCCGTATCCTCCTGCTCAAGGGCCTCGACG
>NZ_JBEOPU010000177.1:0-253 GCF_040310405.1 Pseudomonas sp. E45-MNA-CIBAN-0222
CCGGAATACCGCTGCCGCCATCGACCGCCGGCTCGCCGGGCCGGATCTCGAGTTCGCCGCCGTGGTTCCACGGTCCGACCAGCGGCGCCGCGTCCGGCTGCATCCGGAAGTACACGTGGTCATACGGCGTCTTGGGCGGCAGCTTGCCCGGCGGGAAATTCGCGGTGATCGCATACAGCGCCTTCTCGAACGACATCTGGTGCGACACCTCGCGCGTCATCAGGAAGCCGAGCGCGTCGCGAATGTCCGGATC
>NZ_JBEOPU010000178.1:0-252 GCF_040310405.1 Pseudomonas sp. E45-MNA-CIBAN-0222
TGGCCATAGATGGCGCAATGGTGCGCCACCTCAACTAATCCCCCGCAGTTGTTGCAAATACACGGTATTTCTAGTCGGTCAGTGACACGCTTTACCGCTTCTTTGCATGGGTCCATTGGGGTGTATTCCATCGTTAACCCCGCAACATGCGATCAAGTCGCTTTGCATGCTCGATAGCTTCTAGCTTGTTGGTAGTGAAGCGGTTACCAATTAATGACCAGCCATCTTTATGCGCTGCGGTGCGTCCAGTAC
>NZ_JBEOPU010000179.1:0-252 GCF_040310405.1 Pseudomonas sp. E45-MNA-CIBAN-0222
GGTGGGAGCTGGCTTGCCTGCGATGAGGCCATCAGCCCCACTGAAAATCTAAAGAATCACCGCCCCAATCAACCCACACACCACCCCCACCAGCATGGTCAACCCGGCCACCGTCACCAGCACCCGCGCATCGAAATCCTTGCGCAGCATCAACAGCGACGGCAGGCTCACGCTCGGCAAGGTCATCAGCAAGGCCACGGCCGGGCCGGTGCCCATGCCCAGGGCCATCATGGTTTGTACGATGGGAATCTC
>NZ_JBEOPU010000180.1:0-252 GCF_040310405.1 Pseudomonas sp. E45-MNA-CIBAN-0222
GCGCTATGGCAAACGTTGGGTCGTCAAAGATGTCTCGTTTTCTGTTGATCAAGGTCAAGTGGTTGGATTATTAGGCCCTAATGGTGCCGGTAAAACCACCAGTTTTTATATGGTCGTCGGACTGGTTAACATGGATAAAGGCAGCGTCAGCTTAGGCAACATGGATTTATCCAAATATGCCATGCATGAGCGTGCTCGTGCTGGTATTGGCTATTTGCCGCAAGAAGCCTCTATCTTCCGCAAACTGTCTAT
>NZ_JBEOPU010000181.1:0-251 GCF_040310405.1 Pseudomonas sp. E45-MNA-CIBAN-0222
GTTATCCACAACCTGGTGAGAACTTAAGATCGCATCCATCGAGCTCTTGTAGGAGCTGCCGAAGGCTGCGATCTTTTGCTTTTAACAAAGAGCGACCGCCCATGGACCGCTTCCAGGAAATGCAGGTATTCGCCGCCGTCGCCCAAGCCCAGGGCTTTTCGGCGGCAGCGCGGCATTTGGGTATGTCTGCAGCCAGCGTCACTCGCGCAGTCGCCGCGTTGGAGAAGCGCATCGGCACGCAGCTGCTCACG
>NZ_JBEOPU010000182.1:0-251 GCF_040310405.1 Pseudomonas sp. E45-MNA-CIBAN-0222
GAGGTGCGCGGCGCGTTCGCGAAGCCGGCCGCGCGCAAGCCCTGAGGCGGCGAGCCGGCCGTACTGGCCGGCCGTATTCGCCTTCGGCGGCCGGCCGGAGAAGTCGAGTGCAGTCGCCCGATTATTCGACCGGACCGGCCAAGCCGCAAATCATTGTGGACGGGATGAATTAGTTCGACAATATCGCGCATGCGGTGCATTCGGGCACCGACGACGAACCGACGCAGGCCGATCCCGGACCGACAACGATG
>NZ_JBEOPU010000183.1:0-251 GCF_040310405.1 Pseudomonas sp. E45-MNA-CIBAN-0222
GTCTACTACACAATTAAGTAGGCTTGATTATAAAGTTGCAAGGAGAAGTTATGCTTGATTGTGTAGAATGCGAATTTTCGTATGATGAAGAACAAAATGAAGAGTGCCCTAGGTGTATAGAATTGTCACAAGATAGACCTGAACTTGTTGCTGTAGCAGCAATAACGTCTCAATTCATCACTCAAGCTGGTAGCTCTAGTTTAGACAGTAAAATTGGTGAGCTTTGGCCTGAAAGTGATGGAGTTTGTTAT
>NZ_JBEOPU010000184.1:0-251 GCF_040310405.1 Pseudomonas sp. E45-MNA-CIBAN-0222
GGGCGTGATTGTGACGCTGCCATACCCGACCGATGATGTGCGCTTGTTGACCAAGGCGGCGGTCGAAGCGCTCACCCATGTTTTTCAGCCCGGGTTCAAATACAGCAAGGCTGAGGTGTTGCTCATGGATCTACGGCAACCGGGCGAGTTCTCGGATGATCTGTTTGCGGTTAATCAGCTCGCAGAGGCGACCAGGGTGATGGCCGTTCTGGATCAAATTAACGCGCGCTGGGGCAGGGGCACGCTACGGG
>NZ_JBEOPU010000185.1:0-250 GCF_040310405.1 Pseudomonas sp. E45-MNA-CIBAN-0222
GTCCTGGCCTTCCCGATGACCTTCTATGCCCACCGAGGGCTGACGCGCTTTGTGCTCTCGGGCCGAGAGGGTTCTGATATCACCGAAGTGGTCGAAGAGCATTTCGGGATCAAGGCCGGTGCGTTGATCACCTTGCTGTATTTCTTGGCGATCTTTCCGATCCTGCTGATCTACAGCGTTGCCCTGACCAACACCGTCGGCAGTTTCCTTGAACACCAATTGCACATCACGCCGCCACCACGGGTGATTC
>NZ_JBEOPU010000186.1:0-250 GCF_040310405.1 Pseudomonas sp. E45-MNA-CIBAN-0222
GCAGAAGGCCTTCCGTATTTATCTTAGTGTATTCAAGGCCCTACCAGCGGATATATCCTGAACATCTCTGTCTATTACGTTTCAGCTTTGCAGTTTAGCATGAGCCGTCGCAACGAGCG
Source organism: Pseudomonas sp. E45-MNA-CIBAN-0222 (assembly GCF_040310405.1). Lineage (NCBI taxonomy): Bacteria > Pseudomonadati > Pseudomonadota > Gammaproteobacteria > Pseudomonadales > Pseudomonadaceae > Pseudomonas > Pseudomonas sp. E45-MNA-CIBAN-0222. The sequence continues at coordinate 120 of NZ_JBEOPU010000186.1, forward strand.
ATATCGAATGGCGCTGACATCGACAAATATACAGTAAATTACAGCAACGTCATATTTTAGAGAGTTAATTGTCGATGATTTAGCGATCAAATGATAGGGATAAAATGACAGATAACGCGCAGCTTCTATAG
>NZ_JBEOPU010000187.1:0-250 GCF_040310405.1 Pseudomonas sp. E45-MNA-CIBAN-0222
TCTTCGTGGGGTTTGTTATGGTTTTCGGCGTGGCGTTGGTGGTTCCTGCTGGGCGGGGTGCGGTGGCGTGGCGCGTGGGTCCCCCCCCCCGCCCCCCCGCCCCCCCCCCCCCGCGGCCCCCCCCCCCCCCCCCGCGCCGGCCCGCCCAGCCCGCCCCGCGTCCACGCCGCCACCCCGAGCGCGGCGACCGCGCACGCCCCCGCCCCCCCCCCCGGGGCCCCGCGCCGCCCGAGCCCCACCGGGATAGGAG
>NZ_JBEOPU010000188.1:0-249 GCF_040310405.1 Pseudomonas sp. E45-MNA-CIBAN-0222
GAACAGAGCACATAAAATATCTACTTCGTCGCATTACTCATTGTGATTAAACCGCTCTAGAAAATAGTCAAAGTAATTAGATTGATTGTCTAGTACAAATGTCTAATTCAATGTCTAGTTAGCTCACTTTTAAATGCCTATCCAATAGGTTAACTCCAAAACAGCGCTGGTGTTATCACTATAAACTTGTTAAATTTTAATCTCTTGGTCAATAAAGTAGCATGAGCAATAATATGAGCAGTATTATAT
>NZ_JBEOPU010000189.1:0-249 GCF_040310405.1 Pseudomonas sp. E45-MNA-CIBAN-0222
TCATAACGCCTTCCACAACGTATTACTGACGCCAAAGGGAGGGGGGTTCACATATGCTATATACATTGATAACTCCTTGAATGTGTTTGTTGAGTTGTTAGTGCCAGTTCAGAATACAGAATAAAATGCAAACAAATATTGAGACTTTTTTAGGTAATGTATCAATTAAATTGATAGCGCAATTGACACTGTTTTGGCTTTTTGGGCTAGGCCAATTCGACAAATGCTCATGAATGAAAATACATACGC
>NZ_JBEOPU010000190.1:0-249 GCF_040310405.1 Pseudomonas sp. E45-MNA-CIBAN-0222
GGATAAAGGTGGGCGTTGTGGTAAACAGCATGGAGTAAATGTGTCGATAAATATCGGTGCCAGCACTCATAGCGGCGAGGTTTGTGGTATCTGAAATCGGCGACATTTTATCACCGAAGGTTGCACCGCAGACAATCATACCTGCGACTAAAGGCAGGGGAATATTCATGGCAGAGCCGATGCCAATAAAAACCACGCCTAAGGTGCCGACGGTACCCCAAGATGTTCCGGTTGCTACCGACATCAAGG
>NZ_JBEOPU010000191.1:0-249 GCF_040310405.1 Pseudomonas sp. E45-MNA-CIBAN-0222
TGTAGATGCTTTGCTAGCGCAGTATCAACCAACTCATGTACTTATTGAGCTGGGCGCAAACGACGGTTTACGTGGTTTTCCGGTGAGTAAGCTACAAGCTAACTTAACCGAATTAATCAAAAAAAGCCAAGCAGCCAATGCCACCAGCGCTTTAATGGAAATTTATATTCCCCCAAATTACGGGCCACGTTACAGTAAAATGTTTACCGATAGTTTTACACAAGTAAGTAAAAATACAAACGCTTACCT
>NZ_JBEOPU010000192.1:0-248 GCF_040310405.1 Pseudomonas sp. E45-MNA-CIBAN-0222
CCGATTGAAATTTGACCCAGGGCGGATTGCTGATTTTGTTACCAGCAACTGTGGATAAGTCTACCAGCGCAGCTGCTTTTGAACCCACTCCCTCGCTGTCCCAGTTCAGCTGTTGAAGACCTGCCACATGCAGCCATGCAGCAGGCCGTCGTCACCATGAAATCAGAACGACTCATCGTCCTCCGGTTCCTGGCCGCCCTTACGCTTTCGCTCCCGTGATTTGATCTTGGCCTGGGCCGCCAAGCTAC
>NZ_JBEOPU010000193.1:0-248 GCF_040310405.1 Pseudomonas sp. E45-MNA-CIBAN-0222
CTGCTACCGGCGCGCCAGCGAGAGCGACGAAACGCTGTCAGCGCTTGTGCTGTCTCCTTACCCCCGCTATTTTCAGGCCCTGCAGAGTGGCCGCGCCGTCGATGCTCAGGACGTTTTGCAGGACCATCTCACCTGCGAGCTGGGCGAATACTACTATCGTCCCCAGGGTATTTGCTCGATCCTCGACGCCAGCCTCCGCGTCGGCGGCGAGGTAATAGGCGTGCTCAGCCTGCAACACACCGGCAAAC
>NZ_JBEOPU010000194.1:0-248 GCF_040310405.1 Pseudomonas sp. E45-MNA-CIBAN-0222
GCCAGCAGCCTTTTATCGCCCTAAATATGGCGGCTATTCCACACGATTTGATTGAGTCGGAATTATTCGGTCACGAAAAAGGCGCGTTCACTGGGGCCACGACGACGCGGCAAGGTCGTTTTGAGCAAGCGGATGGCGGTACATTATTTTTGGATGAAATCGGCGACATGCCGTTTAGCACCCAAACGCGGCTGCTACGGGTATTGGCCAACGGAGAGTTTTTCCGTGTGGGCGGACAGCAGCCAGTC
>NZ_JBEOPU010000195.1:0-248 GCF_040310405.1 Pseudomonas sp. E45-MNA-CIBAN-0222
TGTTCAAGCTGGCCCAACAGGTAGTCGTCGTGCTCGTTGCTGGGGAGGAAAAACAGTTGCATCAGGTTTTGCAGGCGCTCGCCCCACTCTGTGGGTGCGGCGGACATGGACAGGGTTTGGTGGGCGCTGTGCAGTGCGTCGAGCAATGCAACCAGCGGACCGATCAGGGCCGCGTCAAGGCCACCGATTTCGTCGTAAGGTTCGATACCTTCACAGGCCAGTCCGGTGCCGACTGCGTAACCCAGGAG
>NZ_JBEOPU010000196.1:0-247 GCF_040310405.1 Pseudomonas sp. E45-MNA-CIBAN-0222
CTGCAGGGTCGCGCCCCATCCCTGCAAGCGATCAGCCATGGCCAGTCCGATGGCGCCCCTGCCAAGGATGCCGACCGTAGCGTTATCCAGCCCCGTGCCGTAGAACGGGGGTTGCCAGCCCTGGACCTCGCCAGAGCGGACGTACGCATCTGCTGCCCGCAGATCCCCCCCCAGCCCCAGCGCCCGTCCGGTCGCCAGCTCGGCCGTCGGGACCGTCAACAGAGCGGGCACAAAGGTCAGCCAGACC
>NZ_JBEOPU010000197.1:0-247 GCF_040310405.1 Pseudomonas sp. E45-MNA-CIBAN-0222
CCGCAGAGCAGCGCGACTGGATCGTGCACATGCATGCCGTCGGGGACCGCGCGGTGCGCGAATCGCTTAATGCGTTTGAATATGCGCGTAAGCTCAACCCGACCCCCATGCCGCACAGCATCAGCCACCTGCAACTGGTCAACCCCAAGGAATTTACGCGCTTCAAGCAACTGGGAGTGATCGCTTCCATGCAATTACTGTGGGCCACGGGTGAGAGCTATACCGTGGAACTGGTCAAGCCGTACAT
>NZ_JBEOPU010000198.1:0-246 GCF_040310405.1 Pseudomonas sp. E45-MNA-CIBAN-0222
GCGCTGCGCCGGTTCGATGAACGACGCCTCGAAGCCGTTGCGAATCACCGCATGGACTTCGGCATCCGTGAGTTGCAGCCCTTCGGCCGTCGCGAAGTAGTTTTCATTGACGTAGCCGCCGAAATAGGCCGGATCGTCGGAGTTGATCGTCACCGCGACGCCGCGGTCGAGCAGCGCCTTCAGCGTGTGCTTCGCCATGTCGTCGAACACGCACAGCTTCAGGTTCGACAGCGGGCAGACGGTGAG
>NZ_JBEOPU010000199.1:0-245 GCF_040310405.1 Pseudomonas sp. E45-MNA-CIBAN-0222
ATGGCGCGATCTGTGTGCTCTTGTTCCAGCAGGTGTTCGAGCAGCCACTTGGACGAGGCTGTGTTCGACTCACCCTGCGCAGTCAACTCCGCCCAGGCCGTGGCCATGCCGTGCAGGCGCAGCTCCTTGAGTTCCGCCATCAAATCACGCATGACCGATCTCCTCGGTCTGGCCACGCAGGCGGTCGTAGCGCGCCGTGTTAGCGACGGGGGCTTCCTTGAGCGACAAGTGGGTTTCGACGCTGG
>NZ_JBEOPU010000200.1:0-245 GCF_040310405.1 Pseudomonas sp. E45-MNA-CIBAN-0222
GCGTTGGCGCACGTAACCGTAGGACGCCGAGTGGCCATTGCGGGCAGTGATGATGTATCCGTTGCCGGCAAAGATATGGGTTTCGATAAACTCCAGCTTGCCTTCATGGCGAACCGGCGAGTAGGTCACGATAAACAGCGCATCGCCGAAGGTTTCCAGCTTGGGCCGGCTGTGTTTTTCCAGGGCATCTTCGATGGCCAGTTCATGCAGGTTGAACTGGCGTTGCAGATTGGCCAACTCCTGGG
>NZ_JBEOPU010000201.1:0-245 GCF_040310405.1 Pseudomonas sp. E45-MNA-CIBAN-0222
GTCGAAACGTGCATGGAAGCGGGCGACCAAGTAGCGCAGCACCTCTTGCAAGGCCGCGGGGCTGTGCATGAGCTCTTCCAGCTCAAACCCCTGCACGGCGCCGCTGCCGAGCCGGGCGCGGGCGGCCTCCCGTCGCGTGCCGTGCGGGGCGCCCAGGACCGACGGCGACCCTGCCTGGCGCCGCGCGGTCGCTGGCCGCAGCACCGACAGCCCGGGCCTCGGGGGCGGCTCCACCGGCGCCCCAG
>NZ_JBEOPU010000202.1:0-244 GCF_040310405.1 Pseudomonas sp. E45-MNA-CIBAN-0222
ACATTACTGGGTGCCGGACCAGTCCGGCCGGGTCGCCCCGCTGCTGCTCGATCAATACGCCGGCAGCAGCGGCGAGCGGTTCCCACTGGCGATGTTCCAGACCGACGCGGACAAGCCCTTCTACAAGTTCCTCCTACCCTATTCGCCGTTCGCGCTGCTGCTGATCGGCGCCGCCGTCGTCTTCACCATGAAGACGCGCAGTTTCGAGGTACAACGCAAGGGCAGCGGCATCACCTTCGCCGAT
>NZ_JBEOPU010000203.1:0-244 GCF_040310405.1 Pseudomonas sp. E45-MNA-CIBAN-0222
CTCGCGGCCCAGCGCACCGGGAATTCGCACAGCGGCAGGTTCGTGAAGTCCGGGCCCGGCACCGGGTCGGTCTGCAGGATCAGGTCGACGCCGTCGGTGCTGAGCAGGCGAATCAGATGCAGCGTCGTGTCGCTCGTGATCTCGACGTCGAGGCGCGGATAGCGCTCGCGCAGTTGCGCCATCAGCGCGGGAAACCAGCTGTGCACGATCGATTCGATCACGCCGATCCGGATCAGGCCCGCAT
>NZ_JBEOPU010000204.1:0-244 GCF_040310405.1 Pseudomonas sp. E45-MNA-CIBAN-0222
CTATCGGGCGCTGCGCTGCTTCAACCCGACGCCGTACATGTACTTCTTCAACTTTGGCGACTTTCATGTCGTGGGCAGTTCGCCGGAAGTGCTGGTGCGTGTCGAAGATAATCTGATCACCGTGCGCCCGATTGCCGGTACCCGTCCTCGCGGTGCGACCGAAGAGGCGGACCTAGCGCTGGAGCAAGACCTGCTGTCCGACGACAAGGAAATTGCCGAGCACTTGATGCTGATCGACCTGGGG
>NZ_JBEOPU010000205.1:0-244 GCF_040310405.1 Pseudomonas sp. E45-MNA-CIBAN-0222
TATAACCGCTACAGGCGTCGAGCAGCTGCAGGCCATTCATGTCGATCTGCGGGCGACCGGCCGTGTTCACATGGGGCGGGGGGGGGGGGGCGGCCGGGGGGGGGGGGGGGGGGGGGGGGCGGGGCGGGGGGGGGGGGGGGTGGGGGGGGCGTGGGGGGGGGCGGGGGGGGGGTGGGGGGGGGGTGGGGGGGGGGCGGCACCGAGGCCCCTCGCACAGGCGGAGAGAGCGGACGGGAGTGACAGA
>NZ_JBEOPU010000206.1:0-244 GCF_040310405.1 Pseudomonas sp. E45-MNA-CIBAN-0222
CCGCGGGCACCGGTCAGTCCGGCGTTGCTCGCTGGGCGGATGCGTCCGGGCGCGCCCTGGCCGTCGTCGAGGCGGGCGGCGTGACTCTGCTGGGTGTGGGGGGTGCGCGTGAGGTGGCCGCGGGGGGCGGGGGGGGGGGGGGGGCGGGGGCGCGGGGGGGGGGGCGGGTGGGGGGGGGGGGGCGGGGGGGCGCGGGCCGGCGCGCGGGGCGGGTCGCCCGGGGGGGGGCGGGGGGGTGGGGGGG
>NZ_JBEOPU010000207.1:0-243 GCF_040310405.1 Pseudomonas sp. E45-MNA-CIBAN-0222
CTGGTGCACTTTGCCGTGAGCCAGGATGAGGTGGCGATGACCACCAAGCTGGCTGGCAAGGAGACCTTCTTTCTGCCGTTCAACCTGGGCAGCCTCGACGGCGGCGCCGGCAACCCCCCGGCGCCGGATGACAGCCAGTACGCCACCCGCTACCTGTGGCAGCGCCTGTTCCACCCGGATGCCTGGCTGAAAGTGCTGGGCCGCTTCCTGCACCTGCAGAAGAGCGTGAAGGAAGATATCGAC
>NZ_JBEOPU010000208.1:0-243 GCF_040310405.1 Pseudomonas sp. E45-MNA-CIBAN-0222
GTCTTGGAGAAAGACGACTGGGGGGCTCCGAGAGGGTGTTCATGCAAGTCCTGTAGCGGAAAAAGGACTTGAATCCTACAACCGAAAGCCAAATCCCCTACCACGCAAAACTATTACAAGATCTGTAACAGCCCCCTATAAAAAATAATGCCCCGCCCTGTGGCGAGCGGGCTTGCCCGCGCTGGGGCGCGCAGCGGCCCCAATAAGGTCAGGCCGCAGTAGTTGGTTTTAGGACTGCTTCGC
>NZ_JBEOPU010000209.1:0-243 GCF_040310405.1 Pseudomonas sp. E45-MNA-CIBAN-0222
GCCTACGTATGGGCAAGCTTGGCTATACCAATAGTGTGCAAGAGCAGCTGGATATTCGCTATAACTATCTACCAGAGTATGTCGCTGGCCTACGCCGCGCGATTCAAACGCCGCACGAGAGCTTTGAAAAGCTTGGTTTGGATGATGCTGAGGGTCATCCTATCCAGATCAATAACCATATTCTACAAATAGAAAATGAATACTATAGCCCTATCCGCCCCAAACAAATTGCGATGAGTGGCG
>NZ_JBEOPU010000210.1:0-243 GCF_040310405.1 Pseudomonas sp. E45-MNA-CIBAN-0222
TGATTAGGTTGTCTTGGCTGCTGGCTTGTTAATTGATGGGCTTTTGGTTGCTGGGTTTTTGATTTTTTATTTTTGGAATCCCCATTAAAAAGATATTGTCCAGTATAGGAATCAGAGATATCTTGCAAGCCTGCGACAGGGCCGCTATAGATGATTTCACCGCCGTGACTGCCCGCTTTTGGTCCGACATCGACTATCCAATCGGCGTGGCGAATGACGCTGACATCATGCTCGACAATGAAT
>NZ_JBEOPU010000211.1:0-243 GCF_040310405.1 Pseudomonas sp. E45-MNA-CIBAN-0222
GGTTCATGGTGCGCCTGGATGTACCGCAGCCCTCCGTCGGTCCTCGGCGCTGTTGCCTGTCGTTGACAGGAAGCGGTTCAGTCAATGCTGTAGCGCACCGACAGCACGCCTTTTTTCTCGGCCAGGGCGAGGATTGTCACCTTGCCCACTTCTCTCAGGGCCTGCACGTGAGTACCGCCGCAGGCGTAAGCCGGCAGGTCGCCGAAGCCGACTTCACGGGTGCCGTCTTCGAGCCCCATATGG
>NZ_JBEOPU010000212.1:0-243 GCF_040310405.1 Pseudomonas sp. E45-MNA-CIBAN-0222
CCGTTTTTACATCACCGAGTATAGTGAAGGTTTGAGTTGGCGTTTGGTGTGGTTTTGGCGTCCATGATTCTCTCGGCAATGTGTATCGGTGGGGTGAAGCCCACCCTACGGTTGGTTCGTGCTGCCACCACATGAGCGCTCACGCCACGGCGCGCTCCACTCCGCCGCTGTTGTAGCGGTCACATGCCCTAGGGTGGGGGGGTGGGCGCCGGGGCGGGGGGGGGCGTGGGTGGGGGGGGGGGG
>NZ_JBEOPU010000213.1:0-242 GCF_040310405.1 Pseudomonas sp. E45-MNA-CIBAN-0222
TCCTTGATGCCTGCCAGCATCAAAACTGAAATCGGGTAATAGATCATTGGTTTGTCGTAAACCGGCAAAAGCTGTTTAGACACACCGAGTGTGATGGGATGCAGGCGCGTACCGGATCCGCCTGCCAGAACGATACCTTTCATCATGCGAGCAGTTCCCGAGTATTGATGGCGCCCAGGCGTTCGCCCTGATAGCTGCCGTCCTGGACGCGGCGGCACCATTCGAGGTTATCCAGGTACCAC
>NZ_JBEOPU010000214.1:0-242 GCF_040310405.1 Pseudomonas sp. E45-MNA-CIBAN-0222
GGTCATCAACCGCCCAATACGGCGGTATGGGCGCTGTATCCGCAGCAACGGCATTTGTCGCCGAAGGTGCGCAAGCTGGTGGACTTTTTGAAAGAGGGGTTGGCTGGAAGGCCGGAGTACAGCGACTGAAAAGTAGCACCTGCTGGGTCATGCCACATTTATCTGCGATTCGACCATCGTAGCCGCAGCCACTCCAAGTCTTCAGGCCGGGTCACTTTGATATTGTCCGAGCGCCCTTCGAT
>NZ_JBEOPU010000215.1:0-242 GCF_040310405.1 Pseudomonas sp. E45-MNA-CIBAN-0222
GGGATATTGAATACACGGACGAATTCGGTAACTGGTGGGGTGGCTTGGATGCAAAGGCGCAATCCTCGGTATCAGCTAGCGTAGATTTGTTAGGCCTCCTGGGGCCGGGCCTGCGCTTTCCCCACAGCAGCGATATCAAAGGCTCTCGGCATGGCAATCTTCGAGAGTTACGGGTGCAGCATAGGGGGCGACCTTATTGCGTGCTGTATGCGTTCGATCCGCGCCGATGCGCTTTATTGTTG
>NZ_JBEOPU010000216.1:0-242 GCF_040310405.1 Pseudomonas sp. E45-MNA-CIBAN-0222
GGTTTAGTGTCTTCTTGTTCAAGTCGTCTTGGCTATGTCATCAGAGACAATTATAAAATGAATCATTTGGACTCTGTCAATCAAGTAGTAGGATTGACCGCTTGGGGGCAGCCTAATCCAAAGTCTCTTTATACTACTCAGGTTAATCGTCTCAAAAATGAAAGTCTGTAACACTATCAAAAGCTTGTTGGAATATAAAGCATTAACATGAATGACTATTAAAGCTATAAAAGCAATTATTT
>NZ_JBEOPU010000217.1:0-242 GCF_040310405.1 Pseudomonas sp. E45-MNA-CIBAN-0222
ATGTAGAGGCTGGTATATGAGTATATTGCTCATAAAACGAACTTTCATTATGGTAATTAACAAATAAATTACATTATTCTTACGTAAGTGCTGTTTTATATTTAGACTGTTTGCCTGTTATTTGCTCGCCATCTGTTTTTTTTTTGCTCTGTGTCGCGTGTTGGATATTGATGGTTTTGTCTAACACGCTGTTATTTAATGCTTTTTGTAATGTTTTAGCTTGTTGTAACTTTGTATAGCGG
>NZ_JBEOPU010000218.1:0-241 GCF_040310405.1 Pseudomonas sp. E45-MNA-CIBAN-0222
TGCTTTGACATTAACACTAATGGCTCGTCGTGATGATGTTTTAAAATGGCTTCTGCGTGCCAAGCCACTTGAGTCGGTTGATGGCGTAAAAAGTATTCTGCTTTGAAACGTGTCCAGAGTGCATCCATGTCTTTTTCTTTTAGGCCACGACGAATAAGTTCTTTTTTAGCTTTGGCTTGGATCTCTTTAACTCGCGCTTTAACATCGACTGGTTTTTCTTTACCCCGAGCTAATACTCTTT
>NZ_JBEOPU010000219.1:0-241 GCF_040310405.1 Pseudomonas sp. E45-MNA-CIBAN-0222
GTACATGAGTGTGCATCACTTCTTGTTCCTTTCTTTGACGCAACTATCTCAGGTGACTGGGATGAAGCGATAAAGATACGCAAAAAAATTAGTTTGCTGGAAAAAGACGCTGACTCACTTAAACGTGAAATTCGCCTGACTCTTCCTGGTGGATTATTCATGCCTGTTGAACGGACCGACTTGCTTGAGTTATTAACTCAACAGGACAAAATCGCCAACATGGCAAAAGATATCTCTGGCC
>NZ_JBEOPU010000220.1:0-241 GCF_040310405.1 Pseudomonas sp. E45-MNA-CIBAN-0222
CTGTAGGCGTAGCGGTTGCGCTGGGGGAGTTCTGGCGGGTGGTGGAGGCGTGCCGAGGTGTCGTGCGCGGGCCGGTCGGGCGGCTCGTCGCGCGTGGGGGTTGGGGGGGGCGGGGGGGGGGGGGGGGGGGGCTGGGGGGGGGGGCGGCGGGGGGGCGGGCCGCCGCCCCCCCGCCCACGCCCCGCCCCGCCCCCCGCCCGCGGCGCCCGCGCGCCGCGGCCGCGCGGCCCGTGGGCGCCAA
>NZ_JBEOPU010000221.1:0-240 GCF_040310405.1 Pseudomonas sp. E45-MNA-CIBAN-0222
GCTATATCTCCGGCGAACGCTACGGTGTGACGGGTGGTAAGCCGATACTTTGATCAGTGAGGAAGGAGGGGGATATGAGCGAAGCCTCGAAGCGCCACGAACCGAATCACTCCGAGCGAAAGGTGCGCCCGCCGGCGGCTAAGCGAAACGATAAATCCCAGGCACCGGCAGGCGGACAACACGGGAAGGAGCAAGGCGGTGTCGCCCCTGGAGGGCCATCGAAAGATCCCGAATCAGGGG
>NZ_JBEOPU010000222.1:0-240 GCF_040310405.1 Pseudomonas sp. E45-MNA-CIBAN-0222
GTATGTAATTCAGTGTTGGTAAAACCTACCGCATTAGCGAAGTCGATTAGCTCACTGTCAAATAGTTTCACTGGCAGCTGCCGTATCAATTCGAAAAGTTTCGACAGGTTGTTGGTTTGCTCAATAACAAAGTTTTGAGTGTACATTATTGGTGTTAAAAGTAGAGGCCAATCAGGTCTTGAAAATTTACTTTGGGCGCCTACAAATCGTATGTTGTCAGCTAATTCATCTGCTTTTGGG
>NZ_JBEOPU010000223.1:0-240 GCF_040310405.1 Pseudomonas sp. E45-MNA-CIBAN-0222
TGACGAGGTGGCCGACGCTGTGGCGGTCGAGGTTGCCGAGGTAGCCGACGCCGCGTTCCAGGTAGTCGTGCATGGTGGTGTTGATCACTGGGGAGAACGAGCTGATCACGGCCTTTTCTACCCGGCGGGGGCGCTGGGCGAGGCCGTGCGTGGCGGGTCGAGGGGGGGCCTGCGTTCGCCGCGCGCGGGGTGGCTTGTGGGGGCCGCGGTGTGGGACCCGTGCTGGCGGGGCTCGGTCGG
>NZ_JBEOPU010000224.1:0-240 GCF_040310405.1 Pseudomonas sp. E45-MNA-CIBAN-0222
GCGCTAGCGGGCGGGTGGACGCCGCGCGCTGCGCGGGCGGGCGCAGGGGGGGGGGGTCGCGGCGGATGCTGGGGCCGCGGGTGGGGCGGGGCGGGGGGGGGGGGGGGGCGGCGGGGGGGGGGGGGGCCGGGCGGGCGCGGCGGGCAACACAGAAAAACGAAAACGGAGGGGTGGAAGCGAGCAACCGGCGGGAGGCGACGCAGTGAGCGGCCCCCAACACCGCCCGCCGAGTACGTAGAA
>NZ_JBEOPU010000225.1:0-239 GCF_040310405.1 Pseudomonas sp. E45-MNA-CIBAN-0222
GGGTGCTTGGCGACCCAATCCTTGGCCGCTGCATCAGGCTTGGCGCCCTCTTGGATGGCCAGCATCACTTCGCCGATTTCATCCTTGGAGGCCCACTGGAATTTTTTCAGGAAGGCCACGACTTCAGGCGCTTTCTTCTCCAGGCCCTTGCTGCCGATGCTGTTCACAGTTTCGGCAGCACCATAAATCCCTTTTGGATCGTCAAGGAAACGCAGTTTCCACTTGGCGAACATCCAGTG
>NZ_JBEOPU010000226.1:0-239 GCF_040310405.1 Pseudomonas sp. E45-MNA-CIBAN-0222
TGCAATGCCTGCTGTAAGTGCTCTACCGGCGAGCCTAACTCATTGGTTAGATTGCTACCTAAGCCCACATAACAGCTAACCCAAGTCGCCTTGTCCGTCTCGTCAGGTGTTTTATTATGACACTTAGCACTTTTATTAAAGTGATTTTTTATCATGAGCACTTTACTCTAAAACCTGCGGTCCATCACCATCATCAATATCGGTTAAGGTCGTTTATCAATACTAGACATTATCGGTAC
>NZ_JBEOPU010000227.1:0-239 GCF_040310405.1 Pseudomonas sp. E45-MNA-CIBAN-0222
GTGTAGGTTGAGTTGGGCGGCAAGACGCTCATAAGCAGCGGCTACTTCGATACTGCTGATAAGGCACTCTGAGTTGCGCAGGGTTTTTTCGATTTCTTGATTACTAATTTGGGTCATGAGTTGCGCCTTCGATAACAGTGCCGCCTATTTTAGCAAATTTTAGCAAATTTGCCCAACACTACCGCCTTAATAAAAACATAATAGTTTCTAATGTAGCCGTTATTCAGGCTTTTTTACGA
>NZ_JBEOPU010000228.1:0-238 GCF_040310405.1 Pseudomonas sp. E45-MNA-CIBAN-0222
CATGGCGGCTTCGATCTTGGCCTTTTTCAGTGCCTCGTCGTCCGCTGGCTTGGCGGCGGGTGCCGGCGCGGCACTCTGCGCGGCGCTCAACGCCTGCTCGGCTTCGCTCAGTTGCTGACGCAGGCGGGCGAGCTCAGTCTGCTGACCGTCATCCGGTGCTTCAAGCTTCTCCAGCTTGCGGATCTGCGCCTTGAGCATGGCGGCGTCGATCTTGGCCTTCTTCAGAGACTCGTCGTCC
>NZ_JBEOPU010000229.1:0-238 GCF_040310405.1 Pseudomonas sp. E45-MNA-CIBAN-0222
GTGCTAAATAGCGTTTCAACAGGCTCATCCATGGTCAGTTTTTTGGTTGGTTCTGACTGGGTGATTGATTCTAATAGTGCCATGATTATGCTCCCTCGCCCGCTAATGCGCGCTGAATAACTTGTTTTAGTAGGCGACGCGTCAACGGTATTTTAAAGTCGTTCTGACCATTACCTTTGGCATCATGCAATAATAGATCAGCGGCCTGCGTGATAACGTCGCTATTGCCATCGGTATC
>NZ_JBEOPU010000230.1:0-238 GCF_040310405.1 Pseudomonas sp. E45-MNA-CIBAN-0222
GTTCGAGCGCGCGCCGGTGCAGCGCGTCGCCGCGCAGCCCTTCGTGCAGCTTCAGCACTTCCTTGATCTGGTAGCCGACCGTGTAGCTCGGGTTCAGGCTCGTCAGCGCGTCCTGGAACACCATCGCGATGTCCTTGCCGACGATCTTGCGGCGCGCCTTCGGCGACGCCTTCAAGAGATCCACGCCGTTGAACGTGACTTCGTCTGCCGTCACCTTGCCGGGCGCGTCGATCAGGCC
>NZ_JBEOPU010000231.1:0-238 GCF_040310405.1 Pseudomonas sp. E45-MNA-CIBAN-0222
CTGAAGTGTCTAATAAAGAGAGCGGCACAGCGCCGACGCCTGAACGCACAGAAGGGCAAAACAAAAAAGAAAAAATCGAACAAACGCATGAGCAAGTCAACGATGACATCATGCACCATCCTGACTTAGTCAACCCGCTAGATGATACTCGTATTGATGTAAAGTCAGGCTTTACCAAAGACTCTGAGCGTATCAAGGGTGATAAGCATCAGTTTGAATATGATGCGGTGGTATTGGG
>NZ_JBEOPU010000232.1:0-238 GCF_040310405.1 Pseudomonas sp. E45-MNA-CIBAN-0222
GATCTGGTCAAGGATTGCGGTGTCGCTGACGAACTGCTGCTCGATGACGGCCGTGTGGTCATGCGCGTCGATACTGCGACCGCTACCGAACTGAACTGCACCGTGCTGATTGGCGGCCCGCTGTCGGATCACAAAGGTATCAACCGTCGCGGTGGTGGCCTGACCGCGCCAGCGCTGACCGAGAAAGACAAGGCCGACATCAAGCTCGCCGCCGAAATGGAAGTGGACTACCTTGCGG
>NZ_JBEOPU010000233.1:0-238 GCF_040310405.1 Pseudomonas sp. E45-MNA-CIBAN-0222
GAATTCGCCCATCATGCTCTCTTGTTAGAAACGGCTAGGGTAAGTAAAGGAAATAGCAGGGGCGGCGTGAGTAAACTGGCTCTGCCGGAAATAGCCCTGTAAATAGACCGGCGATTATACGCACAAGTCACCTGGGAGACTGCGATGCTGGAAACTGCGATGTACGATTGTCCTTATTGTGGCGAAGCGGTCGAGACAACGGTGGATTTGTCTGGCGGGGACCAGACCTATATAGAAG
>NZ_JBEOPU010000234.1:0-238 GCF_040310405.1 Pseudomonas sp. E45-MNA-CIBAN-0222
GGACTACCGCGCCGCCGGTGCCGCCGCGTACCTGGGCCTCGGCGCGGTATGGGCCCTGGGGCTGTCGTCGTCGGCAGCGCAGTTGCAGGCCAACCCGGCCAGCCTGCCGCCGTCGATTCTGTCGATCAGCGGGATGATTCCCTTCACCGAGACCATCTTTCTCTGGCAATCGGGCGTGCTGTTGCTGGCGTTGATTGTGGTGTCGCTGGTCATCGCTTACGTCACCGCGCCTGGACCC
>NZ_JBEOPU010000235.1:0-237 GCF_040310405.1 Pseudomonas sp. E45-MNA-CIBAN-0222
ACAAGCAGCGGCGTGCTCCAAGCCGCCAGCGTCGGATCGCCTTCCGGCACGCAGCTCCAGATGCCAAGGATGCCGGCCTTGAGCATCGCTCCGGAGAGCACCGCGCTGGCCGGTGCCGGCGCCTCGGGATTGGCCAGCGGCAGCCAGACATGCAGCGGCCAGAATCCGGCCTTCAGACCAAGACCGAGCAGAAGCAGGGCGAGGGTCAGATTGTCGATAGGCTGCGCCTGCCACGTG
>NZ_JBEOPU010000236.1:0-237 GCF_040310405.1 Pseudomonas sp. E45-MNA-CIBAN-0222
TAGCAGCAGTGGGTGCGATGTCTGGTCAGCCACTCGCGCTCAATCCGACTCATCTCATCTTTAAGCAAGCGACACTCAAAGGATTTTGGGGCGGTGCATTGATGCAAAAGATGGATGCGGATAATAAAAGCCGTTTAATAAAAGAGCTTATCGAGCGCGCCGCTAGCGGTAAGTTAAAGCTACCAACAGGCGGCATCTATACGCTGGATAATATTAAAGAAGCAGTATCTGGTAAGG
>NZ_JBEOPU010000237.1:0-237 GCF_040310405.1 Pseudomonas sp. E45-MNA-CIBAN-0222
CGGCGGGTGCGGGGGGGGGGTGGCGGGGGTGGGGGGGGGGGGGGGGGGGGGGGGCGGGGTGGGCGGGGGGGCGGGCGGGGGGTGCGGCCGGGGCGGGGGGGGGGGGGGGGGGGGGGGGGGGGGGGGGGGGGGGGGGGGTGCGGGGGGCGGGCGGGGGGGGGGGGGGGGGCGCGCCGCCCCATCGGCAAACGGCACTCCACAAACCAGACGACCAACAACCAACCCGCCACCAACCAT
>NZ_JBEOPU010000238.1:0-236 GCF_040310405.1 Pseudomonas sp. E45-MNA-CIBAN-0222
GATATTAATCTTCGAGTGATCGGTTCAGTGGCAAAGTGACTCTTTATTTGGAAAAATATAGTTAGGAATTAGGACTTTTTTGAAAAACTGATAAAGAGTTATTAATATTAAATTCACTAGTAAATTTTTAAAATTCAATTGGTTAGATTTAGTCGTGAGTTGGTGGGGTATAAGATGGGGTATTTAATACCACTCATGTGATTAATATAATAAAAACAAGTTTATAAGTTATATAT
>NZ_JBEOPU010000239.1:0-236 GCF_040310405.1 Pseudomonas sp. E45-MNA-CIBAN-0222
GTACATAATCTTCATCTAGTACCTCTAGCATCGCCGAGCGCGTCATGCGTGCAATCATCGCGAGTGGTATGGTCGATAAGGCAATAGACGGTAAGATAAAATGTTTTACCACGTCCCAAAATGCGCCCGGTTCACCTGAAGTCAAGGAACCCAATAGCCATGAACCATATAAAGGTTTGACGTCCAAAAACTGCGCGACAGATATGACACCGGCGACGGGTAATAGGCCTAGATAG
>NZ_JBEOPU010000240.1:0-236 GCF_040310405.1 Pseudomonas sp. E45-MNA-CIBAN-0222
GGCGAAGGTGAGCAATCTCTGAACCAGACCTGCACCGCGCTGTGTGGCGGGCCGCGCGGGCGCGGGGGGGCGGGCGGGGGGCGCGGGGGGCGGGGGGGGGGGGGGGGGGGGGCGGGGGGGGGGGCGGGGCGGCGCGGGGGGGGGGGGGGGGGCGGGGGGCCGGGGCGGGGGCGGGGGGGGCGCGGGGGGCGGGGGGGGGGGGGCGGGGGGGGGCGGGGGGGGGGTGGGGGGGGGGG
>NZ_JBEOPU010000241.1:0-236 GCF_040310405.1 Pseudomonas sp. E45-MNA-CIBAN-0222
GGGGGGGGGTGGCGGGGGGGGGGGGGGCGGGGGGCGGGGGGGGTGGGGGGGGGGGTGGGGGGGGGGGGGGGGGCGGGGGGGGGGGGCGGTGGTGGGGGGGGGGGGGGGGGGGGCGGGGGGGGGGGGGTGGCGGGGGGGGGGGGGGGGGGCGCGCGGCGGGGGGGGGGGGCGGGGGGCGGGGGGGGGGCGGCCGGGGTGGGCAGCGCGGGGGTGCCCGGGCGGGACGCGGAGCGCGG
>NZ_JBEOPU010000242.1:0-208 GCF_040310405.1 Pseudomonas sp. E45-MNA-CIBAN-0222
AAAAAACGGGTGTGGGCGGGGGGGCGGGGGCCGGCGGGGGGGGGGGGGGGGTGGCGGGGGGGGGGGGGGGGGGGGGGGGGGGGGGGGGTGGGGTGGGGGGGGGGGGGGGGGGGGGGGGGGGGGGGGTGGGGGTGGGGGGGGCGGGGGGGGGGGGTGGGGGGGGGGGGGGGGGGCGGGGGGTGGGCGGCGGGCGGGGGGGGGGGGGGCG
>NZ_JBEOPU010000243.1:0-235 GCF_040310405.1 Pseudomonas sp. E45-MNA-CIBAN-0222
CCCCCCCCCCCCCCGCCCCCCCGCACCCCCACCCCGCTGCCCGGCGGCACCGCCCGCCGGGTCGGCGCCAACACCCAGGGCGTCCTGCGTTGCAATACCTATCTGGGCCTGGCAGCCGTCGGTAGCTTGTTCGGCAAGGAAGGTCTGGCGCTGGCCGCCCGGCTGCTGGCGCTGCTGGGGCCGACGGTGAACGTGAGGTCTGGGTGGGCGCTGACCGCCGAGCGCGGCGTCCGCG
>NZ_JBEOPU010000244.1:0-235 GCF_040310405.1 Pseudomonas sp. E45-MNA-CIBAN-0222
GGTTATGTTACTGGGTATCGGTAAAGTGCCGGGTGTGATTGCGGTGATTATCTATGCGATTCCTCCAGTAATTCGTTTAACAAACTTAGGTATACGCCTTGTTGATAAAGAAGTGTTAGAAGCTGCCACCGCTTATGGTGCGAGCCCAATGCAGCGATTATTTGGCGTGCAAATTCCGTTAGCAATGCCGACTATTATGGCTGGTATTAACCAAACTATTATGATGGCATTAGCC
>NZ_JBEOPU010000245.1:0-235 GCF_040310405.1 Pseudomonas sp. E45-MNA-CIBAN-0222
GCTCCAAGAAGTCGTGCGCCACGGCATTCGCTTTGAGTCTATCCCCGGCATCACGGCCGCCAGTGCCGCTGCGAGCCGAGCAGGTATCCCATTGACCCATCGCGATCATGCGCAGTCTGTCAAGTTTGTCACTGCTTGCAAAAAGGCAGGCGCGCCTAACAACGACTATCATGAGCATCTAGATAGCACGCAAACGGTGGTGTTTTATATGGGTTTGCATCGGTTAGATGAGATG
>NZ_JBEOPU010000246.1:0-235 GCF_040310405.1 Pseudomonas sp. E45-MNA-CIBAN-0222
GACTGGTGCGGGCCGTGCAAGTCGTTTGCGCCGGTATTCGAGCAGGCCGCCGGGCAGCTTGAAGGCAAGTGCCGGCTGGCAAAACTGGACAGTGAGGCTAACCAGCAGCTGTCGGCGCAGTTGGGGATTCGTTCGATTCCCAGTTTGATTCTGTTCAAGAACGGCCGCGAAGTGGCGCGCCAGAGTGGAGCGTTTCCGTTGCCGCAGTTGATGAGTTGGTTGCGTAGCCAGGGGG
>NZ_JBEOPU010000247.1:0-235 GCF_040310405.1 Pseudomonas sp. E45-MNA-CIBAN-0222
GTTTAAACCGTTGATGCAGCGTATCGAAGAAAAAGACGTCGCAGCGATGGTTGAAGCGTCAAAGGAATCTTTGGCTCAAACTGCGACTCCAGTTGCTAATGCTGATAATACGTCAGCAAAGAAAAACACTCCCTCAGCGAAAGAGGCTAATACTGGTAGTGATAATGAGCAGGCTGACTATATCGGTATCGAAGACTTTGCCAAAGTTGAGATGAAAGTCGCGCACGTCTTAGAG
>NZ_JBEOPU010000248.1:0-234 GCF_040310405.1 Pseudomonas sp. E45-MNA-CIBAN-0222
GTGAAGATCTGGTCATAGTGTTCAGGCGGCAGGTAGCCAGGCGAACCCTCGGTGGCCATGGCCAGCTGGGTACGCATCATGATGGCGTCGGCAAAACCGCGCAGCAGCATGACCATGGCGACGATGATGTACATCACGCCGATTTTCTTGTGGTCGACCGACGTCAGCCACTCGGTCCACAAATAGGTCCACTTCTTGAAGTAGGTGAGTGCCGCAAACAGCGCCAGACCACCC
>NZ_JBEOPU010000249.1:0-234 GCF_040310405.1 Pseudomonas sp. E45-MNA-CIBAN-0222
CGTTATAAGCGGCCAATTGTTTAAAATATAAAGGAAATGCACCCCATATACAAAAAGCGATCAGCGCAGTGACGATACCATTTCTCGTAGTTTTGATTGGAACGACTGGTTTTTTGACGACATTTTGAGTAGTCATAAGGCAAGACAACTTAAATTAGAGCAAAGCGCGACCTCACCTAATGTTTATCAATAATGAAAACTTAGCGGTAAGAGCGCAGGGTTACTACATATAGG
>NZ_JBEOPU010000250.1:0-234 GCF_040310405.1 Pseudomonas sp. E45-MNA-CIBAN-0222
GTGGAATACTGGCCTCACACGAGTCGAACGGTTGAGCCCGATGAAACAGATGTCCTTCGTCGATGCCGAGTATTCCGGCAAACGTAAGCAGACCCGCTGCAGCGCTTCCTGATCGAGATGGATCAGGTCGTACGCTGGAAGGGTTTGATTGCCTTGATTGAACCGCATTATCCGAAGGGCGAAGATGGTCGTCCGGCGTATCCGTTGCTGGCCATGTTGCGGCATCATCTGATG
>NZ_JBEOPU010000251.1:0-234 GCF_040310405.1 Pseudomonas sp. E45-MNA-CIBAN-0222
GTCTTCGTCGAAGCGGCTGCGCCGCCAGGCCGCCATCCAGGCGGCTGGAACTACGTATAAGAACATTGCCCTGGAGGTCGAGCAGTGAGCACATCCGCCGAAGCATTTGCAAGCGCCGAACCGATGGTGCACATCACAGGGCTGCACAAGGAGTTTGGACCCCTGCACATCCTCAAAGGAATCGACCTCGACGTCGCCCCTGGTGAGGTCTGCGTCCTGATCGGCCCGTCAGGC
>NZ_JBEOPU010000252.1:0-234 GCF_040310405.1 Pseudomonas sp. E45-MNA-CIBAN-0222
TTCCAGAGCTATCTACCTATCATGGACACGCGTTTTGCTGATCTAGTCAGCTTTGCCTGTCAGCGTGATAATGAAGCGGCGCAACTGCTGCGTGAACAATATGCGGTTAACCAATTAGAAGACCCACAGCGCGAACAAATGAAGCGCTTCTTATTCGGTCCTAACCGCGCGCTGACAGACACTTTAAACGCTATTATTCAGACTCAAATCAATACGATTAAAGAAGATGTGGAT
>NZ_JBEOPU010000253.1:0-233 GCF_040310405.1 Pseudomonas sp. E45-MNA-CIBAN-0222
CAGCACGTCGCTGTCGCGCCGTTCCACCAAGCTCGTACACATCTCGTCGGTGATCGCCGCAAGGTGCGACTCCATGCGTCGCAGTTCCGACGTCATCGATCGTGTCAACGGCAGGGACAGCACCGCCAAGGTGCGGTAAGTCTCGATCTCCAGCAGACGTTGAGCCAGCGCACCCGCCCGCGCCGGGTCAAATCGCGGGCCAGGACGAGGATCTGCGTCAGGCCATCCGCATC
>NZ_JBEOPU010000254.1:0-233 GCF_040310405.1 Pseudomonas sp. E45-MNA-CIBAN-0222
TAATTAGATGAGCTGAAAAACAGGCTAATATACTCGACCAAGGCATAACGAATTAAAACATTTAAAAGTTTATTTTCTAAGATTCTATATGCTCTTTTACCGACAATGCTCTCTATTGTCATAATATTTGCAAAAAAACTTTCTATAGCCACTTTATCTGGTTTAAATCCAGTCCATTCTATTTTATACAATTGCAACCATGTATATATTAAATTATTACTACGGCTTAGTGT
>NZ_JBEOPU010000255.1:0-233 GCF_040310405.1 Pseudomonas sp. E45-MNA-CIBAN-0222
GCACTTGGCTGTCTTGATCTTGAGATTTCATCAACTCTACATTGAGGCTGCCTAGCTCTTTACCAATCTCATTAATACGAGTAGTAATGGCTTCAATTTGGCTATTGGTTTGTTTCACCTGGCCATCAAGTTGTGATTGCATTTGATTTAGGCCATTGGCCAACTGCTGCGCCGAACTAAGGCTGCTACTGCGAATACCAAGGTCGCTGGGTAAATCGGCGACACTATTAATG
>NZ_JBEOPU010000256.1:0-233 GCF_040310405.1 Pseudomonas sp. E45-MNA-CIBAN-0222
GCAGTCGGATATCTACCTACGGACTGGAAAGGGGATGCCGATGTTGATTTCAGTGCAGTTGCTACGCGCGTTGGCGGCATGGCTGGTGGTGGGGCACCACGTCATGCAGCTGTTTTTCAACTTCGAGGCCCACAACGCGCTGGAGGACCTGTTAGTCGAAAAGGGCGGCGCTGGCGTGGATGTGTTCTTCGTCATCAGCGGCTTGGTGATTTTCCTCGCAACTGCCGATAAAG
>NZ_JBEOPU010000257.1:0-233 GCF_040310405.1 Pseudomonas sp. E45-MNA-CIBAN-0222
GGTAATGGTAATACCACGCTCCTGCTCCTGCCCCATCCAGTCAGTAGTCGCCGCACCGTCATGCACTTCACCCATTTTATGGCGGGGGGCGGGGGGGGGGGGGGGGGGGGGGCGGGGGGGGGGGTGGGGGGGGCGGGGGGGGGGGCCGGGGGGGGGGGGGGGGGGGGCCCCGCCCCCCCCCCCCCCCGGCCCGAGCGCGGGGTGCGTCGGCTCCGCGGTGGGGTGTGGGACTA
>NZ_JBEOPU010000258.1:0-232 GCF_040310405.1 Pseudomonas sp. E45-MNA-CIBAN-0222
GTGTGATACCGGTGGTGGTGACCTTTCACGACATCAACCGCTACACCGCACGGCATCTGCAGGAATACCTGCAGATCCTGATGGACAGCGCCCGAGTCACAGGCCTTAGGACAGCTGCCGAGCCGTTCTACACGGATCGCCCGACACTGCAACGCGCCGCCATGGCTCGCACAGTGGGTGATGTCAACGACGCGGTGCATTTTCCAGGCGTGTGGAATTGGCTGTGGAACGC
>NZ_JBEOPU010000259.1:0-232 GCF_040310405.1 Pseudomonas sp. E45-MNA-CIBAN-0222
GGCCAGCACCGATAACAACACGGCGCGACGGTCGTTTTCGGCGACTTCCAGCGTGGCGTCGGCGGCCTCGGTTTCACGCTTGACCCGGCCCCAGAAATCCAGCTCCCAAGAGGCCGAGAAGCCCATGTCCCATTGGTTGAAGGCCGAGCGGCCATTCTCGCCGGAAGGGTCGTTCAAGCCTTTGCCGCTGTTGCGCTTGCGCTGGTAGGCGCCGCCGGCATCGACGTTGGGG
>NZ_JBEOPU010000260.1:0-231 GCF_040310405.1 Pseudomonas sp. E45-MNA-CIBAN-0222
TTTCCAACATGGCCGATCTGGCACCTTGGGTGTCAATCAGTACCAGGTCAAAATGGCCTTCGAATGCCGGCATCAGATTAGCTAGTCGCAATCTGCCGTCCGGTGCCTGCAGGAGCAAGCTGTTCAATTGGTTATTTACGTCGTTCGAGATCACCAGGGACAGATTAGGAATCGTCGTGCTGGAGATGATCTTGAGGGAGTCGGTGATATTGAACGCGAGCAGGTCATAGA
>NZ_JBEOPU010000261.1:0-231 GCF_040310405.1 Pseudomonas sp. E45-MNA-CIBAN-0222
GCCCAGGCCCAGCCAATGGAAGCTGCTACGCAGGATGTCATGGCGGTCGATCGCCGCTTGCCAGGCGCGACCGAAGGCCAGCACATCTAACCCTCGAATATCCAGGCGTAGTTGATTGATGTAAGCCTGCGCCTGAGGCTCATACAAGGTGTGGAACAACATGCCCTGCTGCATCGGCGACAACGGGTAGATATCGTCGAAGGCCTGGCCTTCCACCGGCAGTCGATCCAG
>NZ_JBEOPU010000262.1:0-231 GCF_040310405.1 Pseudomonas sp. E45-MNA-CIBAN-0222
CGCAGACCTGGGGGCCTGCATTCGCCGCGAGGGCGCGCCTCCCACGCGAGCGGTTCGGCGTGGCTGGTTGCGTCTGTGGGAGGGCCGCCCTCGGCGCGAGCTTTTGATCTTCTGGCCGGCCTGCGGCCTGTATTCGCCGCGAGGGCGCGCCTCCCACGGGAGCGGGTCGGCGTGGCTGGTTGCGGTTGTGGGAGGGCCGCCCCCGGCTTGAGCTTTTGATCTTCTGGCGGG
>NZ_JBEOPU010000263.1:0-231 GCF_040310405.1 Pseudomonas sp. E45-MNA-CIBAN-0222
GGCCCGACGACCTGTCGCCCGTCGAGGCGCAGCGCGCGCCGCCCGAGATCGAACCGCTCGTCACGTCGTTCAACGACCTGCTCGCACGCCTCGAACAGAACATGGCGCTGCAGAAACGCTTCATCGCCGACGCCGCGCACCAGATGAAGACGCCGCTCGCGGGCCTGCGCACGCAGGCCGAGTTCGCGATGCGCCACCCGGTCCCGCCCGACGTGCAGCGCTCGCTCGAGC
>NZ_JBEOPU010000264.1:0-231 GCF_040310405.1 Pseudomonas sp. E45-MNA-CIBAN-0222
GCTTACATCCACGATTTAAAGGAAGAGACCATTGATGTACCGCCGCAAGAATGTTTCTCCAGTGATGAAGTGAATGTGGAAGTGGACGGGGTCATCTATATTTCGGTTATCGATCCCGTTAAAGCCAGTTATGGGATTACCGATTACCGTTATGCTGCCATTCAGCTAGCTCAAACCACCACACGTTCTGTGATTGGTACCTTAGATTTAGATCGCACTTTTGAAGAGCGT
>NZ_JBEOPU010000265.1:0-231 GCF_040310405.1 Pseudomonas sp. E45-MNA-CIBAN-0222
GTTGATGGCAGCGCCGAGGCCAGTAGCTTCAAAAGTGTGCGGGCGGTAGGCGGGCATGGCAAAGATGTCGGCGGTGAGCTGCATGGCGGCGTCACTTTGGGAGCCGCCGCCTGAGACGCGCAGGTGTTTGATGGGTTTGCCGGTACGTTTTTCGATGGTATCAAAGCCAAGTTTAAGCTCGTAAGCCAGCCCTTCTAAGATGGCGCGATAAATATGCGCGCGTGTATGCAC
>NZ_JBEOPU010000266.1:0-230 GCF_040310405.1 Pseudomonas sp. E45-MNA-CIBAN-0222
GCCGGGGGGGGCCGCGTGGGGGGGGTGGTCGTGGGGTAGGGGGGGGGGGGGGGGGGGCGGGCGGTGGGGGCGTCGGGGGGGGGGGGGGGGGGGGGGTGGGGCGGGGGCGGGGGGGGGGGGGGCCGCGGCCGCCCCGCCGCAGCCGGCGGGCCAGAGGGGCGACCCGCCGGAGGAGGCCCGGAGCGGCTCGCACACCGTGGGGGTGGGGGACGTCCGGGGCAGCGCGCGGG
>NZ_JBEOPU010000267.1:0-230 GCF_040310405.1 Pseudomonas sp. E45-MNA-CIBAN-0222
GTGCTGAGTTGACGCGGCTCATTTGACCGGCGCCAACACCAATAGTGCGCTGACCTTTGGCATAAACGATGGCGTTAGATTTGACGTATTTTGCGACGTTCCAGCTGAACAGTAAATCAGCAATCTGCGCTTCCGTTGGTTGCACATCCGTGACGATTTTTAGGTCATTGGCAGTAATCAAACCCAGATCCTGCTCTTGTACGAGCAGCCCGCCGTTAACGCGCTTATAG
>NZ_JBEOPU010000268.1:0-230 GCF_040310405.1 Pseudomonas sp. E45-MNA-CIBAN-0222
GTGATAATCTTTCTCGGCACCAAACTATCTAACTTGCCCCATATACGTAACCACGGTTGCTCTATTTGAGCGATCGTTGCCCGTAAATCCACTTGCGCTAACATATCCAATCCTTGCGACAATGCTTGTTGTGTCGGTAATGGTTTATTTAACACTAAGTTTTTGATGTGTAGAATATCGGATTTTGGATTATCACTTCCCATGGCTTGGATCGCCAAAAAGCGTTCTAC
>NZ_JBEOPU010000269.1:0-230 GCF_040310405.1 Pseudomonas sp. E45-MNA-CIBAN-0222
GCCGTACACCGATGACGACGTCAGCGGCGCGGTGGCCAGCCTCAAGGGCAAGACCGAGATGGACGCCCTGGTTTCTTACCTGCAAGTGCTCGGCACTGCCATCAAGAGCAAGAGGTGAGTGATGTTTGAGATGAGCACTGGAATGATCCGCGGCCTGGGCACGGTCGTGGTGTTCGTGGCCTTCGTCGGCCTGACGCTGTGGGTGTTCAACACCAAGCGCAATCCGGAAT
>NZ_JBEOPU010000270.1:0-230 GCF_040310405.1 Pseudomonas sp. E45-MNA-CIBAN-0222
GTTCTAATACCATTCAATTCAAGGGCCGCTGCAAAAGCATGCTTATCAGGCATACTAATATGGTTTTCATTTTCTAATGGCCTATCTCTTTCAGATAAATGAGCAACTGATAACAGTTGATCGTTTTTTTTCTGGTCTTTAGTATTGAAAGTATCTACTAGAAGATATAAAGAGACTGGAATTAAAAAAATTGCTATTATTATTCTTTTGGTGAGCGCCTTGTTAGGACG
>NZ_JBEOPU010000272.1:0-229 GCF_040310405.1 Pseudomonas sp. E45-MNA-CIBAN-0222
CGACGGTGCAGAACCTGCGACGCATGGCCAAGCTTTTGCCTCAAGGGCCACCGCTCACGGGATAGGTACGCCTGCTGCGGGCAGAAACCCTCAAATTAACCCTCAAACCTGAGCAAGGACGCTCAGTGAAACGCCGAAAGGCAACTTGAAGTGGCTTGCAGCCACTTCGACAGCAGGCACACCTGATCGGCAGGCCGCCGCTAAACCTACTTTTTCAACAGAATCGGCC
>NZ_JBEOPU010000273.1:0-229 GCF_040310405.1 Pseudomonas sp. E45-MNA-CIBAN-0222
GCGGTGATATGTTCGCCATTGACCTCGACCGTATTGGTATCGACGAATTTGGCAAAGCCTTTTATCACTTCAACGCCGTTCTTTGCCAAATTATTATCATAAGAGCGATGAATGTTTTGGATATATTGTTGACGACTATTGACCAGCTTTTGAAAGTCAAAGCCTTTTAACTCAACGTCAAAACCATAGTCTGGCGCATACTTTTCGATAGCTTCGGCCACTTGTGCGC
>NZ_JBEOPU010000274.1:0-229 GCF_040310405.1 Pseudomonas sp. E45-MNA-CIBAN-0222
GTTAACTACAGCC
Organism: Pseudomonas sp. E45-MNA-CIBAN-0222; assembly: GCF_040310405.1. Lineage (NCBI taxonomy): Bacteria > Pseudomonadati > Pseudomonadota > Gammaproteobacteria > Pseudomonadales > Pseudomonadaceae > Pseudomonas > Pseudomonas sp. E45-MNA-CIBAN-0222. The sequence continues at coordinate 14 of NZ_JBEOPU010000274.1, forward strand.
ACAGCCGCCATTGCCATCACAGCCAGGTTTTTCTTCACCGCATGATTCATGGGCATCATCGTGTCCATGGCTACCACATCCGCCTTCAGCATGGATATGTCCATGAGATAGCTCATCTGCAGTGGCTTCTCTTACAGCGAGAACTTCAACACTAAAGTTAAGTGATTGGCCCGCTAGAGGGTGATTACCATCAACAACAATGACATCGTCTTTTAC
>NZ_JBEOPU010000275.1:0-229 GCF_040310405.1 Pseudomonas sp. E45-MNA-CIBAN-0222
GAAAGACGCTGGCAACTAAGCGGTGTTCTACCCGGCCAGGCAGCTTGCGCTGCGCTGGCTCGGGGCGGTGGGTGAGCAGGCCTGGGCTGCTGCAGTCTGGCGTGGGGGACGCAGCCCACCCGGGCCGGCTGCTCCGAGTAGGCGCAGCCCTGGCTGCGCCTGTCTTGGATCTGGTGTCCACCCGGGTTGCGCGTCCCCTCGCGCCGCAGAGGCCGGGGGGTGGCCGGCG
>NZ_JBEOPU010000276.1:0-213 GCF_040310405.1 Pseudomonas sp. E45-MNA-CIBAN-0222
CGAATCGTGTTGCGCGCCAACCCGGTGCGCTTGGCTATCTCATGCAGCGACAGCTTGTCGCGGAAATACATCCGGCGGATTTTGCCCATCATTTCCATACTGATCACCCTGTGTTCTCCTGCTCAAAAATTGAGCAGGAGCAGTTGAACACCTGGGTCAGTTTTCAGTCGGCAGAACAGCCTCTACTGGGTCAGTTTTCGGTCAGCGGCAACA
>NZ_JBEOPU010000277.1:0-209 GCF_040310405.1 Pseudomonas sp. E45-MNA-CIBAN-0222
GCCTGCGACGCCTTGCCCTGTCCCCCTCGCCAGGCACGGATAAACGCGGTGAGCTGGCTGTAGCCACCGTCATAACCTTCGGCTTTGATTTGCGCCAACAGCGCCTTGGCACTGCGCTGCTGTTGCTTGGGCCGCAGCGAATCGGCTTTTAGCGCCTGCTCCAGCGTGGCGTGAAAAGGGCTGAGTTTGTTGAAGATCGCGCGGCGTTG